>DAIOTP010000027.1:30229-30436 GCA_036751905.1 Cryomorphaceae bacterium
TGAGGTGGTAGAGAGCTATATAAAACGCTTGAAAGATCTTGAAAATATGGCCCTCAGCTATGCTGGTGTCACGAAAAGTTACGCCATTCAGGCCGGACGCGAACTGCGCGTATTGGTGGAGAGTGACCAGGTAACCGATGAACAAGCGGATGTGTTGAGCTTTGACCTCTCACAGCGCATACAGAGTGAAATGACCTATCCCGGGCA
>DAIOTP010000028.1:0-30323 GCA_036751905.1 Cryomorphaceae bacterium
GCATTGCTTTGTGGCACATCGCCGTAGCGGTCCTTTCCGAGCACCTGGATAATTTTTTCTTTGCTGGGCACAATCTGCCAATTGCCGGAAGGCGACAGGTCATTGTTCTTGAGGCCAGGAGTTTCCTCCACTTCATTGGAATCCCCACTTTTGAAATCGTAGCGGTACTTTTTGGTATCGAAACCATTCGATTCCATATTGGGAGTGCTCACCTTGTAATACAGGATTTGTGCATCTTCGCTTAGGCCTATTGCCGACACCCTCCCAACTTTCCACAACAGTTCAGGGGTCATGACTTGTTGAGCCATTGCATGTTCAGAAAAGAGCACCGTAAAGATGATGAAGAGTAAGCCACTTATTTTTTGCATGGTACTGTATATGTGATTCGCAGTGTGAAAGTGTGAAAATTATTCTGGAAAAAGAAAAGGCTTGATGTTAACCGGTTTTTGAACCTGCTCGGGTATTGTTTTAATTTCTATCGAAAGGTTTTTAAAGCAGCTGCCCATCTTTCTTGTTCACAATGGTATGGTGCGGATAAGGAATTTCAACGCCTTCCTGATCAAAACGCTCCTTGATGGCCCTGAGCAAATCGGTGCGCAAGATGAACCCATCATTGAAATTTTCAGACCAACAAGTGGCCCTCAGCTCCACGGCATAGGAAGTGAGCGACATGGTGCGCACCACGATTACAGGATCTCCGTTTGCTTTCTCTTCATCGCTGCGGTTGTCTATGAGCAAAGGATGCTTCATGGCTTCATCGCGCATGAGCTCAATCGCTTTGCCGATGTTGGAATTAAAGCTGATGTTGACAAAAACGAAATTGGCAATTTTCTGGTCGGTGATGGTAGAATTGAGGATAATTTCGGAGCTAATTACCGAATTGGGCAGGATAAACCGTCGGTTTTCGAAATTGCGCACCACGGTGTGCCTGAGTGTTATATCCTCAACCCTACCCATTACTCCCTGGCCAACCTGGATGACATCATCGACCCTGAATGGCTTAAAAATTACAATAAATATGCCGCTGATGATGTTTGAAAATGCAGCCTGTGATGCAAACCCAATGATGGCTGCAAGTATTCCAGCACTTGCAAAGAGTGATACCCCCAAATTCTTGAGCTCGGGCACACTGTACAGGAAAATGATGGTGGCGCCAAGGTATATGATGAAGCTCAGCGCATTTTTGAGGAAGTAGTATTTGGTGGGATCAACATTGAGCTCAACGGATGACTTGCGCAATGCCCTACCCAAAAGAAAGCGCAGCAGCTTCAACAGGAGCCAACTGAACAAAAAGATGGAAAGCGCGAAGAGCAATCGGTCTACAACAGGAATGTCGGTTGGAGTAAATTCCATCTTAAGGGTACAGTTTAATTCGACAGGCGGATGGTTAATTTCATATCTGCACTCAATTCAAAGGAGGTCTGCGCAAAACTTGGAGGGCCCATGAGCCCTTTGGGATTGTTGCTGAAACCATATGGCTCAGTAGGCAATCCGAAGAAATTGCGGTCCAATTCTTTGTTCTTATTCTGATCCAAATATACAGCCACCGCATAGCGTCTTGGAGGCAAATCAAACTTCAATTGTTCATCAGAATATTTACTCATATCTACCATCCTTTCCTTCAATGCCTTATCTGAAAGAAATGTATTGGATTTATCGAAGATGGCCACCATCAGGTTGCCTGCTTCCATATCCTTACCACTTACATACAATTGCAATTGGTAGCGAACAGCTGTGTCAGCTGTCGGGCTGTCACTTGGCGTTGGCGCATTCAAAATAAGACTGCAAAGCAAAACTGTTGTGAGCGAATAGGGCAATCTGAGCACGAAGGTCGGTAAATTCATAAACAGAGTATTTGCAAATTTAATGCCTTTCCTCACTTGGGGGCCAAAACAAATGCCAAACGCAGAATCACAAAATTTCGCAACCCAAATCAAAATATTCGTGGTTTTTATTCTTCGACGAAAGGCCTCTTAATGAACACAGAGCAAAATATATCCGTGACGAACCAAAACTTTTTTTAACATTAAGGGCAACTTTATTAGCGGCTTTCGTCTTAATAATAACCGATTCGCAGAAGCGAATGAAATAACATGCTTCTTACCAAATTGACCGCGCCCAAGGGCGCGGTTTTTTTGTGTTGCACCTCTCGATAAGTGTGAAAGTATGTTATGTCCAAACAAATGCGCACAAGGGTTGTTAGCTTTGCACAAATTTAACATGCAAAAACAAACCAAACCAATGAAAATGAAATCTTTTCGAATGATTGTCCCAGCCCTTGCCCTACTCGTTGCTTCATGTGGTGCACAAGAAGAAAAACAGCAGAAAGCAGAAGTAAGCAAAGGCCTGTCGGGAACTTATGTTGTTGACGCTGAAAACAGCAAAGTAATGTGGGAAGGAACCATGCTCGAAGTAGGCGGAGTAGCGCTTTACGGACACAATGGAAACATCCAAATAGCAAAGGGTGAAGTGACTGCCAATGATGGCAAAGTGAGCGGAGGAAGCGTGGTTATCGATATGACCACCATTACCCCCACTGACGACAATTACAGGGATGCGGATGGCGGTCGTGCAAGCGACTTGGTAGGCCACTTGTCTTCTGATGATTTCTTCAACGTGGAGGCTTACCCAACAAGTTCATTCGCCATTGAATCAGCGGAGGATGGAACTATAGTAGGCAAATTGACCGTTCGCGATGTGACAAAAGAAGTTGTGATCAACGAAATCAACATCAACGAAGTTGAAGATGGAACAATGACCGCAACGGGCAACTTCACCTTCAACCGTCAGGACTACAACGTACGTTTCGCTATGCCGGTACAAGAAAAAGTACTTTCTGACAACATCAAATTAAGTTTTGATATCAAAGCCAGCAAGCAGGCTGCATAATTGACAAAACACTGCAATGAAAAACCTCGGTATAGCTACCGGGGTTTTTTTTATGGGGTCAAAAATGTGGCTTGGGTTAACCCCGATGCCGCATACCCAAATGAGGCCCGGATATGGCCTTCTCTTGAAAGTTGTAGCACTTCCATTTGTGTGACTTGAGCAATAACCAGGGCAAAATGCTTTCCAGACTTTATGTCACCGTGTGATTCTGGCGTCCACAGCGGCGGTTCTTTCTTTGCACCTGGTGGCACATCGGTGGTGTATGCGGCACGTGCCGCTTCAGGAGTTTGCTTCCAGGCCCTTACCGCCAATTCGCTGCCGTGATGGATGGCGGCCACGGCCTCCAGCTTCAGTTGAAAACGGGCCTCTGGATGCCAAAAATGCAGCGCCATCGCTGGCGTTTTCTGCAATTGGCCCACCTTCGCAGACCTGATGTCCGTGTGAAATTCAATTTCAAAAGGCTGTGCACTGACCCTCCGGCATATCACCCTGCGCACATCCGGACCACTTTCCCCTGAGGTTGCCAGCACCATTTCCCGAAAAGGATGTCGTTTTTGATGCATGGCCCGTTGGAGTTGGTCAATCGCATACCTGTGAATGGCGCTCAGGTCGTGGTGGTGCTCGATAATTTTTCCCAAAATCAGAAGGATTGATTCGCTTTGATACCTAACATTGCGGGGCCTTTTTTGTTAGTTGTACACAAACGCGTAATTTTGCAATCACCCACTTATAAAATACACCACATGGAAGTTAACGAGAGAGAAAAGCAATTTCAAGAAAAAATTGACCGAGGCGAGAAGATTGAGGCCAAAGAGTGGATGCCTGAAAATTACCGCAATCAGCTCATCCGCATGATATCCCAGCACGCCCACTCCGAAATTGTGGGTATGCTTCCCGAAGGGAATTGGATTACACGCGCTCCCAGCTTGCGTCGGAAGGCAGTACTTCTCGCAAAAGTGCAAGACGAGGCCGGCCACGGTCTGTACCTGTACAGCGCCGCTGAAACCTTGGGGATTGACCGGCAAACCATGATCGACCAGCTCCTGAGTGGCAAAGCCAAATATTCAAGCATATTCAACTACCCCACCCTTTCATGGGCTGATATAGGAGCCATCGGCTGGCTGGTAGATGGCGCAGCGATTGTAAACCAAACCATGCTGGCGCGTGGCAGCTATGGCCCTTACAGCAGGGCCATGGTGCGTATATGCAAAGAAGAGAGCTTCCACAACCGCCAGGGTTATGAAATCATATACTTGCTGGCACAAGGCACGCCTGAGCAAAAAGCAATGGCCCAGGATGCCCTAAACCGTTGGTGGTGGCCATCCATTCAAATGTTGGGTCCATCAGATGCGCAATCAAAGAACAGCGAGGAAACCATGCGCTGGCAAATCAAGGTGGAAAGCAATGACACTGTACGGCAGCGCTTTATTGACCGCACCGTACCTCAAGCGCAAGCAGCAGGCCTCATCATTCCCGATCCCGACCTTAAATTCAACGACGAAACGGGACACTGGGAAATTGGAGAAATCGACTGGGCCGAGTTCTATCAAGTCGTGAAAGGATTCGGACCATGCAACCGTCAACGCATTGAGGCGCGTCAAGCCGCGGAGTCGGAAGGTGCATGGGTGAGCGCAGCAGCAGCAGCTTATGCTGAAAAACAAAGAACGAGGGCTACGCAAGCTGCCTGAGTACTTGGAACAACCTACTACCATCAACACATATAACATGAGCCAAGAAATTAATGACCCCCAGGGGCAATTGTGGGAGGTATTCATCCAGGCCAAGCCTGGCATACCTCACAAACATGCGGGCTCCGTGCATGCCCACGATGCCGAAATGGCCCTGCTCAATGCCCGCGATGTGTATGCGCGACGCAAAGAGGGCAACAGCATTTGGGTGGTACCCAGCCACATGATTGCAGCAACCACCGAGGCCGACGAGGATTCATTCTTTGACCCGGCCGATGACAAAGTCTATAGGCACCCCACGTTCTACACCGTCCCTGATGGGGTAAAATATTTGTAATGACGCACGAACAAGCACTTTTTGAATACTTGATACGGCTGGGCGACAATGCCCTGATCCTCGGACAACGCCTTGGCGAATGGTGTGGCCATGCACACCAGTTGGAAACCGACATTGCGCTTACCAACGTGGCGCTGGACCAAATAGGGCAAGCACGCAACCTGCTCAGCCAAGCGGGATTGGTCGAAGGACTCAAGCGTACCGAAGATGATTTGGCTTTTTTCCGAAAGGAACATGAATTTCGCAACAACCTGCTTGTAGAACAAGAAAATGGCGATTTTGCACAAACCATTGCGCGCCAGTTCCTTTTCGACGTATTTCAATTCCATCTATACACAGCACTTTGCAAAAGCAGCGATGAATTTTTTCAAGCCTTTGCGGCAAAATCGCTCAAAGAGGTAACATACCACCGCAAGCTCAGTGCGGATTGGGTGAAACGGCTCGGCGATGGAACGGCCGAGAGCCACCGCCGCATGAAAAAGGCGCTCGACATCTTGTGGCCATTCACCGCTGAACTCTTTGAAATGACGGAAGCTGACACGGTACTTATTGCTGCACAGGCAGTGCCTGACCTCAATGCTATCGAGAAAAAATGGAGCGCCGAAGTAAAAGCAGTGCTTTCGGAAGCAACCCTACCTATCCCCAACACCATGGGCTACATGTCCAAGGGAAGCCGTCAAGGCCACCACACGGAATATTTGGGTTATATATTGGCCGAAATGCAGTCTTTGCCGCGATCCATGCCCGATGCCAAATGGTGATACATGCACACAGCCAAGGAAAATATAAACGAAGCCGCAATTTATACCCTGCTTGAAACGGTAAGCGATCCCGAAATTCCAGTGCTCAGCGTGGTTGACCTTGGTGTAGTAAGAAGTGTGGAGTTTCTGCAAAACGGTGTGGTAAAAGTCACCATTACGCCGACCTATTCAGGCTGTCCGGCCATGGACACCATTGAGAGAGAAATCAAAACAACCCTATCTGATCATGGGTTTAATGCGGTGGTGCACACTGTTCTCTCGCCTGCATGGACCACCGATTGGCTCAGCGCCAAAGGCAGGAAGGCCCTGGAAGATTATGGCATCGCACCCCCAGCCGAACGAACCACCGATAAAAGCTTCCTCACCGGGAAACACAAGGAAGTACGCTGCCCGCACTGCAAAAGCATGCACACCGCTATGATATCACAATTCGGCAGCACAGCGTGCAAAGCCCTGTACAAGTGTACGGATTGCCTCGAAACGTTTGATTATTTCAAATGCATTTGAGCACCTTTGCTATCATTTCTCAGCCCAAGGTATCGCTGCACGTTTTGCACCTTAACGTATGAGCATGATGCTTCCCGACTTCGTTTCGTTGTCGGTGGTGATGGCATTTTTGTACTTCAGGTAATACGAGTACACCCCAGGAGGACAGTAAAAACCGTTGTTCATCATGGAACCGTTCCACACCCTATCGATGTCGTTGGTTCGAAATACCATATCGCCCATGCGGCTGTATATCACCCACTCAAAGTCTTCTTTGGCAATTTCAGGACCTTGCACACCGATGGTTTCGTTCACACCATCCCCATTTGGGCTGAATGCACTCGGTATGTACACCATGTTGAAGCGCTCTTCCATACGCAATATGATGGTGTCGTTTCGGTCGGGTGTGAACTGTACGTTTGGGTAGAACCTTCCGGCAAAATCCGGTCTGAAAACAAAGTGCCAGCCCTTAAACTCCCACTTGTGCGGCACAATGGGCTCAAGCTGATAGGCCACATTGCCAGGATACCTTTCAGTATGGGGAAATGACCGGATAATTTGGTTCCCAAAACGTATGGCAGCATCCACTTCTTTGGGCTCCAGTACAAAGGTGAGGTTGTAATTGGGTGTTTCCCTGAAAAAAGCAGTAACCGCATCGCTCTCATAAAACTCCATGGATAGCGCGCTAATCGAAGAGTCAACCTGCAAAGGGTTCAACAACGTTTGCCAATGGCTGAAGCGCCAAAACGGCGCCATGGCTTGTGCATCAAGCTGGTATACGAAATCCGAGGGAAGGCTTCGCAGTGCCGGATACTCAAGTAGTTCTTCTCCATTCAAGCTTATGCTACCCACCCCTGCAGGCTCCACATCGAAGATCACAGCATTGTTGTTTTCAACAAAAATCGCTCTCAGTTGCCCGTTGAAGGCAATGTTGAGCGTGGCATTGGGCTCAGTCAGGGATGGGTTTACTTGGTTAGGAATGCTGATTTCCCAACGGTCGAAGCGATAGCCTGGAGCGTTGATCCCTTGCAAAGGGAGGGCCACACCCGCAGGCAAACTTGCCACCTGAGGGAAAGAATCATAAATTTCATTGTCAATGGCTATGGTTCCGGCACCCTCCGGCATTACTGAGAGGGTCATGTCAAAAAAGAACTTGGGCGCAAAATGTGCGGTGATGGTGGCATTTTGCGAAAGCGTAAAGCTCATGATCGCACTCAAGCTATCGGGGGCAATGACCGCACCATCAACCTCCCAGTGGCTAAAGCTGAATGCAGAGCCGGGCTGTGCCTGATAATTTTGGCTTATTCCACCAAAATAAGTGCCTGTAAATGGAAAAGCGGGAGGCGTAATGGTATTCACACGCACAGTTCCTGCTCCCTGTGGTTGCACATGGACGGTAACTTCGTAGGGGCCATCCACCCATTCATAGCAATCCATGATGTTGTCATTGAGTTCAGCGCACCGCACATCAATGAAGTCATAAATGCTTTGAAGATTGCTTTGCCATTGCTGCATCGTACCCCCCCAACGCTCAATGTGCTTTGGCATTTCAGGAAGCATGAGGTTTACAAGGCTATCCAAATGCTGGGTCATGAATGCGCAAGAGAAGAAGGAGTTGGATAAGTCGCTCATTCTGTTTATGTACTGGGCCTGAAAGTCCTCATTTTCTATGAGTTTATTCCACATTGGCACATGGCCTTGACCACCGGGATCGTTGAGTGCTTCAGGGAAGCAAATATCTGCCCCACTTCCAGTGTTTGGAATTCCGGTATAATTGACATAATGGCCGAAAACCGCATCCATATCCCATAAAATATACCGCCACTTTTGTGCTCCTCCTTGCGGATTACGCCCCCGCCACCAAGCGGTATTCCAATTGAGCCAGTCGGCAGCAACAACGTATGAGTTCATTACGAAATAGTCGATAAGGCTCAGCGTATTGTATTGCTCGCTCACCAGCGCGTAATTCGCAGGGTCGGTCATGTCATTGTTCAGCACAAAGTCGCGCAGTGTGTTCCAATCGGCGATGCTGCCATATTCCTCCCAGGTGCCGCCCCAGGTTTTGATAAAATCAATATCGAAACGGTCTTGTTCATAATAAAAATCCGTAAAGTCGTGGTCATCCACCTTTTCACGGATGTCATACAAACCCCAGTATTGGCCATTGGCGAACACGATACAAAATTCACCTGAGCGCTCATCAAGCTCTAAATCGGCAACTTGCGACAGAGATTGCACATATAAATCGCGAATGTGTGCTCCACCTGCCTCAAAGGGATAATTGCAATTGGCGCCTGCCTTCAGGATAAACCGTTGGAAGAAGCGCCGCGACTTTCCGCGAAATATGCGGTAGTCAATTTCATTGTTGTAGCCGAATTGATCGCGCGTTATCCAGTCAAGACCGCGCTGTTGGTACGCCCATGAATCATTGCCATGCTTGTTGTATTCCCCCAAGCCTTCATCCCGAAAAATTCCATTTTGATCAAATACCTCAAAATGACCTACAGGCTCGATTTGAAGTCCATTGAGCAAGATCAACAATTCATCACCCGAAACCGAAACCACAGGCACAGTGAATGATTCATTGATAAAGTATGTATTCGTTTCTATAAAGCCATCCGGAATCAGTGCATCGGGGTGCAGCACAATTGCCCGCACTACTGTTGTTTCATTTAAAGTTACCGGTCCAGTATACAGTTGGCTTGTAGAGGAAGGTGTACTCCCATCGAGGGTATAATAAATAGAGGCGCCAGCGAGGTCGGTTGACATACTGATGCTGAGGTTGGCTTGGTAGAAGCCAGCTTGATGACTCAATTGTGGCTTTCGCGGATAATTTTGGTATACCTGTGTGCTGTTGGGAGCCCCCGGGGTGGGTTGCATAAACAGGCCCCAATCGGCTGCTCCATCGCTGACCCTGCCGCGACTGTGGTTGCGCATGGTGCGTGATAGCTCATTGTATTGAAATACATCAATGATGCTTGCCGCGGGGTTGCTAAATACTGCAGGCTCATTCCTGCATTGGGTAAGCCTGAAATTGGTGTGGTACTCCCCGTCCTGCTCAAGATCCTTGCCGCTACAATAAAACAACTGGAATCCAAAAGGTGCAATAACACAACCCGCCGGAATTTGCCATTTGGTGTTGTTGCCTGTTCGATCACTCAGGTAGTAACCACCCAAATCAATGGCTGTTCCAGATGTATTGTGCAGTTCAATCCAATCCTCGTATCGACCAAAGCTATCCTGTGTGTGGTCATAATTCGAGGCACTGACTTCATTGATTACTACCTGTGCACCAGATTCATATGAGATCTGAAACACTGCAATTGCACAAATTATCCATCTTGTAATCATCGTTGCACTTTTGTTCGTTGCGCATGGTTTAATTCAAGCATAATGCTCGGGCTCATTTAAACTTGGTAAAAAGGGTGCTTTGGTTGGCCAAATGAATGATGTAGGTACCCACATTTAAGTGGCCCACGTTTATGCTTTCAACCCCAGGGACAAGCTGCGTTTGCCAGCAAAGGCGTCCTGAGAGGTCAAATATTTGTACGGGCTGAATGGCCGTATGTGTTGATTTAATGTAGAGCATTTCGTTGGCAGGGTTTGGGTAAACGAACAGCTGCTCCTTGCGCTGTGCATAGATCCGGGTGCTTACTGTGCCTGAGTTTTCAGCAGCGAAAGTAGGTGCCATACAAGGAATAAGGCCACCCAGGCCATTGGGAAAACGCCCTTCACTGATGTCGGTCGTTTGCGGTCCGAAGGCGAAGAAATCAACAGTGGATGTATCGGGCCTGCTGAGGATTACCTCTTCACCCGATGCAGAAAGCGCGAACCCGGCATGGAGGGGTCCATTGTCCGTAGTATTGTCAGCCCATACCATGAGGTAACCACCCGGGGGAACGGTGGTGCCTTGGGCAAAGACGAACTTGTCAGGCCGGTTGTGGTTGTCGCTGAGCATCCATCCGCTGAGGTTGATGGGCACCACATCATTGTTAAACAGCTCTATCCAGTCACCGAAGTTGCCGGTTTCATCGGCCATGGTAGCATTGTTGCTGGCCATGTATTCATTGATCACCATATTCAACTGCGCTCCATTGAAGTTGGGCCCGTTAAAGGAAGGGAGCATCTCTGTGAAAGGACCTGATCCATTTGGAAAGCGCCCTATGGCCACGTTTTCCTCCACGGGTGCAAAACGGACAAAGTCAACAATGACAGAATCGGGGTTGGTAAGGACCACCAATTCCCCATTGGTACTGCTCAAATTGAATGGTGCGTTGAGTCCCGGCATGAAAGGGTCAGCCTCGCTGTCGCACCAAATGATCAAATAACCGTTGCCCGGAATGCTCACATTCGGAAACTGGTATTTGGTGCGGCCGTTGCTTCCACGGCTATCACTGAGAAACCAGCCTTGCAGGTTGAATGCCTCATTGCCTGTATTGTAGAGCTCTACGTAATCTGCATAAACGCCAATGGCATTGGTTGCTATGTTGGTATTGAATGCCACAAATTCATTGATCACCACAGGACCGCGCAGTATTTCGCACTGGGCTTGCAATGCTTGGGTGGCCATCAAATGGAGTGCGAAAATGACGGGTAATATTTTTTTCATAAATAAGGATTCAGTACTTTGTGCAAATGAACAATGTAGGGGCTAAGATTAAATATTAAGTCAAGCAATTAAGCCAGCCTTAACTTTAATTTTTCAATGTTATAACAGTTGACGTTTTTGAATGCTGCGCAGTTGCCCAAGTGCAGCTATAAATCAGATCGGACTACTTACATTTGCAGCCTCAAAATATTCAATGCAAAATGATAAATAAGATTATCAAATACGTTTTAATCGTTTTACTGCTCGGCTTGAGCGTCTATCAGTTTATCACCGGGCATATAGGCAATGGCATTTTACTGATTTTCTTGGCGGCATTGGTCGTGCTTCTGCTGTTCAGGCATGAACTGATTTTGCTCACTTTTCTGCAAATGCGGAAAGGAAAATTTGACAAAGCGACGAAGACTTTGGAGCGCATCAAGCAACCCGAGCACCTTGTGAAAGGACAGCAGGCGTATTATTACTATCTGCAAGGATTGCTGTATGCACAAACACAAAGCGCCACCAAAGCGGAGAAATATTTCCGCAAGGCACTGTCTATTGGCTTGCGCATGAAAACGGATGAGGCCATGGCCAAGCTCAATTTGGCAGGTGTTGCCATCATGAAACGAAGAAAGCGCGAGGCCACCAACTTGCTGGCTGAAGTTAAAAAGCTTGACACACGCAAGCTGCTCGATGAGCAAGTGAAGATGGTTCAAGCCCAGCTCAAGCGGATTTAAGCCGGTCGTTTGTGATCCTTCTTTATTGCCAGTAGGCCATTACAGCCCCTTGCCTGTTACCAACTTTTGTCGCCTCGTGCCGGGTCCGCTGAATCTTGTGCGGTAACCAAGTACCAGCTCCATCCCACCCTGTCCGTTGTTGCCACGGCTGAGGGACGAGGTGGTAAAGTCATAACTTATGCCCAGGGAAAAGTCATAGTAATTCATCCTTGCTATGAAATAAACAGCATCCTGCACGCGGTAGTAGGCGCCTATGTTGGTGCTCATATTGTTGCGAAAGTCTGTAAATTGCGTTCTATCCCACAGGGTGAATTCAATTTCAGTTCCCACATCGATGATGCGGTTGGGGCCTTGAAACATGGTAAACACGTTAGGAAGGAATGTAACATATCCATCGTCGCGGCCAATGACCATTCCAGCATGATAAACGATCTTCCGAAAAAGTGCGCTTTCATCGCCAAGCAACTCTACGCCGGGCGCATTGGCATTGAGCAGCGCTGCACCCATAATGAGGCGGGTATTTTCATCAATCGATTTGAACCAGGTAGCACCTGCACCCAATACAAGGTTGTACTCGCTGAGCACTCCGGTGTACTCTTCACCACTGTTAATGCCTTGGTTGAATGCATTGCCTTGCCACTGTCGTTCCCATGTGCCATTGGCGAAATCGAGTGAACGTTGAATAAAGCCAAAGCTCAATCCCACCGCAATGTAATTGGGATTGCTGTTGGTGCCTCCCAAATCAAGCGCGTACGACACTGATCCCGTAACGTGCAATGTATTAAAATTGAGGGTACCTGAATTGTCATTCACAACGTGTAAGCCAGCGCCAAGAAAGTTGCGATCGCGCTCCTCGTTGGTCAGTTTAATGGGCATATCCACCGCCAAGGCCATGGTTGTAAAAGGATTTGCCGTTAAGGCACTGTATTGGTTCCTGTAATTGACCATTCCCCTAAAGTCGCCTTCAAAGGCGCCTGCATTGGCAGGATTGTAGGTGATTGGTGCCGCGAAAAACTGTGAAAAGTGAAAATCTTGTTGCGCATAAAGCCCTGAGGAGAATACAGCAAAGGCCAGCGTAATCAGTCGTGTTTTGTTCATTGGCTGCATGTCTCTGTTATCGAACCAAGGTTACGTCGCCGGTAAAGCGCTCTTGCCGTCCTTCGGCGAAGCGTACATCGAGTACCCATACAAATGTAGCGGGATTAAGTGCCTTTCCATTGTGGGTACCATCCCAACCTATGGATTGATCGGTGGTTCGAAAAACGAGCTGTCCGTAGCGATTGAACACCCTAAGGTCCAAATTGGCAATTCCTTGGCCTAGCACTTTGAGTTGATCATTCACCCCATCACCATTCGGCGAAAATGAGTTGGGTACGCCCACTGCGGAGACGAAATTTACAAACACGGTCACTGAGTCAACGGTGGTACAACCCCCTTGCTCTTTGTAACGAACTATATAGGTGGTGGTTTCTCGAGGTACTGTATTGACGCTTGCATTTCGGAAGTTATCCACCAAATCAAAAGGCTGCCAGGTGAAGTTGCCCGTAGGATTGGGCACGCCCATGATGGTGGCATTCAATGTCACGGCAGTACCCGCATTGACTGTGATATCAGGACCTGCATTTAAACCCGGTCGCGGAAGCACTACCACGTTACGCACTATAGGGCTCGCTGCGCCGGAGGTGTTGCTGGCCTCCACAATTACTGGGAATGTCCCTACCTGGTTGTAACATACAATTCCAGGCGATGATGCCTGCGAAGTTTCCGGGTTGCCACCCACAAAAGTCCAGTTTATTTCGTCGGCATCGGTAAAGCTTCCGGCAAAATTGGCACAATCACCGGCACAGATGGTGTCGGGGATGCTTACCGTGAACTGCGGTCGGCAGCTGAGGTCATTGACCACTGTGACGGCGTTGGTAAACACCCGCGTACTATCACCTCCTGCCCCTGTTACCTTCAAGGATACCGCGTAGCTTCCCGGTACGTTATAGCACACCTCGGGGTTGGGTGAAGTCGATGTGGTGGGCGTACCCCCTTGAAAGTTCCACTCCACTGCCGTAATTCCAAAGCCTGTAGAGACACTTTGAAACTGCACGCATTTGCCTGCACATACCGTATCGGGTACGGCCGAAATCCGGGGCACAGGTGGATTGATGCATTGCTCAACGGTGATGTAGTTCGAAAAAACGCGCGAATCAACCTGTCCGAAGGAATTGCTTACAGTAAGGGTTACATTGAATGTGCCTGGATTGGTGTAACATACTACGGAGGGATTGCGCTCATTGCTTATGGCGCTATTCAGGTCGGTAACTCCCTGAAAAACCCAAAGGTAGTCATCGACCAAACCCAGCGATTCACTGAAAAAATCGACACAATCGCCGGTACAAATGGTTCGGGCACTGGCATTGATCCCAGCAGAGGGTGGCCCTGTGCAGGGGTCAACAGTAATTTGAATGGTTTTGGTAATTGCCGAAACTCCTTCCTGGTCTTGAGCGGCCAGTGTAATGCTGTATACACCCGGATTGGCATAGCACACCAATGGGTTTTGCTGCGTTGAACTGCCAGCGAGCGACTCACCCTCGGCTTGTCCTCCCGGAAGGGTCCACTGCCATGCAAAAATTGGAAAATTGCTGGTCGACAAGTCTGTAAGCTGTATGCACTCTCCCGGGCACACGACCGTGCGCGATACCGAGAAATCAACATCGGGTCCGGTACAGTCAATTACTTGCAGAAAGTTTGGATAGTTGCGCGTCGAGTTGCCGTCGAGGTCAGCAGCATCGAGCCGCACTGAATACATGCCAATTTCTGTCAAGCAAATATTTGAAGGATTCTGTTCCGTACTCACCGTTTCTACTCCGGAGGGAGAAGTGATGGTCCACAGCCATGAAAATATACCATTGCCTGTGCTGAGATCCGTCAAGTCGAAGCATTCTTCATTGGCACAGGCTACGTTCTGGTTCACACCTATGTTGATCGCAGGACCACATTCAAGCACCTCTATATATGCGTTTATGGTGAATGGTGCACTGCTGCCAATGTTGTCGGTTACTGTAAGGGTAACGTTGTACAGTCCAGGAGTTTCATATAGAATTACCGGGTTACTGCTGTTGGCAGTAGCAGGACTTCCTCCCGGAAAATTCCATGTGTACGTTGCATCAACTTCGCCCGTGGAAAAAGTAGGGTCGAACGTAGGTTCAGCTGAAAAAGTAACAAGGTTGCCCTCGCACAGACTGGTGGTATTGGCAGAGAAATTAGCCACGGGGAGGGCGGGCGGTGGACCCGAGAACAATGTAAGCTCATCAACAGCCACAGAATGTCCTAGGTTGCCTCCATTGGTATTCCCATCTGAATTGTTGCGCCAGCGAAAGCCAATGCGCACATCCGGATTATTGTTCGCCGAAGGTGGAAGCGCTACAGTGAAGTTGTCCCACTGCCGGAAAGGGGCGCATCCATTGGGAGAGTTGGGCAGTACAGCAAGTTGCTCCCAAACTGCACCATCGAAGTAGTCGACGGAGCAAAAGTCAGTTGTAACGGTATTGGAATGGATGTAATTAAAACTCAATTCGATCGTCCATTGGCCCGAACAATCAATGACAGGCGACATGGCCCTTCTGTCTGTTTCGGAGGCGCCGGGCGCCGGTACTTCAAAGTATATGGCGCCTTCGTTGTCCTGGAATCGGCCCACGTACAAGGAGCGCTCAATACCAAAAAAAGTTCCGCAACCATTGCTGCAAGAGCCAGCAGGCTGCCCCCCCTCACCTGAGCCAATAAACCATGCATTGGCAAGCGCCGAATTGACCCCTGTATCCATGACCTCCCATTGCCCATTCGGGGTGACGGTTCCGTTGGCAGGATTGTCAGCCGTTTCACAAAAATCGAAGTCGAAACCAAAGTCCTCAAACCAAAATTGGGCACTCGCATTGTGAGAAACTATGCCCGACAAGGCAATGCCAAGGCTCACGGCTAGGTAAAAAAATCTATTCAATGTTCCGATTGTGAATGAGTTTGGCACAGAGCTAAAGTGCTTCATTGCTATTTTAAACTGGTGAAAGTAAAGAAAAGCCCCGAATTCATTCACATTCTTTGACATTTTAAACTTGGATTCCTATTTGGTATGAACTGAACCGGTCAGCTAATGTGATACTTCTTCATTGGCTGTATAGCTCAATGTCCACATTGTTTTCCACAATGCACGTTGAATAGGAGTTTTTGTAAAATGCTCCTTGGCAATTGTACTTTTCCAAGCAGCCTTTTGCATTTGCCGCGTCTTGTAGGTGTAGAAGCCCTTTCCCTTGAGCTATTTAATGCTACCCAATGTGAAAGCGTTTCGTGTCATATGTTATTTTACTTGGTTTGTTTGCTTTCCGCAAATAACAAAAAGTCAAAGCAATAGAAACAATCTACTGCCCATCGCTATACAGGAAGAAGTGCAGTTTTTGAACGGTTTCAATGCTTCCTTCAGGTATTCCACTTCCTCATCAAGCTTCATACCCGACTTATGGAATGCCTTGGTCGAGGAAGGCAAAGCGCAAAACGATGACCTGAGTGCAGCCTTCGTCCAATTTACAGACCATCCATTCCCTGGGGCTGAACTACGCCATACCCAGTTGAGCTTCTTTTTTTCGGGCGTCTATGACCACTTGCCCTATGAATGCATTATCAGTTTTTCAACAGCAATTGACACCTTGAACCACATCCCGGGCTCGGTCACTTACAATTGGTTGCGTATTGTGGGCTACATCCATTTTCCAGAAACGTGCGAAGCGTATGAAGTGCGGCGGTACACGTGCTTTGACACGGCAACATCCTTTCGGGAAAAGACCGGGCAGTGGCTGCTTTGGAAAACAAATCTGTGGGAAGCCGATTACACTTACCTCGAAACTACCACGCCCCATGGCAAAGCCACGGCTTCTATGGCCATTGCTGACCACAAAGCTGGCATTGCTTTGGAGGGTCCATGGCGCAATCCGGTAGAGGTGATGATGCTGGACTTGAATGGCACCCAAGTGGCTTCGCATACTGCTGCCGATGGCAACTTCATACCCCTTTCAGTTTTGAGCGCTTCTTCACCACCCATCATCAAGGTGCTGCATATCAGCGATGGTGTGCACCAATGCTCCCTCAAGTGGCTGCCGTCACATTAAGCATTTATTGCTTTACAAAAGGCCGCACACCATACTCACCACCCAATCCCCTAATGCCAACAAGATAGTATCCCGAAGCACATGATGCTACGCTAAGGCTATGCACAAACCCCGTACCTACCGTTTGCTTTTCGAACACTTTGCGTCCATCGAGTGCATACACCTCAAGAGCGATGATTTCAAAGTCGGCCCTCACATGGAGCAGTTCCGTGGTAGGATTGGGGAAAATCTGGGTTTTGTGGTTATTGCGTGAAGTCGTGCTCAGTAATTCTACATTGAGCTCATTGCTCAGTATTATGCAGCCTTGCTCTGTATAGAGTGCAGCCTGATAGGTGCCTGAATCAACGATGTCGAGATCGAAACCTGCACTTCCAGTGATCAATGAACCATTGATAAACCATGAAACAAAGGCCACATCGAAATTGGCATCAAAGCTCAGTACACCGCCCTCTTCGGTGATGCTGGCAGTGTAATCTACACATTGTTGCTCTAGCTTATATATGCTGCCCGAGGTTCCGCTCCTCACTGCAAAAAGCTCACCTGCGGTATTGGCACCGTAGGCTGCGATACCCCCTACGAAATTATTGGTACCAAGGATGTGCTCCCATGTTCCATTCTCTTGCCAAAGGATCCAGTACTCTCCTGAACACAAATCATTGGCGATGTATTTTCCTTCGAGCTGCGGATACTCCATTCCCCTGTATACACGGCCACCGGTGATGGAGCAACGAAACCCATTGCCTTGGTTGCCCCAGGCATAGTCCAAAACGGGAAAAATAAATTCGGTTTCGGCTGAGCATCCATTCAAATTGTAAATGGCGTCGCCTTCATAACAACGCCAGCCGTAATTGCCGCCGCCTGCAAAACCCGCGGGTTCAAAATTAATTTCCTCCCTGTTTTGCTGGCCCACGTCGGCCATGTAGAGGTCGCCTGTGAGTTCGTCAAAAGCAAACTTCCATGGGTTGCGAAGTCCGTACGACCATATTTCATCGCGGGCCAAATCATCACCGACGAAGGGATTGTCCGCTGGAATACTATACGGCAGTGAGCTCACGTCGATGCGGAGCATTTTGCCGAGAAGGCTTGTCAGGTCCTGGCTTCGGTTAAGCGGATCGCCGCCCCCGCCACCATCACCGCTCGCTATATACAGATAGCCGTCTGGCCCGAATTCAAGCTGGCCTCCATTGTGGTTGGTGTCGTCTTGGGTAAATTCCAAAATTACCTCTTGGCTGGCTTCATCGATCAGGTCCGGATTGCTGGCATTTCTTGTGAAGCGCGCTATTCGGGTGCGCCTGTTGGCACCGGAGCCAAGGGTGTAATTCACAAAAATATATCCGTCAACTTCGTAATTGGGCGAGAAAGCCAGGCCGAGCAAGCCCATTTCGTTCGGTCCAGAATTCACCTGGCTGCTTATGTTTAGAAATGGCGTACTCACAACGGAAGCATCGGGCATCAGGATGCGAATGCGCCCTGTTTGCTCGACAACAAACATGCGCTCATCGCCGGGTATACCAGAATTTACAATATCACACGGACGTGTGAATCCCGTTGCAAACAAGGCGAGGTTAAGTACAATGGCCTCGGAAGGATCTGGCACCGCTGAGGAGAAAGATATGCTCAAATCAGGCGATTTTGGTTCTGGATTGCCTGTTGCGTCCTTTTCTTTAACGAGAAAGTGAAGGTTGGTTGCCATGGCCTGTTCAGCAGTGACGCCATAAAATTCTGTAATGGATGCGCCGAGAAAATCATAATACCATAAATTCATATTGTCCGGATCTCTTTGCATGCGCAAGTTTTCATTGGAATTTTGCCATTCCCCATTGTTTACATCTTGTCCATTGAGCAAAGGCCGGTTAAAGGATGGGAGCCATGTCCATATGTAGAGGGGGTTGTCGTCAGGGTTCACATTGGCCACATCAGGACAATTGCAAGCTGGTGAACTGATGTCGAGGTACAGCCTCACACCGGGGGCGTTGAGGTCGAGTGGCCAGGGATCAAAGTAAAGACCTTGCTGGGCGGAAAGGGTAAAGCTCCCTAAGATGCTGACAGTAAATGTAAATAGAGCGGTGCGTAGCATTTGAATCATCTCATCAAAGATTTATGAAAACATATTGTGCACAAATGTAACCAACAGGTTACAAAAAAAGCGGCTCTTTGAGCCGCCTATCTTGCAATCCCAATGCCATGAAAAAATGAGCAAAAAGGATGCGATAATTTTGACAATCAATTTTTCACAAAGCGCATGGCATGTCTCTGCCCCCTGCTGGCTTGGACGTTAAGCAGGTACAATCCACTGGGCAGGTGCGCTATGGGCAAGTTCAGGATCCCTTGCCCATCCTTTGCTGATTGCACTGCATCCACGAGCCGACCATCCATGGAATAGATTTGAACAAGGTGATTTTGTGAGCCCCAATCGGCGGGTACTTGAATATATACCTCTTGCGCTGCCGGATTGGGAAAGAGCACGGGCCATACCAACTGCCCACCCTGTGATGCTGACAGCGAGGTGATTTGCACGTTCAGGTCAGGCGATTTGGGTTCAGGTGCCCCTGAACCGCTTTTTGCCTTGAGCAAAAAAGAAATGCCCGTACTGAGGATGATTTCAGCACCACTGGGCCCAAGTCCATAAAATTCCGTGAGTGAAGCCCCCATAAAGTCGTAATACCACAAATTGGGATTGTCGGCATCGCGTTGCATTCTAAGGTTTTCATTGCTGTCGGTCCATGATCCGTTGTTCACATTTTCGCCGTTAAGCGGCGGGCGGTTCTCAGTGGGTTGCCATGTCCATAAGTACAAGGGGTTTGTTTCAGGATCAGCATTTTGAATGGCGGGGCAATTGCAAGCCTCACTGCTCAGATCGACGTAAAGCTTTACCCCCGGGGCATTGACATCTGTAGGGCTGGGAGTCAAAAAGATACCTTGGGCGCTTGATGGTTTTGCCGAAAAGGCCATAAAGCTGCATGCCATGATGGTGTAGACGTACTTCATACTTGGTGATTTTAGGTTATAGCCAAAATTATTTAAAATTTGAATTCGTCGCACTGGCCCCAAAAAAAATTTTGTTGATGCACAATCGACGTTTGTGAGCGTACATTCTGGCATCAGCTGTAGAATGCGTATTTTTGCAGGCCGAAAATCAACGCATGAATTTAGAGGAAGCCATAGCCCACAGAAAGACTTTTGCCATCATATCACACCCCGATGCCGGGAAGACCACCCTTACGGAAAAATTTCTGCTATACGGTGGTGCCATTCAGACTGCTGGTGCTGTAAAATCCAACAAAATCAAAAAGACAGCGACTTCCGACTTTATGGAGATTGAGCGGCAGCGGGGCATCAGTGTGGCCACCTCTGTGATGGGCTTTGAATACCGCGGCATGCAGGTGAACATTCTGGATACGCCCGGCCACAAAGACTTCGCCGAAGATACTTACCGCACCCTTACGGCTGTAGACAGCGTAATACTTATTGTAGACTGCGTAAAGGGCGTTGAGGAGCAAACAGAACGCCTTATGGAGGTATGCCGCATGCGCAATACGCCGGTCATCATATTTGTGAATAAAATGGACCGCGAGGGCCAGGATCCTTTTGACTTGCTCGACGAACTCGAGGAAAAGCTGAAAATAAAAACACGGCCCCTCAGTTGGCCTATTGGTATCGGCAACACATTTCAAGGGGTGTACAATATTTTCGATCAGGATGTGAGGCTATTCACCGCCAATAAAACCAAAGTGGAAAATGAGGTGATCAAAGTGAAGAACATTGACGACCCGCTGCTTGATGCCACCATTGGCTCCAGTGCTGCGGCCACATTGCGTGAGGAGTTGGAGATGGTGGAAGCCGTTTTTGAGCCCTTCTCGGCTGAGGCATACGCGAAGGCCACGCTTGCTCCCGTCTTCTTTGGTAGCGCATTGAACAACTTCGGGGTGAAGGAGCTGCTCGACACCTTTGTTGAAATAGCCCCCAATCCCCTGCCCCGCCGCACCGACCTGCGCGAAGTAGCTCCGGGTGAACCCAGGTTTACAGGATTTGTGTTTAAAATTCACGCCAACCTCGACCCCAAGCACCGCGACCGCATTGCCTTCCTGAGGGTATGCTCAGGCAAATTTGAGCGCAATCAGTTTTTCCACCATGTAAGGCTCAACAAGAATCTCAAATTCGCCAACCCGAGCGCCTTCATGGCCAATGAGAAGAGCACCATCGATGAAGCTTTTCCTGGCGATGTAATCGGCCTGTATGATACGGGCAACTTCAAAATAGGCGACACCATCACCGAGGGTGAACACATCAATTTTCAAGGAATTCCAAGCTTTTCGCCCGAGATATTTCGGGAAGTGGAGAACCGGGACCCTATGAAAACCAAACAACTCGACAAGGGCATACGCCAGCTTACAGACGAAGGCGTGGCACAGCTCTTCATACAGGAACCGGGCAACAAAAAAATTATTGGCACAGTAGGTGAACTGCAATTTGACGTGATTCAGTACCGTCTGGAACACGAATATGGAGCCAAGTGCGCCTTCAGGCACTTGAATTTTTACAAAGCATGCTGGCTCACCACCGACCGCAAGGACAAGCTCGAAGAGTTTATCCGCATCAAGCAGAGCCAAATGGTGCAAGACAAAGACAACAACTGGGTATTTCTCGCACCGAGCGCATGGATACTGCAATTGGAGCAGCAAAACTTTCCTGAAATCACCTTTCATTTCACCAGCGAATTCAAAAGAGAACAGGTGGCATGACCTTCCCATTTACATTTGCACGAAATTTGATAAGCACCATGTCGTTTACCTCAAATATGAAAGCTATGCGCAATTTCTTCCCACTTCTGCTCGCCACCATCGCTGCAGCGTTTTTTGCGGAAGCACAAGCCCAAAAGGGTACAGAACACCCCTACCACTTCCAAATACACGGCGTGAAGGACACCGTGGTATACCTGGCCAACTACTACGGCGAAAAACTCTTCTACGCCGATACTGCATACGCTGATGCCCAGGGTAAGCTCAGCTTCAAAGCAATAAAACCCGAAAATGAAGGAAAATATGCCGTGGTAGCACCCGGTCCGAAGTACTTTGAAATCATCATAGCCGATGGTGAACGCATCCGAATGGAGACCGACACCAGCGATTTTGTAACCAACATGAAAGTGCTCGAATCAGAGAACAACAAAATCATGTACGGGTATGTGGCCTTTCTCGGTTCAAAACGGGAGCGCAGGGAGCGGCTGTTCAAAGAGCTGGAGCAGAATGAAGGCAATCCCAAAGTAACCGCAAAGCTCAAGGAGGAGTACAACTTGCTCAATGATGAAGTGTTGACCTACCAGCGCAACATCTTTGAAAAGAACCCCAATAAACTGGCGGCCCGTGAAATATGGATGTCTGTAGACATAGAGCCACCCCTTGAACTTCGTGAAGACCGCGACCGGGCTTATTACTGGTACAAACACCACTTCTTTGATCACATTGACCTCAAGGACAACCGCATGGTAAGGGTGCCCCTGTTTCACAACCGATTGCTTCAATACCTCAATACTACGGTGATTCAGGATCCCGACACCCTAATTAAGGCCATCGACAACCTGGTGGCGCGGACCAATCCAGGTACCGAAGTATTCAAATATGTGGTGCACTATACCACGTACAATTTTGAAACATCGAAAATAATGGGCATGGACAAGGTATTTGTGCATATGGTAGACACGTACTACAAGCAGGGCCTGGCTACCTGGATGGACGACGATAAGCTTAAAAATATCAAAGAAAAAGCCGATACCAAGCGCTATACCCTGATTGGCAATGCCCTGCCGGAACTTGTACTGGCCGATACCACCGACAAATGGATAAGTACACACCGCGACATCAAAAACAAGTACTTGCTGCTGTACTTCTATGACCCTGATTGTGGGCATTGCAAAAAAGAAACGCCCAAGTTGGTAGAATTCTGGAAAGGCTATAATGGCGACCTGGCAGTGTACGCGATCAGCGGAAAAAATGACGACAAGTGGAGAAGCTTCATCAGGAAAAACGACATGGGCTTCTACAATGTGAGTATCCCAAAAAAGGCCTATGAAGATGCCGACTACGCCACCGGACTCATCACTTCCCGCAAAACCAATTACCACAGCCTGAAGTACCAAGAGCACTATGATGTGTACAGCACCCCCAAAATCATCGTGCTCGATCAAAACCGTGTGGTGCGGGCCAAGGACATTGCAGTAGAGCAGTTGGGCGAGCTCCTGGAGCGGCTCGATGAAATAGACAAGAAGAAAAAGTCCTGAGCAATGCCGCTCCTTATTGGGCGGAGTTAGGGTTTGTTTTTACTTCTTGAGGAGCTTGATGAAGAGCTCCCTCCCCGCGCGTGGTGCAATGCTGTTGTAGCAGCGGTCGAATACTTCTAATTCAAAAAGCCCTTCGAAATAGCCCCGGTATTCATCGCGGTACCCTCCGAATGGTGGATGATCCTTGTAGAGCTCATCCTCGAAAAGCACCCCAACCAAGCGGCCGCCTGGCTTGAGCAATTCATGCATTTTGTGGGCATAGGCCTGCCTTTGGGAAGGATCGAGGGCGCAAAAGAAGGTTTGCTCCATGATAAGGTCGTACTGACCAATGTGTTCAAAGAAATCACCGAGCAGAAAACGATCTGCAGGGATCAATGCAGTGCGGCTTCGGGCTGCTTCAACAGCCGCCGGAGCCAAATCAATGAGCCAGGTGTTGTCAAAGCCATTGGCAAATAGATATTCTCCCTCCCAGGCGTTGCCGCAACCGGGTATCAGGATGCGCAATTGCTTGTTGGTCAACTGATCAATGTATTCCTTATGCGGAGTGGTGGGAGCGCCGGTATCCCATCCGGTTTGGCCTTCTTCCCAGCGTGATTGCCAGTAGCCTGTATCAAATGTAGGTGATGTCGACATGGTGTTTGTTGTTGCGTTAAAGAAACGGGTTTTCAATTGGCAGCCTAAATACTTAACATTTGTTTGGGCTTTGAAAGCCTGTTCATCTTTGTAAAATGCTTCAAATCAGATTGAAATCAATTTTTAAATAGAAATGTCTACAGTGCTCAAACAGGCTTCAACCAAAGTGCACAGCCGGGGTTCGGCGGCGCCAGCGGCAGCCAAAATATCTGGAATGGATATGGGCTCCAGATTGTCAGGATCACAGGTATCTGTAATGACGGAAATAGCGGCGCAGGGCAGGCCTACATGGTTGGCCACAATCACTTCCGGCACGGTACTCATCCCTACTGCATCGGCACCAATCATGCGGATATAGCGGTATTCAGCGCGGGTTTCCAAGTGCGGGCCATGCACGCAGGCATATACACCTTCGTGCAGGGTGATGCCATGTTGGGCTGCATTTTGCCGAAAGGCATGCTGCAAAGTGTCGTGGTAAGGCATGGCAAGATCTACAAAACGCTTGTCGGTGAATCCGGTCAGTGGCGAACCGCCAAGGAGGTTGATGTGGTCACTGACCAGCATGAGCTCCCCTTTCCGGAAATTGAGATTCACAGCGCCAGCGGCATTGGATATGAGCAGGTACTTGGCTCCCAATGCCTTCAATACCCTTACGGGAAATGTGATTTCGGCCTGGCTGTAGCCCTCGTAGGCATGAAAGCGGCCTTGCAGGGCAATGACCTTTTTGCCGGAAAGGCTGCCATACATCAGCTTACCGGCGTGGCTTTCGACAGTTGATGCGGGAAAGTGCGGGATTTCATCGTAAGGAAATTCGAGCGCTGCGTCAATGCGGGAGGCCAACATGCCTAGCCCCGTACCCAGGATGATGGCCGCATCAACTTGATTTATACCATTGGATCGAAGATAGTCCGCAGTTTCATTTACCAAACGGTTGCTTTCGTGAATGTATTCCTTCTTTGTTGTCATGGTATGTAGGTTCGCTTAGTGTGCACGTGCTATATAGCCAATCACCAAATCACAGACGGCGCGAGATTTGACTTGGTGTTTGTTTGACTTAAGGCATAGGTAACGAAACACCACCTGCGCGGCAATGTTTGTCCTGTTTAGAAACGCTTTGAAACACCGAGACGCCCACCTGAGAAAGCCACACCACCGCCAATTTCAAGGTTCACACCCCAACTGCTGTTCCAGTAATAACGTCCGCCAATTTGCAATCCCAGAGCAATCCCCGAGTTGTAGCCCCGGTCAATGCCGGCAGCAAAACCCGCGCTCAAACCTGCGTAAAAATCCCAATCTCGGGGTATGTTGAGCAGGGTGTTGAAGTGGTAGTCGCCCCGCCCGGAGAGTGAAATGTAGTCGAGACCCAGGTCAAGTCCCGCCTGAAAACCCGCCGTAATGTCGGGATGGATTCCGAAATCCATTCCGAAATAAACGGGCAATGAGCTGTCATACAACCCAAAGCCAAAATTTATTTGTTTGCCATTTCGGCCTATTGGACTTTGCGCATAAACGCAAATGGTTGAAAAAAGCAACAGCGATGCAAGGATTATCCGCCTATTCATGGTATTCGATCTTAAAAATAGCGGGCAAAAGTAATGTCAGAAAAGAAATTGGCCACTGCCAATTGTATTAAATTGGCGATAATCACACAAGGGCTGCAGTGGCCATGGTAAACTTTGAAACCCTGGTATGTGTTGCCGAGGCACATCTCGATCCGTGCAATAAAGCTGGCATGGAAAGTAAAAATTACCTTTGAAGCATGGCATCAAGTTCCACGGCAAGTACGCAGAATGATCCGAACAACCGAAAGAAAGTCAGTCTGAGTGAGCGCTTGAGCGCTTTTCGCAATCTGCCGCCATTTTTTAGAATGATTTGGCAAACCAGCCCATCCATGGCACTGGGCAATATTGTTTTGCGCTTGGTCAAAGCAGGTATCCCCGTATTGATGCTGTGGATTGGCAAGTTGCTTATCGACGAAATTATACTCCAAATGGGCGCCGATGTACCCTCCTATTCGCTCGTTTGGACCTACATCGCCATGGAATTTGGACTTGCGGTATTGAGCGATGTCATCAACAGGGGCATCACCCTGCTCGACAGCCAACTGGGCGACCTCTTCAGCAACCGCACTTCCGTAAAATTGATCAGGCACGCAGCCACCCTTGACCTCAATCAGTTCGAAGACAGCGAATTTTACGATAAGTTGGAACGCGCCCGCCGCCAAACAACATCGCGTACGGTACTCATGAGCCAAGTGTTGAGCCAGTTGCAGGATGTGGTAACCATTGCTTTTTTTGCCGCAGGGCTCATTGCCTTCAAGCCCATCCTCATACTCATCTTGCTCATCGCGGTACTGCCTTCTTTCCTTGGCGAAACACACTTCAGCGAGGCCGGGTACAGCCTTACGCGCAGCTGGACGCCTCAGCGGCGCGAGCTCGACTACCTGCGCTACATCGGTGCCAGCGATGAAAGTGCCAAAGAGGTGAAAATATTTGGATTACAAGATTTCCTTGCAGAGCGCTTCGAGCGCCTCGCCGATGCCTACTACCACGCCAACCGCAGCCTTGCGCTCAAAAGGGCCTTGTGGGGCAGCGCACTCAGTGTAATTGGCACCGGTGCCTATTATGGTGCATACGTCTTTATAGCCTATGATACCGTACAGGGGCTCATCACCGTGGGCCAACTCACCTTCCTGGCAGGCAGCTTTCTGCAAATGAGAAATATGCTGCAAGGCATCATGAACCGCTTCAGCCAAATTGCTGAGAGCGCGCTCTACCTGCAAGATCTATTTGATTTCTTTGCCCTCAAGCCCGATATTAAAGTAGGAGCCAGCCTTCCCTTTCCTGTGCCCATCCGGCAAGGTTGGACTTTTGATAATGTGGGCTTCAAATACCGCAACGCGGAGAAGTGGTCCTTGCGCGGACTCAGCTTCAGCCTTGGCGTGGGTGAAAAGCTGGCCCTTGTGGGTGAAAATGGCGCTGGCAAAACGACACTCGTAAAGCTGCTCGCACGGCTCTATGACCCTACAGAGGGCCGCATACTGCTCGATGGCATTGATTTGCGCGAATACAAGCTCGACCAACTTCGGCAAAATGTAAGTGTCATCTTTCAGGATTTTCAGAAATTCCAGCTCGAAGCCGCTGAGAATATAGCTGTGGGCGACATCCGGCGAAAAGAGGATGCCGAAGCCATTGCTGTAAGTGCCGCCAAGAGCCTCGCCGATTCGGTGATTGCCAAGCTGCCAGGCGGCTACAAGCAAATGCTCGGTCGGCGTTTTCTTGGGGGTGTGGAGCTCAGCGGTGGTGAGTGGCAGAAGATCGCGCTCGCAAGGGCTTACATGGGCAAAGCACAGCTCATGATACTCGATGAACCCACAAGCGCGCTCGATGCACGGGCTGAGCACATAGTATTTGTGCGCTTCTCGGAGCTTATGGAAGGGCGTACTGCCGTACTGATAAGCCACAGATTCAGCACTGTGCGGATGGCTGACCGCATACTGTTTTTAGAAAACGGGCAAATGCGCGAGCTTGGATCCCACGAAGAGTTGATTGCCCTTGATGGCAAATATGCTGCGCTGTTCGGCTTACAGGCACAAGGATATCTTTGAACGCGTCAAAGGCCAATTTCAAGCACCTCTACTGTGTATATCAGAGGCGTATAGGGCGCAATGCGGCCGTCGGCGCTCCCTCTTTTGCCAAAAGCGAACCAGGAAGGAACAATGACTTCTACCACCTCACCTTTGTGCATACGTTCAAGGGCCATTTCCAGTCCTTTGATCACCTGGCCTTCATTGCCATATACAAATGCGAAGGGTGCCAGCATCCGGCGCGAATCGTCAACAACTGTACTGTCAAGCAG
Organism: Cryomorphaceae bacterium; assembly: GCA_036751905.1. Taxonomy (GTDB): domain Bacteria; phylum Bacteroidota; class Bacteroidia; order Flavobacteriales_D; family Cryomorphaceae; genus T3Sed10-241. The sequence continues at coordinate 27,399 of DAIOTP010000028.1, forward strand.
GATGCCGCGGTAGTGAATAATCACTTCGCTGCCCTTGCGCACAGGACTTTCAGCTGCTGGCGCTTTGACAGTTCGTATCCAAAGGCCTCTGTACTCCTCAAAACTTCCTGTGATGCGCTCCTGCCGAAGGAGGGTGTCGAGGGTAGCATACTCTTTTTGTCTGGCATCGCGCAGGGCGGCAGCGCTTTTCATACCGCGCAATGCCACATAGCCCTGCAAGGTATCCGAGATCGAATTGTTGGGCAACAAAAAGTTGGCTCCCGTAAACTGCAGCAGCATGCTATCGCCTGGTACGCGGGAGGCGAGGAGTTGCCAAATTGGATCAGCACTTTCCGCATATGCCTGATCAAGGTGAACGGCAAGGGTTTCATCACCATTGGTGTTGACCACGGTGGCATCCAAGCGTATCCAAGCTATGCTGTCATGGCCTGCACGCCCCTCGCCAAAGGCCAGTAACTTCCATTGGGTGCCCTCTTGGAGGGTTGCCCATTCGGCCCGGGGCTTGCAACTGCCCAGAAAACCGATGAGAAGAACAGCAAAGAGGCCGGGGCTAGCGCATTTCCACAAAATAGAGGTCATAGAGCAAGGGCGAATTGGGTGGTACCGATGGTGATAAGCCTGTGAGCCCGTAGGCCATGTATGAAGGAATAAGCACCCGGGCGGAATCACCCGGGCTAAGCAATGTCATCACTTCATGCAGCCCGCTTACCACATCATCATGGCCGAGGTAGAAGTAGAAGATTTCTTTGTTGCTGCTTGCCACTTTTGTGCTGTCCAGGAGGTAGGCGCTGTAGGTAATTCCGATGCGATGACCACTCTGAGGGTGGATCGGATCGATTTGGGCTTCTCCTTCAGCTGAACTTCCGTACACCTGAAAATACAGGCCTGTTTGGGTGCGCTCCATGGGCCAGCCAGCCGCTGCAACCCATGCCTCAATCAATTGCGATTCGCGCGACACGCGCGCCTTGTTGCGCTCAATGAGCTCATCTTTGCCAAGTGCTTTGCCATAGGGCTTGGTGCGTGGTTCGCAGCCGGTATGGCTCATCAATATTAGGCCTATGGCAGCGGCAGTTATGGCATTCAGGGATTTTCCCATATCAAGAACCCATGTTTTCCGGTTGAGAAACCAAATGTTCAAAGCGTTCGACGACAGCTTGCAGCCCCGCTTTGCTCCTGCCTCCTGCCGCCATGATGTGGCCGCCGCCGTCAAAATGAGCGCGTGCAAATGCATTAACATCCACCTTGCCCTTGCTGCGCAGCGATATTTTCACAAGGCCATCCTTTTCGTAAAAAAAGCCTGCCATATGCACCCCGCGCAGGCTGAGGGCTTCATTGACCAAACCTTCCGTATCGCCTGAGCGGTAGTCGAATCGCTTGAGCTCCTGCTCTGAGAGGCTGATGTAGGCTACCTCTCCCCCGCCGGTCACCACCAATTTTTCCGAAAGGGCATAACCCCGCAAGCGAAGCTGCTCAGGCCTGTTGTTGTCAAACACGTTGTTGTACACCTGTAAGTGGTCCATGCCGGTGTCGAGCAAGGCCGCTGCCATGCGCATCACCCCTGCATTCACTGACGAAAAGCGGAAACTTCCCGTGTCGGTGACCAAGCCGGTGTAGAGGCACAAAGCGGTGTCGGCATCGAGGTGCTGCACGAGGCCTGTTTCCATGGCAAGCCTGTATACCAGCTCGGCGGTGGAGCTTGCTTGGTCGTCGGTGTAGTAGGCTTGTGCAAAATCGCCCGGAAAGCGGTGGTGGTCGAGCACAGCAATGGGTTTGCCTGCTTTCATGATGGTGTCTTGCAAATCGCCCATGCGTTCGGGCACATTGAAATCGAGGCAAAATATGACGTCGCAGGCTGCGGCAAGGGCTTTGACCTCGGCCGATTTCTGTTCAAACACCACGATGTCCGCACTGCCTGGCAGCCACTTGAGAAAATCAGGGAAGGCATCGGGTGCCACCACGGTGCTGCGCATGCCGGCAGCCCTGAGCAGCCGGCTCAGGGCAAGGGTTGAGCCAATGGCATCACCATCGGGACCCCTGTGCATGGTAATGAGTGCTTCACGGCCTTGAACAATGAATGCTTGTACGTCATGTGCTGATCGGTAATTCATGGGCCAAAGGTAAGACATGCCCCACAATCGTGGCTTGTCCACTTATACGCCACAATTGTTGGCACAGCCCTTGCACACGGCCATGCAAAATCCGATTTTTGCGGAAAGCAATTCACTTGAATATATGAAACGCCTAAAATTACTCTTCTCGGCACTGCTTATTTGCTCCCTACCTGTACTGGGCCAACAAGCAGAAAATGAAATCACTGGTTCAGAATACGATATAATCAAATTTGATTTCAGTGAGGACCAGATCCAGCAATTTGCAAAGGCCAGCAAGGCCCTTGACCGCATCCATGCCAGCAATGAAAGCAGGCTCATAGCCGCTGTGGAAGCACACGGACTCGATGTGGATGAATACAACCGACAGAGCAATGAATACGAGGCGCTCAAAGAAGATGAGGTCGCATTCAAAGCGCGCAACTGGACCACATTTGAAGCCGCCAAAGCCGATGTAGACAGGTTGCGGGCCGAAGTGGAGCCGCAGCTTACAAAAGCTGTGAAAAAAGCAGGTCTGAGCCTTGAGGAATACCAGAACATGATGCTGGCATTTCAGATAGATCCCGAAACCCAATCGCGGATCTACAAGGCGCTTAACGCACTCGATCGACAATAACAAACGAAAGAACAAGCGCTGGTTGCGCTGCAGTCTATCAGGTGCTCACACCTCTTTGAACTGCAAGTCGAACAGGTCCTTGTACATGCCTTGCTGACCGAGCAAGTCCTGGTGGCTTCCTTGCTCTGCTATGCGGCCTTTGTCCATTACAATGATCAGATTGGCTTTCTGCACCGTACTGAGGCGGTGGGCAATGACGAT
>DAIOTP010000029.1:0-28363 GCA_036751905.1 Cryomorphaceae bacterium
ATATAGCGTCTGCGCCATTTCCTCCTACATAAGTACTCCACTCCATGCTGCCATCCAAATTCAAAAGTGTTAAGAACCCCATCGACGTTCCGCTAAATATTGGATTATGTGCATCATTACTCAATGGAAAATTTACTGATGTTGTCACGCCGCCTGCAACCATTTTGTTATCCATAGCGGCGACAGCACGAACAGTTTCAAGACCTCCCCCCAAATAAGTGGAGTAGGTTGGAATGCCATCAGCATTGAAGAGGGTGAGGATGCCTCCACCGGCACCTGGCCGGGTCGGTTGAAATGCATTTGAACTCACATAATAATTAATCGAGTTAGAAATCCCCCCAACCAGCCAATGCTGCTCACCATCTACGCTCAAGAGCTTAGGCTGACTACTAAAGCTGTCGTATCCGATACCTCCAAAAAAACTAGACGTAATATGTACCTGATCAGTGCTTTGGCTGAGGAGCTGAAATGCAGCGCTGTATAGAAGCGCTGTAAGCCACAGATTTTTTAGTGTCATGGAATGTGGGTGAGGTTGGTTTTGCTAGATCGGTCGCTGAAGTAAGAAATAAAACGTTCGATAAATATAGCCAATTTAACTACCAATCATGAATCAAGCTGATCCAGTTTTGAGTTGAACAATGCAGATGTGGGTTGAGGATGCACCCTGTGCCTTACACAATCCAGCTTTGATAGGATAGAACCCTTGAAAAAAGATGAAATACCAGAACCCTACAATCCCTTCAACACATAGAATTCCACCCTGCGGTTGCGGGCCCGGCCCGCCTCGGTGTCGTTGTCGGCGATGGGGCGTGTGGCGCCAAATCCTGCTGAGCTGAGTCGAGCCGGGCTTATGCCACGTTCTTGCAACCATTGCACCACGGCGGCAGCGCGCCGCTTGCTGAGGTCGCGGTTATGGGCGTCGCTGCCCACGCGGTCGGTGTGGCCGCGTATTTCGATGTGGAGGCTGGGGTAGCGCTCTAGGGTGGCCTGAAGGCCTTCAAGTTGCACCACGCTCTCATTGAGCAACACATCCTTGTCGGTTTCGAAAAAGATGTTGGGCAAGGCAATCGTAGCACCCGTGCTGAATTGCGCCTTGCTGATCTCTTCGGTGGCAAGCTCCTCCTCGCAGCGCGCCTCGCCCTGCACCAGGGGGGCCAGGCAAAAATCATCGAAATAGTAACGCACCGTGAAGAGCTCATCTGGAAAGGCTTGCGGTGCAACAGGGGCAGCAATGGGCCGCTGGCTCAGGGCTGCTGGCTTTGAGGCTGCAGGACTTGGACAATTGACTTGCTTCTTGGAGCGTCGCTTGAGTTTTTTCTGTTCTTTCAGATAGGCTTGCTGCTCCGCAGGGGAGAGGTACAGCATTTTTTTCTCCGCCTGCTGTTCTTTCTTGTATTGCTCTACCTGGTACATGCGGTCCACTTCGGCCATGAAAGCATCCTTGCGCTGCTCATCATTTTCGCGCCGCTGGGTGCGGGGAAAGTAACCCATGGTCAGGTATTGCTCCCCGCCCTTGGCGACCAATGTATCCCTGAGCTCGAACCATCCGTAGCGCGGCCCATCGGGCAGGCGCAGGTGGAGTTGGGGGTTAAAGGGCAGGTCGCCGGGTACCTGTGTATCGAGCCGGCGGCTGCCGAAATGCACCCCGATGTGGTTGTGCAAGGCGTAATTGGTATTTTTAATGGTGTACAAGCGGGCATGCACACTGAAGGCATAGCGCTCACCAGCCACAAGGGGTTCGCGCAGCTTTACGTGCAGGTACTCGTTGGGTTCGTGGTTGTACATGCAAAGCCCGTTGATGTGCTGGCCCGTGCGTGCACCTTCATCACCTTGCTCAAGTTTTTTTTCATAATGATAGAAAGGCCCTTGTGGCTGTACCCACTGAAACTCGGCAGGGGCCAGCGGCTCTTCAAAACCGGGATTTGGAATGAGGTTTTGCGCAAGCGAGCCACCACCGATTAACAGGAGTGCCATATAAAGCAGCAGTGCTTTGTGCATGGGGATCATTCGCTTTCCGCAAAAATAGAAGGGCCTGTGCATCATCAAATGAACGCGCAGGCCTTCTGAATGTTATTGACAAAGGGGTTTACTTCAGTTCAAATTCCACCCTGCGGTTTTTGGCGAGGCTCACCGGTGTGCTCATGTTCGAGGTGGGTGCCTTATTGTCCATGCTCTTCACACTGATGCGCCCCTCGTCGATTCCAGAATTGATCATGTAGTTGCGCACCAGGTTGGCCCGTTTGGCCGAAAGGCCGCGCAAGCTCGATTCTTTTTCCGCAAGGGCAGCCTCTTCATTGTCGCTGTGGCCTATGATAACCACCCCAGCCGATGAATTGGCCACAAGCAGGTCCACCACCTGGTCTATGCTGCGCTCGGCTGCGCTCACCACGTCGGCCTGGTATTGGTAGAAGTACACATCGATGGCTTCAACCTTTTCCTTGAGGCTCATTTCATCGTTGAGCTGTGGTGAGCCGGAGAAGATTATTTTGCTCTCAGGGATGCGCTCATGGGCGCAGTTGCAGCTTTCGCCAGGGCTTATTGCTTTCACCTCAACGGCATCAATGTAGTAGTAGGCGGCTATGATGGGCCCCTCTTCCGTGTACTTTTCCGGAAGGTCCATCAGTACCGTTTTGGTGCGGTCGTCGGGGCTAAAGTTGCCTATGGTCAGGTACTTTTCTTTGCCCGTGGCGCGGTAGAGTGCGCAAAATTCCCACCAACCTTCTCGTGAATCTACAATGTCATTGTACTCTGTAAAGAGCACGTTGTCAGCGCTTAGCGAAGCTGTAGACTTGCTGCTGAGTTTGGTTTTGTCGATCGATACGCCGAGGTTGTTGGAGGCATAACGCGAACGCTCGGCCAGCGAAGCTTGAAATTTCACGCAGTAGAGCCCTTTTTCCTTCAGGGCTTCAGTAAGTTCCGTTTGGAGATAGGAACGTGACATTTTGCCCCTTGGGCTGTAGGCCACCATGCCTGCATAATTGTCGCCTTCAGCGGGGTCTTCCATGCCGTACATGTTTTCGGGTACGGCAATGTATCGGCTCTTTACCTGGGCACTGAAGAGCTCCGACTTGGCCTCGGTAGGGTTGCTCCAGCCTGTAGCAAGGTCGAGTTGTTCCTTGCGGCGCAGGCCATCGCCGAACTCCTCAAAGCTGCCATTGACCACAAGGCTGCTCGGTTTCTCCTCTTTTTCTTTTTTCTTTTTGTCGTCAGCCTCTTGGGCTTGTAGGCTGGCGGAGGCTAAGAATGTGCAAGCAAGCAAGCAGCGCAGGGTGTTATGCATGTTGGTAGTTTTTCACGGTTTCTATAAATATTTTCACTGCTTCGGGGTTGGTATCGGGGTATACGCCGTGGCCAAGGTTGGCAATGTGGCGCTGGGGCCCAAATGCCCGGAGCATGTCGGTGGTGGCTTTAGCAATATCCTTGCCACTTCCGTAAAGGATGGCGGGATCAAGGTTGCCTTGGAGGCTGCGTTGGGTGCCCACCATATCGCGGGCCACTTGTGGCGGGGTATTCCAATCCACACCGATCGTATGGCATGGCAGGGCTGCAAGGTCGCTGTAGCTAAAATGAGCCCCTTTGGAAAACAGGGTGAGGGGCACGGTACCCTGCAAGCTTTCGCAAATGCGCTTGAGGGAGGGAATGGCAAAGCGGCTGTATTCTTCAGGGCTGAGTATGCCTGCCCAGGAGTCGAATACCTGCAGCAAGTGGACTCCGGCATTCACTTGTGCTTTGAGGTAGCCAATGGTGGTTTCGGTGATCATGTGCAGCAGCTTATGGGCAAGGTCGGGGCGCTGTACGAGGAGTTTGCGTGCGTTGGAGAATGTTTTGGAACCGCTGCCTTCCACCATGTAGCATAGGATGGTGAAGGGCGCTCCGGCAAATCCGATAAGCGGCACACGGCCCTCGAGTGCTTTCAAAGTGAGTTTGATGGCCTCATACACATAGTTGAGGCTTTCGGGCTCGGCGATGCGGATCAGGTCAAAATCGGCTTCGGAGCTGATGGTGCGCGGAAAAAAAGGGCCACGCTTCTCAACCATTTCGTAGGTGAGGCCCATGGCTTCGGGCACCACGAGGATGTCCGAAAAGATGATGGCGGCATCCACACCAAGCAGATCTACAGGTTGCACGGTGACTTCGGCGGCGCGTTCGGGCGTTTCCACAAGCTCCTTAAAGCCGGTAAGGCTTGCACGCACTGCACGGTACTCGGGTAATATGCGCCCCGCCTGCCGCATGAGCCATACGGGTGTGCGCTCTACGTATTCACCGCGCGCTGCGCGGAGCAAAAGATCGTTTTTGGGATTGCTCAATGAAGGTTTTTTTCTAAAGGCCCAAAAATAGGACATTATTCGGTGCAGGAGCAATTGGCTTTTGATGAACAGCTGCTCTCAATTGCATAGAGCTATGCGCAATGCTTAGTTTTGTTGTTAATTTCCATCATGAGCAATCCACAAAAGCCTCTGCGCTGGGGCATTATTGGCGCTGGCATCATTGCCGATAAAATGGCTGGAGCCATTGCATTGGTTGATGGTTGTACCTTGGTGGCGGTGGCTTCGAGGACGGCTTCGAAGGCAGCACTTTTTGCCGAAAGGCATGCCCCGGCAGTCCCATGCACCTATGAGGCTTTGGTTGCCAATCCGGATATTGATGTGGTATACATCGCCACAACACACAATTTCCATTTCGACAATGTGCAATTGGCCCTTGCAGCTGGCAAGCATGTGCTCGTGGAAAAGCCGATGAGCGTGAATGCCAAGGAGGCGCGCATTCTGGTGCAAATGGCCCGAACCCGTGGACTGTTTCTTATGGAAGCGCTCTGGACCAGGTGCCTTCCGTCCATGAAATTACTGCGCAAAATGCTCAATGAAGGCGCTATAGGTGAAGTGAATGCCATCCAAATAGGCTTTGGCAGTATGGCCTCGCCCCGCTACATACAGCGCTTGTATTCGCCTGAGTTGGCGGGCGGGGTTACCCTCGATATGGGCATTTACCCCCTGTCGGTATCCTGTTACCTCATGGGTGCATTGCCTGAAGAGGTGCATTCCATGGCGCGATTTCGCGAAAGCGGGGTGGATGAAATGGTCCAGTTCATGCTGCGATTTCCTGGACAAAGATTCGCTTCGCTGATGTGCAGCTTTGGCCTGCGCATGAGCAATGCCGCGGAGATCTACGGCACCCTTGGCCGCGTACATTTTCCAAATTTTCACCAAGGCGATGCATTTGAGCTCATTGTATACGGCGAGGATAAGGCAGCGCCAAACCACAGCTGGCTGCGCCCTGTGCAAGCTGCCAACGGATTTGTGCATGAGGTGGAAGAAGTGCTTCGCTGCATTCGCTCGGGCCGGCTTGAGAGTGATGCAATGCCATTGGATGAGTCGGTGGCCATTATGGAAATTATGGACCAGATGCGGGCCGAGTGGGGATTGAGGTATCCCTTTGAGTGATTATGTGATGATCTGATGCTGCGATGATACGATTTGTGGCCGTACACAGCTAAAAACCAATCACTCAATACCAAAAACAAAAACCCCACCCGAAGGCGGGGTTTTTGTTCAATCAAAGCCACCTTAAGCTTTTTGCTCCTTCAGCTTAATGAGGTTCAGTGCAGAGCCTGCGCGGAACCAGCCAATTTGCTGATCGTTGTAGGTGTGGTTACACACCACCACATCCGCAGTTCCGTCCTTATGGGTAAATTTCAGCTTGAGGGGTTTGCCTTCTTCAAACTGGTCAAGGTCGAGGGTGTCAATGCTGTCGTCCTCCTGAATTTTGTCGTAATCGGCCTCATTGGCAAAGGTAATGCCGAGCATGCCCTGCTTCTTGAGGTTGGTTTCGTGGATCCGTGCGAACGACTTCACCAGCACGATGCGCACGCCGAGGAAGCGCGGTTGCATGGCAGCGTGCTCACGTGAGCTGCCTTCCCCATAGTTGTGGTCGCCTACCACGATGCTGGCAATGCCCGCTGCTTTGTAAGCGCGCGCTGTAGCCGGTACCGAACCGTACGCGCCGGTCAATTGGTTTTTGACTTTGTCGGTTTCCTTGTTGAAGGCGTTTACCGCACCTGTGAGGGTATTGTCACTGATGTTGTCCAGGTGACCGCGAAAGCGTAGCCATGGGCCCGCCATCGAAATATGGTCGGTGGTACACTTGCCAAAAGCCTTGATGAGCAGCTTCATACCGATGAAGTTTTGGCCGTCCCAAGGCGCAAAAGGCTGCAACAATTGCAGGCGCTTGCTGTCGGGACTTACTTTTACCTCCACGTTTCCACCATCTTCGGCAGGAGCGAGGTAACCCGCATCTTCCACGGCAAATCCCTTTTCGGGCATTTCAAGTCCGCGTGGCTCGTCAAGTTTCACTTGCTCACCGCGCTCATTGGTGAGGGTGTCGGTGAGGGGATTGAAGGTGAGGTCGCCAGCGATGGCCATGGCCGTAACCAGCTCAGGTGAAGCCACAAAGCTGTGTGTATTTGGGTTGCCATCATTTCGCTTGGCGAAGTTCCTGTTAAAGGAAGTGATGATGGAATTTTTGCGTTTTGGGTCATTGCTGTGGCGCGCCCATTGGCCTATACAAGGCCCGCAAGCATTGGCCAGCACCACTCCACCTATTTTATCGAAAGTGTTGAGGAATCCATCGCGCTCTACGGTGTAGCGCACCTGCTCCGAACCGGGAGTGATGGTGAATTCGGCTTGTACCTTCAGGTTTTTGTCGACCGCTTGCTGTGCAAGTGAAGCCGCGCGTGATATGTCTTCGTAGCTCGAGTTGGTGCATGAACCGATCAATCCCACTTCGAGTTGTTGGGGCCAGCCTTCAGCCCTTACCTTTTCGGCAAATTTAGAGATTGGCGTAGCCAAATCAGGCGTGAATGGCCCGTTGATGTGGGGCTCTAACTCGCTGAGGTTAATCTCAATGACCTGATCGAAGTATTTCTCTGGGTGGGCATACACTTCTGGATCGCCGGTGAGGTGTTCGGCTATTTTGTCGGCCATATCGGCTACTTCGGCACGGCCGGTACCGCGGAGGTACACGCCCATTTTCTCATCGTAACCAAAGGTGGATGTCGTGGCACCAATTTCAGCACCCATGTTGCAAATGGTGCCTTTTCCGGTACAGCTCAGGCTGCGTGCGCCATCGCCAAAGTACTCCACAATAGCACCTGTACCGCCTTTTACGGTAAGGATACCAGCCACTTTCAGGATTACATCTTTGGCGCTGGTCCAGCCATTCAAGCGGCCGGTAAGCTTCACGCCGATCAGTTTTGGAAATTTGAGTTCCCAGGGCATGCCTGCCATCACGTCCACAGCATCGGCACCACCCACGCCCACGGCCACCATACCAAGGCCTCCTGCATTCACGGTGTGTGAGTCGGTACCAATCATCATCCCTCCGGGAAATGCGTAATTTTCAAGCACCACCTGATGGATGATGCCAGCGCCGGGTTTCCAGAACCCAATGCCGTATTTTGAGCTCACCGATTCAAGGAAATTGAATACTTCAGAGCTGTTGTTGATGGAGTTTTTCAGGTCTTCCTTTGCACCATGTTCTGCCAAAATCAAGTGGTCACAGTGCACGGTACTGGGTACGGCAGTTGTTTTTTTGCCGGCCTGCATGAATTGCAAAAGGGCCATTTGGGCAGTTGCATCCTGCATGGCCACACGGTCGGGAGCAAAATCTACGTAGCTTTTGCCCCGCTCATAGTCCAGCGTAGCATCGCCTTGGTCCAGGTGTGCATAGAGTATTTTTTCCGTAAGGGTAAGCGGCTTGTTGAGCACTTTCCTTGCGGCTGCGATGCGTGAAGGAAAGCGATCATATGCCGCTTTAATCATATTCAAGTCAAAGACCATAATTGATTGTTAGAAGGTTAAATTTTTCAGGTGGCGCGAATTTACCAAATTATGATGAGTGGTAGAAATGATGCAGCCCATAGATGTACTTTTATCACTGAAATGCACCAAAATACCCTGTAGCGTGAAAGGTTTGTACGTTGAGAACATACTCATTGCATTGCGGGCGGTGAAAAGTCAGGCCCTTCGCACCACCCTTACCGCCCTGATCATTGCGGTGGGCATCATGGCACTTGTCGGAATTCTAACGGCCATAGACGCCCTGCAGGCCAAGATCGAAAATGACTTTCAAAGTATGGGCTCCAATACCTTCAGCATGCGTTCGAGCTCCGGCAGCCTGAGTGGAGGCCGCGATGGCCGCCGCGAGCGCATCCATTCACCGATCAGTTTTCGGGAAGCAGAATCATTTGCCGAAAGGTATGAATACCCCGCACTGACTTCCCTCTCTTCCATGGTAAGTGCCACTTCGACCATCCTTTACCAATCCCGCAAAACCAACCCCAATGTGCAGGTTGTGGGAGTAAGCCAAAATTACTTGAGCACAGCCGGCTATGCCGTGGAAAATGGCCGCAATTTTAGCATCGACGAAGACCGCGATGGCGCTTCGGTAGCCCTTATCGGCAAAGATGTGGAGGCAAAGTTGTTCCGTGATGGCTTGATCAATCCCATTGGTGAAGGGATCTTCATTGGGAGCAAGCGCTACATCGTGGTGGGGGTGCTCAAAAGCAAAGGCACCAGCATTGGCTTTAGTGGTGACAACCAGGTGCTCATTCCGCTGCGCAATGCGCGGCTTAATTTTCTAAACAGCAAAAGTCCCTTTGTGGTGAATGTGCAAACTGTGCGGGCTGAGGAATTAGAGGCCGGTACACAGGTAGCCATTAGCCTTATGCGCAGCATTAGGGGTGACCGGCCCGGCGAAGACGACAGCTTTTACATCGCAAAAAGCGACAACCTCGTAAGCCGTGTGCTCGAACAGCTATCGGTCATTACCATCATCGCCACTGCTATAGGAATTATCACCCTGCTTGGAGCGGCCATAGGGCTGATGAACATTATGTTGGTTTCGGTTACGGAACGCACCCGCGAGATAGGCGTGCGCAAAGCGATCGGTGCTGCTGCGGGTACCATCCGCAATCAGTTTCTTATTGAGGCCATTGTTATTGGACAAATTGGCGGCATACTTGGTATTGTGCTGGGCATTGGCTGTGGCAACCTCATAGGCCTGCTGATCGACAGTCCATTTATTGTCCCGTGGCGATGGATTATTGGTGGTGTGGTGCTTTGCTTCGGAGTAGGTCTCGCAAGTGGATATTATCCTGCGAAGAAGGCGGCTTCTCTTGACCCGATTGAATCGCTCAGATTTGAGTGAGTTGGTCGTCATTGGCTTGATAAATGGGCTCGTCCAAAAGTAGTTCATGTTGTGATGCCCGATGGTTTAAAAACCTTTTCAACAATCCAATTTGACACTTACTGAAGATTAGCCTTCTTTCTAAGACCGGCTTAAAATCATCTTAAGATGGTTTTCGATTACGTTCAATCCTTTGTCATAGTTGTGGTTGTTGGTCACGATCACGTCGCACTGATCGCGGTAGGGCCTCAGGTAGCTGTGGTAACAGGGCATTACGTGGTGCTCCCAGCGGTAGCGCACATCACTTTCCGGATAGCCCCTTTCTTCGGCATCGCGCCTGATGCGGCGCTGCAGTTTGATTTCTTCACGTGCATCGATGAACACTTTCAAATCGAGCATTTTGGCCAATTCTTGAAAATGAAATATAAACAGCCCTTCGATGATCAAAATAGGAGCGGGCCTTACTTCAATGATGCTGCTGCTGGCATGTGCATTGTTAAAGGTATATTCGGGACGCGCAATGCTGACTCCTGAGGCCACATGGCACAGATCATGATAAAGCGCATCGCGGTCAATGGCATCGGGAAGATCGAAATTTATTGCCCCTTGCTCATCGCGCTTTTGCCGCTCTTTCTCAAGGTAATAGTTGTCTTGGGTGATGATGGAAACTTCCTCTGGCGCGAATTTTGACCTAAGGGTTTTCAAAAATGAGGACTTACCCGATGCGCTGCCACCGGCTATTCCTACGAGGTAAGGCATAATCTTTAGAATTTTTTGTACGCTTGTCACGGCAAAAATATGTATTTTCATTCCGGCAATTGGCAACCTATGAATAAGTCCTTTACAGTAAGCGTATCATTGTTTTTGTTGCTAATTATCGCAACGTCAGATGTCTGCGCCCAGCAACAGCAGTTCTCAAAGCGAAGACAGGATGCGATGAATTTTATGCAACGCGCTGAAATGAGCATGCGTGGAGGCAATTTCAACCAGGCGTATGATGAATACACCGCCGCAATAGAAACCGATCAAAACTATTCAGAGGCATGGATGAAGAGGGCCCTGTTGCTGCAGCGCATGGGCCGATACCAAGAATCAATGGTCGATTACAACATGGCCATTGAGCTGAATCCATACAGTGAAGTGTATTACGACCAAAGGGCAAAGCTTCAGCTGCTCCAAAGTGACTTTAAAGGGGCCATACTCGACATTGATAAAGCCCTTGAGCTGAGTCCTTATGACAATCGACTTATACAAACCCGGGCGATAGCAAAGTTGGAGGGAAATGATTTTGGGGAAGCACTCGCCGATTATGATTTTCTGATAGAGCTCAATCCCAGAGATACACTGGCTTACCTGCAAAGGGCGCTGACTTATACCCGCCTTTCTGATTATGATGCGGCTTTGGCCGACATACAAACGGCCCTGTCATTGAATGCCCAGTCAGAGTTGGTGCATGATATCAAAGGACTTTTTCACATGCACTTTGGTGAAGTAGAGCTTGCCATGGCTGCATTTGATGAGGCAATCAACATCAATCCCCGTTTTTATATTGCCTATTACAACCGAAGTACGCTTTGGAAACGCCTTGGCGACATCGAGAAGTCAAAAAGCGACCTGGATATAGCCCTGAGTCTCAACCAGGATTTCCCAAATGCGCACTTTAATCGGGCCATCGCCAATAAGCTTCTCGGAAATGAAGAAGACGCTATAGAGGACTACAACAAAGCGGTGGCCGTGAAAAGCAATTTTACAGAAGCCTTGTACAACAGGGGCATGACCAAGAGTATGCTGAGCGACTATGGTTCTTCCCTAACTGATCTTGATTTGGCCATAGAATCAGACCGTAACGACCCTGTGCTTTGGAACAAAAGGGGGAACATGCGGGCATTTTTTGGCAGATATATTGAGGCCATTCGCGATTTTGATGTCGCGATTAAGTTGGATTCAAATTATGCCGAAGCATTGTACAACCGGGGACTCACCCGTATGATGGCCCACAACCAAATGGAGGGTTGTCGTGATTTGCAACGGGCGCTCGACCTTGGATACATCCTTGCCGATGAAAAATTGCGCTACTTCTGCAGCGGAATCAAATGATGTTGCCCGGTGGCAATGCGAACAATTGATGCTTGTATCCTGCCTTCACATTGTACCGGAAATTGATACAGTGTACAGCATTGCGTCAAAGGCCTAAGGGCTGAAGCATCGGTTATTGTAGAAATGATTGTGGCTATACAGCTTCTACCTTTTGCATCATTCCCACAAATTCATCAAAGAGGTACCTGGAGTCATGTGGTCCTGGCGAAGATTCAGGGTGATACTGTACCGAAAATACAGGCTTATCAACCAACCTTATGCCAGCCACTGAACCATCGTTGAGGTGCTCGTGTGTTAATTTTACTTTTGGATTATTTTCAACAGATTGCTTGACCACCTCAAAGCCGTGGTTCTGTGAGGTAATCTCCCCGCGGCCAGAAACCAGACTTTTGACAGGATGGTTGATTCCGCGGTGTCCGTTGAACATTTTTTTGGTATGCAGTCCTTGGCTGAGCGCGATGAGCTGGTGTCCCAAACAGATTCCAAAAACAGGCAGTCCTGAATCAATGATGGATTGAACAAGACGGATGCTGTCCTGCATTGCACCGGGATCGCCCGGACCATTGGACAGCATAAAGCCATCGGGCCCCCAGTTTAGCATTTGCTGCAAAGGCGTATGCATGGGAAAAACACGCACCGCACAGCCGCGTTCTGTAAGGCAGCGTACTATGTTTTTTTTCAAGCCAAAATCTACTACAGCAACTTTTGGAGCATCACCCACAGCACCTACATCATATGCCTCAGCGCAGGTCACTTGCGATGATAGCTCCAAGCCTTCCATGGAAGGGGCCTTGTGCAGCAGTGCCAGAAGCTGCTCTTCATTGAGATTTTCTGAGGATATGATGGCATTCATCGCGCCTTTGTGTCGAATATGCCTAATCAAGGCCCGGGTATCTACATCACGGATGCCAACGAGCCCGTCGCGCTCGAAATAATCCTGAAGGGAAGTCTCGGCAGAGGGTCGGCTGTAGCTCTCAGAGAATTTTTTGCATACAAGTCCTGATATTTTGACATTTTCCGACTCAATTTCTTCGTTGTGCACCCCGTAATTTCCGATATGGGCTGCGGCCATTATAAGGATTTGACCGTAATAGGACGGATCCGTAAATATCTCTTGGTAGCCGGTCATGCCTGTATTGAAAGCAATTTCACCGACAGTGGTGCCAATCTTGCCTAGACTCTTTCCGTGAAATACAGTGCCATCTGCAAGAATGAGTACTGCGGGTTGGTTGGGGACGGGATGGGTTGGATTCATGATACAAAAGGAATAAAAAAAAGGGACAACGCCAATCGCATTGTCCCTTTCGATAAATGAGTTTTAAACAACTTATTGATCTTTTTTCTCTTCAGTGTTTTCATCAGAAGACTGATCCGTATCGGCTTCAGCACTTGGTGCGTCAGCTGCAGTATCTTGGGCCTCTTCGGTAACTTCCGCAGTTTCCACTTCGGCAGTAGCTGCAGGGTCAGTTTTCGCTTTTGCCGTTTCTTCTGCTTTTGGTTCAGCAGTTACAGCATCCGTTGTTTTTTTCTTGGCACCACGTCGGCTTCTTCGTGTTTTCGTTTTGGCGTCTTGCAGCAGGAGCTCATTGAAGTCAACCAGCTCTATGATGCACATTTCAGCCGCATCACCTTGGCGGGAACCGAGTTTGATGATACGGGTGTATCCACCTGGGCGTTCAGCTACCTTGGGTGCAACATCGCGAAACAGAGCGCTCACGGCATCTTTGCTTTTCAAGTCGCTGAAAACAGTCCTGCGCGAGTGCGTCGAGTCTGTTTTTGACTTCGTGATCAAAGGCTCAACGAACATGCGCAGTTCCTTGGCTTTGGCCACGGTAGTTGTAATACGCTTGTGCTCGATGAGCGAGCAAGCCATGTTTGAAATCATTGCCTTTTTATGGCTGGAAGTACGTCCGAGGGCGTTTCCTTTGTTGCGATGTCTCATTGTATTTTTGTTGTTTCAGGTATTAAAATCTCCTGAAATTTATTCTTTGTCCAATTTGTATTTGGCTACGTTCATGCCAAATGTAAGTCCTTTCGATTCGATGAGGTCTTCCAATTCTGTCAGCGATTTTTTTCCGAAGTTGCGGAATTTCAACAGATCATTTTTGTTGTACGACACAAGATCACCCAAGGTATCGATATCAGCTGCCTTCAAGCAGTTCAAAGCGCGTACAGAAAGATCCATATCCACAAGCTTCGTCTTTAAAAGTTGACGCATGTGAAGTGAGGTTTCATCAAATTCTTCCGTTTCAGCTTTCTCTTCGTGATCAAGGCTGATGCGCTCGTCAGAGAAGAGCATGAAGTGATGAATCAATATTTTTGCAGCTTCCTGCAGGGCATCTTTCGGAGTAATAGATCCGTCGGTCGATACTTCAATAATGAGTTTTTCGTAGTCAGTCTTCTGTTCTACCCTGAAATTCTCAATGGTGTAATTCACCTTTCGGATGGGGGTAAAAATGGAGTCAACGAAGATGGTACCTATCGGCACATTTCCTACCTTGTTCTCTTCTGAGGGACGGTATCCGCGGCCTTTGCCAATATTGAATTCGATTTCAAGTTTGACTGATTTGTCCATTTCACAAATCACGAGATCAGGATTGAGAACCTGAAAAGCAGATGTAAACTTACCGATATCACCGGCAGTAAACTGTTCGGAGTTGCCTATGCTGATTACTACTTTTTCGTTTTCAGCGCTGTCAATTTGCCTCTTAAAGCGTACTTGCTTCAGGTTGAGCACTATTTCGGTAACGTCTTGGATAACGCCGGGTATCGTAGAAAATTCGTGGTCAACCCCTTCAATTTTCACTGAAGTGATCGCGAATCCTTCAAGCGATGAGAGCAGAATTCTTCTCAATGCGTTGCCTATGGTAATACCATAACCAGGCTCGAGGGGTCGAAATTCGAATTTACCTGTATTGGCATCCGACTCAAGCATTAAAACTTTATCGGGTTTTTGAAATTCTAGTATGGCCATTTCCTTGTAGGGGATTAATTATTTGGAGTACAATTCGACAATCAGCTGTTCCTTTATGTTTTCAGGAATCTGATCTCTCACTGGATGTTGGATGTATGTGCCGGTAAGGCTTGATCTGTCAAATTCCAACCAGTCGGTTTTCTTAGAACCGGCACCAGCAAGCGAGTTTGAAATCGTTTCAAGTGACTTCGATCGCTCGCGTACAGCTACTTTGTCGCCAGGGCGCAGGGAGTAGGACGGAATGTTGGTTACTTCTCCATTCACCATGATGTGCCCATGGGTTACCAATTGGCGGGCTGCGCGGCGGGTCGGTGCAATACCCATGCGGTAAGCCACGTTATCGAGGCGTGCTTCGCAAAGTTGGAGCAGGATTTCACCGGTAATACCAATTTTGCGTGAGGCTTTGTCAAACATCTTTGCAAACTGCCTTTCCAAAATACCATAAGTATATTTGGCTTTCTGTTTTTCAGCAAGCTGAACAGCGTATTCTGATTGCTTTCCTCTCCTTTTGTTGGGGCCGTGCATGCCGGGAGGATAGTTTTTGCGTTCCAACGCTTTGTCAGCGCCAAATATGGGCTCCCTAAAACGGCGGGCTACTTTTGATTTTGGGCCTCTGTATCGTGCCATGGTTTACTTGTGTGATTTTTCCCCGAAAGGGGGTATAATGTGCTTAAACTCTTCTTCTTTTGGGTGGACGGCAGCCATTGTGTGGTATAGGCGTAACGTCGATTATTTCGGTCACTTCAATGCCGCTGTTGTGGATTGAGCGGATGGCTGATTCGCGTCCAGATCCAGGGCCTTTAACGTACACCTTTACTTTGCGCAAGCCCGCTTCAAAAGCAACTTTTGCACAGTCTTCAGCAGCAATTTGGGCAGCGTAAGGGGTGTTTTTTTTGGAGCCGCGGAAACCTTGCTTTCCGGCAGTTGACCAGCTAATAACCTGGCCTGTACCATTGGTCAATGAAATGATGATGTTGTTGAAAGAAGCTTTGATATGCGCTTCGCCCACTGCATCAACTTTTACATTGCGTTTTTTCTTTGTGTTTGACTTTGCCATGCTTGGTCTGTTGTGGTGATCAATTATTTGGTTGCCTTCTTCTTGTTGGCAACAGTTTTACGCTTTCCTTTACGGGTACGCGAATTGTTTTTGGTGCGTTGTCCGCGCAAGGGAAGACCACTACGGTGACGTACCCCACGGTAACAACCAATGTCCATCAGCCGCTTTATGTTGGTCTGTATTTCAGACCGCAAAGCGCCCTCTGTTTTGAAGTTTTCGTTCAAGTAGGTACGGATTTTCGACAACTCATCGTCATCCCAATCTTGCACACGCTTGTCTTCACTAACGCCGGCTGTCGCCAAAATTTCTTTTGCGCGCGTGGTTCCAATACCGAATATGTATGTAAGGCCCACAACGCCTCTTTTGTTTTTAGGTAGGTCTATACCTGCAATCCTCGCCATAATGCTCTTATTTTTTAACCTTGACGTTGTTTGAACTTAGGGTTCTTTTTGTTGATGACATAAAGCCTTCCTTTCCGTCGTACGATTTTGCACTCGGCTGAACGCTTTTTGATGCTTGCGCGTGTTTTCATTGCTTCCGCTTTATTTGTATCTGAACGTAATTCTTCCTTTTGACAAATCGTATGGCGACATTTCAACCTTTACCTTATCACCTGGCAGAATTTTGATGTAATGCATTCTCATTTTTCCGGAGATATGGGCAATAATCACATGTCCGTTTTCAAGTTCGACCTTGAACATTGCATTGCTCAAAGCTTCTTTAATTACACCGTCCTGCTCAATGGAGGCCTGTTTAGCCATAAAAAGTTGTCAATATGTTTATCCGGCCATTCCAAAGGTTGATGCTCGGCCGGCAAGTTTGCCAGTTTTCATCAATCCATCGTAATGACGCATTAGTAAATAACTTTCAATTTGTTGAAGTGTGTCGAGGACTACCCCAACCATAATCAACAATGATGTTCCTCCAAAATAAATGGAGAATGCCTGTTTCACTCCTGCTTGCATAGCAAACACGGGTAATATAGCAATTAAACCCAAGAATATAGCACCCGGCAATGTAATGCGCGAGAGTACTTCATCCAGAAAATCGGCAGTGGAGCGCCCTGGCTTAACACCTGGTACGTAGCCCCCATTTCTTTTCAGATCATCGGCCATTTGATTTGGATTCACCGTGATGGCTGTGTAGAAGTAAGTAAAAGCGATTACCAGAATGAAAAACAACAAATTGTACCAAAATCCAGCAAAATTGGCCAGCTCTACAACAAAACCACTGTCAGCACCTGAGTATTGGGCGATATAAAGTGGTACAAACATGATGGCTTGCGCAAATATAATTGGCATTACACCGGCGCTATTCACCTTTAGGGGGATGTATTGGCGCGCACCCTGTGAGTATTCTTTTCCAGCCACTTGCCTTTTGGCAAATTGGATGGGCACCCTGCGCACGGCCTGAACCAATGCTACGGTTACTGCAATGACTGCAAGCAGAGCAACGAGTTCAATCAACAGAATAACAAGACCATTTCCTTCGGGACCAGTCGCAGCCAACACTTCCTGGAAGAATGCACCGGGCAAGCCAGCAATGATTCCGATCATGATCAGCAAGGAGATTCCATTGCCAATTCCACGGTCTGTAATTCTCTCGCCCAACCACATCACAAATAAGGTGCCTGAGGTCAGGATAATGATGGTTGTTGCCCACCAGAAAACAGAATCATCCATGCGCGCTTCGGGTGGTACCGATGCCGCTATGTAACCTGGTGCCTGGAAAGCAGTGATAACGATGGTAAGAAAACGCGTGTATTGATTTATTTTCTTTCGGCCACTTTCACCTTCTTTCTGCATCTTTTGGATGGTGGGAACAGCTATCCCCATCAGCTGCATAATAAT
The DNA here is from genome assembly GCA_036751905.1 of Cryomorphaceae bacterium. Classification (GTDB taxonomy): domain Bacteria; phylum Bacteroidota; class Bacteroidia; order Flavobacteriales_D; family Cryomorphaceae; genus T3Sed10-241. Next base: position 17,162 of record DAIOTP010000029.1, read on the forward strand.
CGATGCAGAGATGTAGGGCATAATTCCCAGGCTAAAAATCGACGCCCTGTTAAAAGCACCTCCTGTAAAAAGATCCAACAGCCCTGCCAATCCGCCTCCGCCTTCATTGGCGAGTGCAAGACGTGCCGAGTCAATTCCGGGAAGAACGATGTATGAACCAATACGGAAAACAAGAAGCAAGCCGAGCGTAAACAATATACGGTCTCTGAGCTCTACTATGCTCCATATGTTTTTGATCGTTTGAAAGAAATTCTTCATACCTGTTGGATGCTGCAGTTTAGATTTGGTTTGCCTGTCCGCCTACTTTTTCAATGGCTGATTTCGCTGTTCCTGAGAAAGCATGGGCTGTAACTTGTACTTTGGCGCTGAGCTCTCCACGTCCCAATATTTTAACCCTGTCTTTTTTAGCGCAAAGACCATTGTCGACAAAAGTAGTCAAGTCAAAAACTTCAATTTTTTTGTCAGTGGCCAACCTTTGAAGTACATCGAGATTCACTCCGACATACTCTTTTCGGGTTGGGTTGGTGAAACCAAATTTTGGAACACGACGCTGTAATGGCATCTGTCCACCTTCAAAGCCGCGTTTGGTTTTGTAACCACTACGTGATTTGGCTCCTTTATGACCACGGCCAGCCGTGTCACCGTAACCAGATCCTTCGCCACGACCCAGACGCTTTTTTGTTTGTACGCTGCCCTCTGCGGGCTTTAGATTGCTTAAATCCATTGTAGTTCTTTTTACAGGTTAGTAAACCTTAAATATTTTCAACCTTAAGCAGGTGCTTTATTTTGTTGATCATCCCAAGCACCTGAGGTGTGGCAGTATGTTCTTTGGGTCTGTTCAATTTGGTAATGCCCAGCGCAATCAAGGTATCCTTTTGATCTTTGGGTTTGTTGATAGCGCTTTTTACTTGTGTAACAATTATCTTCTGTGCCATGGTTTCACTTAATTATCCATTGAAAACGCGTGTCATCGATACGCCACGTTGTTGGGCTACTGCACGTGCATCCCGCATTTGAGTTAGTGCTTCGATAGTGGCCTTCACTACGTTGTGAGGGTTGGATGAACCTTGTGATTTAGCAAGCACGTCTTTCACACCAACGCTTTCGAGTACAGCACGCATTGCGCCGCCAGCAATTACTCCAGTTCCACTTGAGGCAGGCTTCAGAAGTATTTTGGCTCCACCAAACTTGCCGTATTGGCTGTGCGGAACAGTTCCATTCACTACCGGAACTTTGATCAAGTTCTTCTTGGCATCATCAATGCCTTTGGCGATGGCCGCAGTTACTTCTTTGGCTTTGCCCAATCCGTGACCTACCACTCCATTTTCATTTCCAACCACTACGATGGCTGAAAAGCTGAATGTACGTCCACCTTTGGTTACTTTGGTAACACGGTTAATGGCTACAAGCTTATCTTTTAGCTCGATGTCGCTGCTTTTAACGCGCTTTATATTTGCTTTTGACATGATCAATTAAAATTTGAGGCCGCCTTCGCGTGCAGATTCTGCGAATGATTTAACACGACCGTGGTATAGGTAGCCGTTGCGGTCAAAAACGACTTCAGTAATTCCAGCTTCAATTGCTTTTTCAGCTATTTGCTTACCAACCAACTTTGCTTGATCTATTTTTGCGATGTTTTGAGCATCAGCGGTTTTAAGACTTCCGCAAGAAACTAGGGTTGTACCCGTTAAGTCGTCAATGATTTGTGCGTACAATTGCTTGTTGCTTCGGTAAACCGACAGTCGTGGACGCGTTCCGGTACCGCTCATTTTTTTGCGGATACTTTTTTTGATGCGCGTGCGTCGTTCTAATTTGGTGTTTGACATATCCTCAATTATTTACCAGCAGATTTACCTGCTTTTCTACGTATTTGCTCACCCACGAACTTGATACCTTTGCCTTTGTAAGGCTCTGGTTTTCTGAACGAGCGGATTTTAGCTGCAACTGTACCAATCAACTGTTTGTCATGTGACTCAAGCGTAATGATTGGGTTCTGTCCTTTGAGCTGCTCGGCATTCACCTTCACTTCATGTGGCAATTGCAACACAATAGGGTGGGAGTAACCTATGGTCAATTCCAACAGCTGACCAGTAGTCTTAGCGCGGTAACCTACGCCGACAAGCTCTTGCTTGATCACCCAGCCTTTGCTTACACCTTCTACCATATTGTGGATCAGGGAGCGGTACAAGCCATGCAGTGCCTTGGTTTGCTTCTCTTCGTTTTTTCGTTGTAAAGACAAGGTATCACCTTCGATACTTACCTCCACAGATGGATGAAGCTCTTGTTGCAATTCGCCTTTGGGCCCTTTTACCGTTACCGTACCCTTGTCGGTAGATATCGTAACCCCTGAGGGGATGGTAATGGGCGATTTTCCTATTCGTGACATTGTATGTGTACTTTCAATCTTAATATACGTAGCAAATGACTTCGCCACCAACATTGTTAACGCGGGCCTCTTTGTCGGTCATCACACCTTTTGATGTTGAGACAATGCTTACGCCAAGTCCGTTCAGAACCCGTGGCAATTCCTTAGATCCGCGGTAATAGCGCAAACCTGGGCTCGACGCGCGCTCCAACTTTTTAATGGCCGGCATTTTGGTTACCGGGTGGTATTTCAAAGCAATTTTGATGGTGCCTTGCACGTTGTCATCCTCCACTTTGTAGTTGAGGATGTATCCTTTCTCCATCAAAATCTTTGTTATGTCTTTTTTGATGTTAGAGGCAGGAATTTCAACCACCTTTTTGCGTGCCATGATGGCATTGCGCAAGCGGGTAAGGTAGTCGGCGATTGGATCAGAGTACATTTGCTGTCGTTTAAATTAGGTTACCAACTTGCTTTTTTCACACCTGGAATTTTTCCATCGAGTGCCATTTCTCTGAATGTAACCCTGGAGATGCCAAACTGACGCATATATCCGCGTGGCCTTCCGGTCAATAGACAACGGTTGTGAAGTCGAACTTTCGATCCGTTTTTTGGAAGCTTTTGAAGGGCATCCCAGTCGCCGGCTTTTTTCAGTTCCTCACGTTTTGCTGCGTAATGCTCAACCATTTTCAGGCGCTTACGCTGGCGGGCTTTCATTGATTCTTTTGCCATGGTAAATTTATTTCTTGGTGAATGGAAAGCCAAATTGACTGAGCAAAGCCTTGGCTTCTTCGTCGCTGCTGGCATTGGTCACAAATGTGATATCCATTCCGTTGATCTTGTTGATTTTTTCGATGTTGATTTCCGGGAAGATGATTTGTTCTTTCACTCCCATGGTAAAGTTGCCGCGGCCATCAAATCCTGTAGCCTTTACGCCACGGAAATCACGGGTACGTGGCAGTGCAACGCTGATAAGACGGTCGAGAAATTCGTACATCTTGTCGCCCCTCAGGGTTACGCGTGCACCAATTGGCATCCCTTTTCTCAATTTAAAGTTAGAGATGTCCTTTTTGGAAAATGTTGCCACAGCTTTTTGGCCAGTGATCATAGTGATCTCGTTCACCGCTGTATCAATGAGCTTCTTATCGGCTACTGCATCTCCAACTCCTTGGTTGATGCAAATTTTCTTAATTTTAGGAATCTCCATGCTCGACTTGTAACCAAATTCTTTGGCCATTGCGGGCATTACCTCTTCCTTATATTTCTGTTTTAACCTTGGCGTGTACATAATCAAACTTGTTCACCTGATTTTACAAAAAACCGCACTGATTTGCCTTCTGCATCTTTTTTGCGGTTTACTCTTTCCCCTTTGCCTGTTTTGGCATTGACCAACAAAAGATTGCTGATGTGCAAAGGAGACTCTTTTTTTACGATGCCGCCTTGAGGGCTGGCTGCACTTGGCTTTGTGTGTTTTGACACAAGGTTGATGCCTTCTACAACGGCGCGGTATTTTTCGCGGTCGATGGCAATCACACGGCCTTGCTCGCCTTTGTGCTCACCCGCCATTACTTGTACCAGGTCGTCTTTTTTGATGTGTATTTTCATTGTTCTCAAAATTTAAAGCACCTCGGGTGCAAGAGAAACTATTTTCATAAATTGCTTGTCACGAAGTTCGCGTGCTACCGGGCCAAAGATCCTTGTACCGCGCATCTCTCCAGCGTTGTTGAGCAACACCACTGCATTGTCATCAAAGCGGATGTATGAACCATCCTGACGACGCACCTCTTTGCGTGTGCGCACCACCACTGCTTTCGACACAACTCCTTTCTTGATGTTGCCAGAGGGCATTGCAGCCTTCACGGAAACAACTATTTTATCACCAATGGATGCATAACGTCGGCGCGTACCACCAAGTACCCTGATACAAAGTACTTCCTTGGCTCCACTGTTATCGGCTACTTTGAGCCTGCTTTCTTGTTGTATCATGGATATAGCTTATTTAGCGCGTTCGAGGATTTCAACAAGGCGCCAGTTTTTGCGCTTGCTGAGTTTACGTGTTTCCATTATGCGTACGGTATCTCCGATATTGCAATCGTTGTTCTCATCATGGGCCACAAACTTCGTTGTGGTCTTGATGAATTTCCCGTAAAGTGGGTGTTTCACCTTGCGCTCTACTACAACTGTTATCGACTTGGTCATCTTATTGCTAGATACCACGCCAGTACGTTGTTTTCTGAGATTTCTTTCTTCTTGTGACATTGTAACGTGCAATTATTTAGAGGCTTTTGCAGCTTCTCTTTTTTGGAGATCAGTTTTCAACCGTGCGATAAATTTCCTCTGAAATCTCAACTTCACTGGATTTTCCAATGGGGTCACAGCGTGATTGAGCTTCATTTTGTTGTAGTTCTCTACCTCGATTTGCAGCTTTTCAGCAACTTCGGCCTGGGTGAGATCTGCTATTAGTTTTGCTTTCATTCGTCTTTTCCTTAAGCAGCGTAATCTCTGCGAATGATGAATCTTGTTTTGACAGGCAACTTCTGAGCTGCGAGGCGAAGTGCTTCCTGGGCTACTTCCAATGGTACGCCATCGGCTTCGAAGAGTATGCGTCCTGGCCGCACCGCTGCCACCCAGTGGCTAGGGGCTCCTTTACCCTTACCCATACGTACCTCTGCAGGTTTTGCGGTGATGGGTTTGTCTGGGAATATTCTGATCCAAACTTTTCCTTCACGCTTCATGAATCGCGTTACTGCGATACGTGCTGCTTCTATTTGACGGGAAGTGATGAACGCTTCCTCGGTAGTTTTGATGGCGAATGAACCAAAGGAGATTGTAGTGCCGCGGGTTGAATTCCCCTTCATGCGGCCTTTCATGGTCTTCCTGTACTTCGTTTTTTTAGGCTGTAACATCTCTTTGAAGTTGTAGCATTATCTTAATTACGACGGGGACGAGCTCCACCGCCACCTCCGGCTCCACCTCTTGGGCGGCGCGGCATGTTTTTGGCTTGCGCAGCTTGCGTTTTGCCTGTTTCAATAATTGGTGACAGATCACGTTTTCCGTACACTTCGCCTTTACAGATCCACACCTTAACCCCGATGCGGCCCATTTTGGTATGCGCTTCGGCAAGTGCATAGTCTATATCAGCCCTGAATGTATGCAAGGGAGTACGTCCTTCTTTGTATGATTCGGTCCGTGCCATCTCAGCATTGTTCAAACGCCCTGACACGGTTACTTTGATCCCTTCAGCACCCATGCGCATGGTTGAGGCAATTCCCATCTTCACCGCGCGGCGAAACGAAATCCTACCTTCAATTTGACGCGCAATGCTGTCAGCAACCAACCGTGCATCGAGTTCTGGACGTTTGATTTCAAATATATTGATCTGAACTTCTTTGCCCGTAAGTTTTTTAAGCTCTTCTTTTAGCTTATCCACTTCCGAACCTTGGCGACCAATGATAATTCCCGGACGTGCAGTTTTAACCGTAACCGTTACCAACTTCAAGGTGCGCTCAATGATGATGGTAGAAACGCTTGCCTTGCTTAAACGTACCTTAAGATACTGACGAATTTTATCGTCTTCAACAAGTTTTTCAGCGTAATCGTTTCCGCCAAACCAGTTTGAGTCCCATCCACGGATGAAGCCAAGTCGGTTACCAATCGGATTTGTTTTCTGTCCCATAATTATTTTGCGCTGTCAAGGATTATTGTAACGTGGTTCGATCGTTTTCTGATGCGGTGGGCTCGCCCTTGTGGAGCGGGACGCAGGCGCTTCAATACACGGGCACTATCCACATTAATTTGTTTTACAATCAAATTTGCATCATCGGCATTTTGATCTTCATTTTTTGCTTGCCAATTTGCAATAGCAGAGAGGACCAGTTTCTCAAGTCGTCGGGCTGCATCTTGTGGCATGTGCTTAAGCACTGCAAGTGCCTTGATCACTTCTTCGCCGCGTATCACGTCAGCTACAAGACGCATCTTGCGGGGCGATGTAGGCACGTTGTTCAGCTTGGCGATAGCAATTTGCTTTCGGGCTTCTTTTCGTGCGTCAGCAACTAATTTTTTTCTGTTACCCATGGGTATATCGTTTTGGCTTAACGCCTATTAACGTTTCTTATCTTTTCTGTTACCAGCATGGCCACGGAAAGTTCGGGTAGGTGAAAACTCACCCAATTTGTGTCCTACCATGTTTTCAGTAACATACACGGGAATAAATTTATTTCCATTGTGTACGGCCACTGTCATGCCTACGAATTCAGGAGTAATTGTACTGGCACGCGACCATGTCTTAATTACAGACTTCTTTCCAGATGACTGGGCGTCTTCCACACGCTTTTGAAGCTTGTAGTGAACGAAGGGTGGTTTTTTTAGTGAGCGGCTCATGCTTCAATTATTTCTTTCTGCGTTCGATAATGTGCTTGTTCGAAGCTTTCTTTTTGCTTCGGGTTTTAAAACCTTTGGCAGGTATCCCTTTGCGCGACCTTGGGTGGCCACCTGAGTTTCTACCTTCTCCTCCACCCATTGGGTGATCAACAGGATTCATTACTACGCCACGAACACGTGGGCGTCGACCTTTCCATCGGCTGCGTCCAGCTTTTCCAGATCGCTCCAGAAAGTGTTCGCCATTTGATACGGTGCCAATCGTCGCCAAACAGGTGGTAAGTACCATACGTGTTTCGCCGGAAGGCATCTTTAAGATTGCGTACTTGCCATCGCGGGCATTGAGTTGTGCGTACGATCCTGCTCCGCGTGCAATTACTCCACCCTGGCCTGGACGCATTTCAATGTTGTGAATTACTGTACCCAATGGAATTTCACTCAGAAACAGCGCATTTCCAACTTCTGGTGCAACGCCTTCGCCACTGCGAATTACTTTGCCAACGGCAATGCCTTCGGGGGCTATGATGTAGCGCTTCTCTCCATCGGCATATTTCACCAATGCGATGCGTGCTGTACGGTTTGGATCATACTCCACAGTTTCAACTGTGGCATCCATGCCAAACTTGTTTCTTTTGAAGTCAATTAAGCGGTAACGCCTCTTGTGCCCACCACCCATGTACCGCATGGTCATGCGCCCTTGGTTGTTTCGACCACCTGACTTTTTGATAGGCTGCAACAGACTCTTCTCGGGCTTATCAGTTGTGATTTCCGCGAAGGTACTTATGATCTTATGTCGTTGTCCAGGTGTGGTAGGACGTAACTTTCTAACTGGCATTGTTGTTGCTGTTAAATGTTGCCGTAGAGGTCAATTGTTTCCCCTTCAGCAAGTGATATGATTGCTTTTTTGTAAGCGGACGTTCGGCCTGAGATGAGTCCAGCTTTCGTAAACTTACTTTTCGCTTTTCCGGCATACCGGATCGTGCGTACTTTTTCAACATTGACCCCGTAAAGCTTTTCTACGGCCTCTTTGATTTGAATTTTGTTGGCATCGTATTTTACAATAAAACCAAAACGGTTCAAATCCTCTGTAGCGGTCGTCATCTTTTCGGTGATGATCGGTTTGATGATGACTTGGCTCATTGTGCTTCTTTGTTAAGATTCTTTTCTATCAGAGGTAAGGCGCTTTCCGAAATCACCAATGATTTGTGCTTCAAAATGTCGTAAGTGCATAATTCACTGGCAGACACGACTTTATGCCCTTGGCAATTTCGGGAGGACAAAGATACGATTTTATCCGTTTCTCCCAACACCAACAGCGGTTTTTGGTCAGAAACTTTTAAGGCATTCATGATTTCAAGATACTGCTTGGTCCTTGGCGCTTCCATGGTGAAGTCTTCCACTACCGTAATCATGTTGCCTTGAGCTTTGTACGACAAAGCAGACTTACGAGCGAGTACTTTCACCTTTTTGTTGACTTTGAAGCTGTAGTCACGTGGTCGTGGACCAAAAACGCGCCCTCCTCCTTTGAAGAGTGGGTTCTTGATGCTGCCCGCGCGGGCGCCACCTGTTCCTTTTTGCTTCTTGATCTTTCGGGTACTACCTGAAATTTCGTTGCGCTCTTTTGCTTTGTGGGTACCTTGGCGGTTGTTGGCACCGAACTGTTTTACATCTAGGTATATGGCGTGGTCATTTGGCTCTATGCCAAATATTTCACCGTTTAAGGTAACCTTCTTGGTTTCTTTACCCTGGATGTTGAATACTGCGATTTCCATATCAATACTTGTCAAGGATTACAAACGAGCCGTTTGGGCCTGGTACGGATCCTTTCACTACAATGAGTGATTGTTCCGGCATCACCTTCAAAACCTCGATATTTTCAAATGTTACTCTGTCATTGCCCATACGGCCAGCCATGCGCATACCTTTAAATACACGTGACGGTGTTGAAGCAGCTCCGATTGATCCCGGTGCGCGCAACCTGTTGTGCTGTCCGTGGGTGGCTTGTCCAACCCCTCCAAATCCGTGACGTTTCACAACCCCTTGAAATCCCTTGCCTTTGCTCTTTCCGACAACGTCGATGAAATCGCCTTCGGCAAAGATGTCCACCTTCACTTCATCTCCGAGTGCAGGCCCTTTTTCAAAGGTCACAAACTCAGCGAGCTTACGCTTTGGGGTTGTTTTTGCTTTTTTGAAATGCCCTTTCAATGGAGCGGGAGTACTTTTCTCCTTCCTTTCGCCGAAGCCCAACTGAATGGCATTGTAGCCATCCTTGTCTTCGGTCTTGACTTGCGTTACCACGCAAGGACCCGCCTGTATGATCGTACAGGCCATGTTCTTGCCATTGGCATTGAACATGCTGGTCATTCCGATTTTTTTACCTATTATTCCTGGCATTTTCGTTGATTAAAATGGTTTTATCATACTTTGATCTCCACCTCGACACCACTTGGCAGTTCGAGACGCATCAAAGCGTCAACTGTTTTGGATGAAGAGCTGTAGATGTCGAGCAGGCGCTTGTATGCGCAAAGTTCAAATTGCTCACGTGACTTCTTGTTCACGTGGGGTGAACGCAGCACTGTGTATATGCGTTTGTGCGTAGGCAGTGGGATAGGGCCACTAACTACAGCACCGGTAGTTTTTACAGTCTTTACAATCTTCTCAGCCGACTTGTCGACCAGATTGTAATCGTATGACTTTAATTTGATGCGGATTTTTTGACTCATCGTTATGAATGCTGTGGTGGATTAAGCTTCTATTCTTTTGCCTTTTGCTTTGGCGATAACTTCTTCGGCAACGTTGCGTGGTGCTTCCGCAAAATGCGAGAACTCCATGGTACTGGTGGCACGACCTGATGACATTGTGCGCAGCTGAGTTACATATCCGAACATCTCAGAAAGTGGAACTTTCGCTTTGATCACTTTGGCTCCGGCGCGGTCGCCCATGCCTTCCATCATACCACGACGTCGGTTAAGGTCTCCAACAATGTCACCCATGTTTTCTTCAGGAGTGAGCACTTCTATTTTCATGATCGGCTCAAGCAGAATTGGTCGGGCCTTCGGCATAGCCTCTCGGAATGCCATCTTCGCGGCCAATTCAAAACTCAATTGGTCGGAGTCAACCGCGTGGAATGAACCGTCTTTGAGGCTTACTTTGAGGTAATCCATAGGATAACCAGCAAGCACACCATTTTTCATGGCCTCTCTAAAGCCTTTTTCTACTGAAGGAATAAATTCTCTTGGAACGTTACCGCCCTTGATCTCATTTACGAAGTCAAGACCGGGTTTCTCAGCTGAGCCAGGCTCAATGGTGATAACGATATCTGCGAATTTACCACGGCCACCAGTTTGTTTTTTGTAAACTTCTCTGTGGTCGATGGTTCCTGTGATGGCTTCTTTGTATGCCACTTGAGGCGCACCTTGATTTACTTCCACCTTAAATTCACGTCTCAATCGGTCGCAAATAATGTCGAGGTGAAGCTCACCCATACCGCTGATTACAGTTTGACCCGTTTCTTCGTCAGTTTTCACCTGGAATGTTGGATCCTCTTCAGAAAGTTTGGAGAGTGCAATGCTAAGTTTATCAATATCAGCTTGGGTTTTTGGTTCAATCGCAAGACCAATTACTGGTTCTGGGAAATCCATAGACTCAAGAACGATAGGCCTTTTCTCATCGCAAAGGGTGTCACCGGTCTTGATGTCTTTAAACCCTACAAGCGCACCAATATCACCCGCTCCGAGTGAATCGATTTGGTTCTGCTTGTTGGCGTGCATTTGGAAGATTCGGGAAATTCGCTCTTTTTTACCAGTACGGGCATTGAGCACGTACGAGCCTGATTCGAGTATACCCGAATAGGCCCGGGTAAAGCACAAACGGCCTACAAATGGGTCGGTGGCTATTTTAAAAGCAAGCGCTGCAAACGGTTCATTAAAACCTGGCTTTCTTTTTTCTTCCTGATTCGTATCAGGGTTGGTACCCACGATGGCTTCTACGTCAAGGGGTGAAGGCAGAATTTCCATCACCATGTCCAGCATAGTCTGAACTCCTTTGTTCTTGAAAGCGGAACCACACATCATAGGAACTACTTTTCCTGCAATGGTCGCTTCACGCAATGCGTCAAGAATTTCTCGTTCAGTCAGCGATTCAGGATCCTCGAAGTATTTTTCCATGAGGGTATCGTTGAACTCTGCTACGGCTTCGAGCAATTTCTCGCGGTATTCTGTAGCTTCATCCAAAATGTCGGCTGGAATATCCACTTCGCTAAAGGTCATCCCTTGGTCGTGTTCATTCCAAACGATTCCTCTAAAGTTGATAAGGTCAACTACCCCTTTAAAACTGTCTTCAGCTCCAATTGGAATCTGAAGAGGAAGGGCGTGGCTTCCAAGCATGGACCTCACCTGACTGCAAACATTCAAAAAGTCGGCACCTGAACGGTCCATCTTATTGACAAAACCAATGCGTGGAAC
>DAIOTP010000030.1:0-27728 GCA_036751905.1 Cryomorphaceae bacterium
GAGGTACATCATACCGATCATCTTCTGCCTTGGTGTTTCTTTACCTCCAGCCATTTCTTAATGAAGCTTGATTTAAAATTTAAACCTGTAGAGGATTAACCCCTGTGTACGGGAGCACTCATTGCTGAGAGCATATTGCCGTATACCGTGTTGAGGTCTGAAAGATTCTTGGCCAGTTCTGAGATGTTTTGGCGATAAAGCTTGGTATCATCCACAGAGGCATTGAGATTTTGCATCAGTTCAGTAATTCCTGAATACAGTGCAGCTGAAGTTTGCAGTTCACCGAGCTGTACTTCGTACATTTTGTTCAATTCGCTCAGGTTGGTCGACATCTTTTGAAGGTGTTCACCCGCTGAAGCCCCGGCTTCATGGCTTTCGGTGATACCTGTAAGGGCTGCAGAGGCTTTGGAGTACGTTTCAGTAAGTTCACCCACCTTCACCGATGCACCTTTCAATGAAGCTGCATATTCGTTGGTGGCCACTGAGGCATCAGCAATTTCATTCAGTTTGGATGCTTGTGTGCTCAAGCTGCGCAATCCGTCACCAAGGCTGGCAATTAATTCAGGTTCTATCTTGGCGTCCTCGAGCATTTGATCGAGCTGCTCGGTTATTGAACCTTCATCACTGATGGTAGCAACTTCGCCGTGTGCGGGTTCTCCACTTCTGAGCTCCGGGTATACCAAAGTCCAATCTACTTCTTCGTGAATGGGCTCGAACGCTGAAAAGAAGAATATAACTGCTTCTGTGGTCAAACCGATTGTCAACATGAGTCCGGCACCTGGCCAGTGTTGAATTTTAAATAGAGCTCCTAAAATTACGATTGCAGCTCCCCAGCCATACAATTTGGCCATGAACTTTTTCCATCCTTTGCTTCCTGGTTTCATTTTCCTTGTTTTGAGTTGTTGTTTTGTTTTTGTTTGCAGGTTTCAAAATTGTTTAGTTCCAATCAGCGGGGTTGCCGGTTTTTCCACGACCGAGGTAACTCATTACTGAACGGAAACCTATATAGCATTTGGCGGTGTCTTGGTATTCGTAAGTACGTGTTCCATTTTGCAGGTAATAGAGCACATCCTTCCATGAACCACCGCGCACAACTTTTCGCTTGAGCGCCGGAGGATCATCTGCCAAGGCATCATATTGATATTCTGAGTTTAAATCATGTGAGAATTCGTACACTGACTCATCGTAAGCTGTATTGGTCCACTCGGCAACGTTGCCTGACATGCAGTACAATCCGAAACCGTTGGGCTCATATGAGGCCACATCCACAGTTTGTGCACCATCATCGTCGATGTAGTCACCGCGTTGTGGCTTAAAGTTGGCCAATGGACAGCCCAGTATATTCCTGATGTAAGGTCCTCCCCAAGGATAAGGGTTCTTTTCAAGACCACCCCTGGAAGCGTATTCCCACTCCGTTTCGGTAGGCAAGCGGAAGCGCTGAACGAAAGTTTCGCCGTTTGAATATTTCCAGGTGCTCAGGAGTTGTGAGCGCCATACGTTGAATGCTTTCGCTTGGGTCCAGGTGACGCCTACTACGGGGTAATTGTCGTATGCAGGATGCCAAAAATACATTTCGGTCATCGGTTCATTGAATGCGTAGGTATAATCATGCACCCATACAAGTGTGTCGGGGTAAACATTAATTACTTCCCTGACAATGAATTTGCTTCGGTCGCTGTGCCCGGTAATGGCATTGTTTTGGCCTTTCACATTGGTGTAAGACAGGTCGAGATCCCGTCCACCTTTTTTAGCAGCCTCTTGCAAATCGATCCAGAAGTACTCGAACTTCAATTTTCTGGTGTCAATTTCTTTACGGCGGTAGAAACGCTCATACTCTGGCAGAAACAAATCCTCAAGCTCTTCGCGTTCTTCTTCACCATCCCACTTGATTCTTTCCTTCCAATTGATGATTGGAGGATCGATTACGTCTCCATATTGGTCTTCTTCTATCACGTGCTCACCAATTCCAGCTTCTCCAAGATATCGGTGGGCGATAGAGTCACGCACCCAATACACGAACTGACGGTACTCATTGTTAGAGATTTCGGTGTCGTCCATATAAAAAGCGCTTACAGTAACACGCTTTGAATTGTTTACGTGTGCATAGGGCACATCCTGATCATCAGGGCCCATTACGTAGCTACCGAAATGAATGTAGTTCATCCCATAAGGATTGTACTGAATCCAGTCTTCACGAGGCTGTACGCCTACCAGTTCTCCCCGGTCGCCTCCTCCACAGCCAGCCAGCGTGGAAACGGCCACAGCCATAAAAAGCAATTTTTTCATTACTTGTAGGTTATTGTTCCTCATTTCACACTTTTCAGCACGCATTGTACGCGTACATCCCTGAATGGTTTCGACAGACATTATAAAAATCTGGGGTTTTTGTAAACGCGCTGGGGCAGCGGTTTCTCTATTTTTTGGCAAAAACTCAACATCAATTCATGGCTTCCACTGCTGTATGTGTTCAGCTGTGAAGTAGTCAGGTCATATGAATATCCTATGCGCAAAGTGCTTTTTCCGTTTGGAAATTGGTATTGGTACCCAGCCATGGGTGCAATGGCATCATCAAGCCTGTATGATACACCCACCCACACTGTGTTGTCGTACATAACGGTGACATTGGCATCAAATTGCGCGGATGCCAGATCAGTTTTGGCCAGTACGTGTGGCGTAAGGGTAAGCTGCGGGCTGATGTCAAAATTGTATCCTGCCATGAAGTAGTAGTGGCGGGCCAGTCGGATGTTGAGGGGCTCAAGGTTGCCAGCCGGCAAATGTATGGCCGAAAGACCTGCATAAAATTTTGGATTCCAAACGTATGCGCCGAAGCTCGCATCTATAGCGCTCGCGCTTTCTCTGAATTGGGGAATAGAATTGTCATTGATGCCGGTTCCGATATTTCCAAGCACCCCTGTAGGGTCATAGTCGAAGGCTACCCAGTTCGGGTTCACTGTGCTATTCATTACGCCCAAGGATAGGCCGAGGCTTAGCTTGGTTGCACCTCCCAACTTCATGTGATAGGCATAGCTGAGCCTTGCGGCAAATGATTGCAAGGGTCCAATTTCGTCCAGATAAATGCTTGCTCCAAGACCACCGCGAAGTGCTTCAACGGGTGCATTCACATTCAGCAAACCGGTGTTGGGTTGGCCCGCAAATCCACTCCATTGTTGGCGCCCCAAGATTGTTGCACAAAAAGCATCCTGGGTACCTGCAAAGGCCGGGTTTATGCTCAGGCGGTCGTACATGAACTGGGTGAACTGTGGCTCTTGTTGGGCATTTGCTTTGATGCCCGAAATGAGGGCTATCACGCTGAACAATAGGAATTTTTTCATTCGATTTAATTGGGTTTCTTCACAAAAAAACAACCCCAAAGATGGGGTATCAACTGTAAAGAGTGGCACTAAAATAGGTAAAATCCAACATTGGCAAAAATTTTTGTAAATCCAAACTCCCATCGGAGCCACATTCTGAAGCTGCCTTCCGGAATATTTAGGTCAACTTGCGGTAGGTTTTCCACCACAATTCGGGTATATCACCTGAAGCGGCATGTTCATAGTCGACATAATTGCATGGCACCAGGAAGTTTTTCTGCAATTGATTTTCATGGCCTGAAGGGTAGGGCACATTCATCCACCATTTATCGGTTCTTTTGCTTTTGAAAAATGTAATTGGCTCGCCTTTGCCAGTGGGTTGCACCTGGTATTCGAGAAATTCATTTTTGCTCATTAAAGGGTATTCACTTGTGCGGGCAGCAAGCCCATCCGCCAAATGCCAAATCATTTGCGCAATGAGCAAGGCCGTTTGTCCAAGCGGATCACCATTTCGGTTATAATTGTAAATCCCAAAGCTACTGCAGTTGTCGCTTAAGCCGGCATATCGGGCTATTCGGCAAGCCTCCTCACCGCTCAGCCCATTGGGTTGCCCTGTGCCAGGGGCGCTTGAATTGGCCATGGCATTGATGTCGAAGCTTAAAATGTCAGCATTCCGCAAATGGGGTTCGATATGCCGCATGTCATTCCTTAATTCTCCAAGTCTGACCGTGTCAAAATAGAGCTTGTCCATGAGCGCCACGGTTTCGGGGTTGTTGAAATAATTTTGGTAGGCCAGTACACTCATATTGAAGAGGTAGCTCGGCCTGTGCACCACAATTTTGCTCAAGTAGTTGGTGTTGTCGAGGGCCGCTTCGTGGTTGCCCATATCGATTCGGGAGTCAATGACGGCCAAATTGACTGTGCTCTCAAGTGCCTCGTATGCCGCGTAGTTGGCATAGGTATATTTCTGCTCGGCACCTATGATCACCGCCAGGGTGTTGCGAAGCGCCAAGCCACCCACCACCTTACTCAGTGCAGTAAATGTGTCATGTTCGGTAGCTCCCGGGCGTATGTTGCCGAGATCGGCCACCGCCAAACGCGAATCATGTCTGTACAGCTTGTAGAGGTGCTCCCTTATGGTGCTGGTTTGGCTGGTGTGTTCGTCATCTATTCCGATAATCACCATTCGAACCTGCTCTAAATCAGGCCAATGATTTTTGCCATGTACATCAATCACTCTCGCCAGGGAGTGCTCTTCCGAAGTCAATATTATTTCAGCCAGGTGGTCTGGCAAGGGTGCAAGGTAGAAAGCGAAATCATCCGTCCACGTACTCATTTCTTGGCACTGCTCTGCTTAGGCTTTGGTTTTTTTGCCGCTGGTTTTTTTGCAGCTGTTTTGCTCGCTGCGGGTTTACTTGTCGCTTTTGGCTTGGCAGCGCTCCTTGCCCCTGCCTTTTTTGCAGAAGGAGAGTTGGCATCTTGTGCTACGATATTCGCACAATCCTGATAGGTGAGTTTTTGTACATCAACGTCTTTTGGTAAACGGTAGTTGTTTTTTCCAACCTTGAGGTAGGGCCCCCATCTGCCATTGAGAAGCTGCATTTCCTCATCCTCGGTGAAGGTACGAATGAGTTTTTCTTTATCAGCTTTGCGTTTGTTCTCAATTACTTCCACAGCCCTCTTGATGTCAATGCTCAGGGGGTCGTCACCATCGGCTTCCTTAATGCTGTAAAATGCGCTTTTGTGGCGCAGGTATGGGCCAAACCGGCCTATGGCAGCAGTTACATCGCTGTCTTCATATTGGCCTACCTTTCGGGGCAACTTGAAAAGATCGAGCGCCTCCTCGAGCGTAATGTTTGTGATACTCTGATCCTTGCGCAAACTGGCAAATTGAGGCTTCTCCTCATCATCGGGACTGCCTATCTGTACCATGGGCCCATAACGGCCTATCCGGGCTATAATGGGCTTGCCTGATTGCGGATCGGTTCCCAATTCGCGTTCACCGGTGGCGCGCTCGCTGTGTTCAAGGGTTTCTTCCACATTGCTGTGAAAGCCATTGTAAAACGTTTTCAGCATTTCAGTCCATTTCAGCAAGCCTTCTGCAATTTCATCAAATTGCTTTTCCACTTGTGCGGTAAAGTCATAGCTCAAGATGCGTTCAAAGTGCTCCACCAAAAAATCATTCACCACGATACCAATATCTGTAGGAAAGAGTTTGGAGCGTTCTACCCCCGTATTTTCTGTTTTGAGCGATTCAGCAAGGCCTTTGTCATTGAGCACAAGCTCAGTATAATTTCTTGGGTGGCCCTCCCGGTCTTCCTTCACTACGTAACCGCGTTTTTGAACCGTTGAAATGGTGGGTGCATAGGTACTCGGTCGTCCTATGCCAAGTTCTTCGAGCTTTTTGACAAGGCTGGCTTCAGAGTACCGAGGCGGGTGGCTGCTAAAGCGCTGCGTGGCCCTGATTTCATCGCGTTGTACCTCCTGCCCGACTTTCATGGGTGGCAACAAGCCCTCTTCTTCTGTCTCCGTGTCTTCGTCGTCTGTACTTTCCATGTACACCTTCAGAAAACCGTCGAACTTGATTACCTCGCCTTTGGCAGCAAAGTGGGCATCTGAAAACGCTGCACCCACGCCTTGAGGACTGATTTTTACCCGAGTTCTTTCCAGTTCGGCATCAGCCATTTGAGAGGCCAAGGTGCGTTTCCAGATGAGGTCATACAGCCTTTGTTCAGCGCTATCGCCTTTGACGGTGTGGGCTGACATATCCACAGGCCTGATGGCCTCGTGCGCTTCCTGAGCGCCTTTGCTTTTGGTGGTAAATTTGCGTGGCTCTGAGTAGCGTTCGCCATAGCTGCGCTTCACTTCCTCGATGGCGGCTTTTATGGCAGTGTCGCTGAGATTCAGGCTGTCAGTACGCATGTAGGTTATTTTTCCCTCTTCGTACAGTTTTTGTGCCACCGACATGGTACGCGCTACGGAGTAACCTAGTTTGCGCCCAGCTTCCTGTTGAAGCGTGGAGGTGGTAAAGGGAGCGGCGGGCTTCTTTTTGAAGGGTTTTATTTCAAGGTCATCAATTTTAAAGGCCGTGGCTTTTTCACATGCCTGAAGGTAGGCACGTCCTTCTTCGAGTGTATTGAATCTCTTTGAAAGCTCAGCTTTAAAGCTTTTGCCTTCCGTTTGAAAAACTGCGGTAACGCGGTACCAAATTTCTTGCTTGAAGTCCTGAATGTCGCGTTCGCGCTCCACAATAAGGCGTACAGTCACCGATTGCACCCTCCCTGCGCTCAATGAAGGCTTTACTTTTTTCCAAAGAATGGGCGAAATTTCGAAACCTACCAAACGGTCGAGTACACGGCGTGCTTGCTGAGCATCCACAAGCCTGTAGTCCACTTTTCGCGGGCTATTGATGGCGTGGTTGATGGCATCTTTTGTAATTTCATGAAATACGATGCGCTTTGTATCTTTTTGACGCAAGTTCAAAGTTTCTTCAAGGTGCCAGGATATGGCTTCCCCTTCGCGGTCCTCGTCAGTGGCCAGCCACACCACTTCAGCTTTTTTGACAAGGTCTTGCAATTCTTTGATCACCTTTTTTTTGTCAGCCGACACCTCGTATTCGGGGGCGAAGTTGTTCTCCACATCCACACCGAGACCCTTTTTTTTGAGGTCGCGTATGTGGCCATAGCTCGATTTCACTATGAAATCCTTACCGAGGAAACCTTCGATAGTTTTAGCCTTGGCTGGTGATTCTACGATTACTAGATTTTTCGGCATGGCAGTTTTCAGGTTTAGCGGTGCTGGATTTCGGTGCACAAATTAAAGGAATGAAAACCGAACTTGTTTCGAAGTACTTCAATACACGCGTTATTTTTTCCCGCAAAGGGGCGATTTTTTGCTGCTTTGCTGCCAAAATTCCGGTGTGCCAATTTGGCAGTACTGCCTGCATTTTCCCTACATTTGTACTCCTTTTGAAAATAGGAATAACAGCAGCTTAAGAATGAGTTCGAACAAAGTGCTTGATGAATCGCGGCAGGGTGCTGCCACGATGCTTTCGCCAAAAAATGCGGGAGGTAAGAAGTTGTACCTGGAAAGCTACGGCTGCCAGATGAATTTTTCAGACAGTGAAATTGTGGCATCTATCCTTTCGGAAAAAGGATACCAGACCACACGCAATGCCGATGAAGCGGACCTTGTGCTACTCAATACATGCTCCATTCGCGACAATGCGGAGCAACGTGTGCGCAACAGGCTCAATCACTTTAACAGTGCAAAAAAGCAGAGGCCCGCTTTGGTGATTGGGGTCTTGGGCTGTATGGCCGAAAGGCTCAAATCGCAGTTGCTGGAAGAAGAAAAGCTGGTTGACCTCGTGGTAGGGCCCGATGCCTACCGCGACCTCCCTGGTTTGGTGGAAGAGGTGCAGGATGGACGCAAAGCAGTGAATGTATTGCTAAGTCGGGAAGAGACCTATGCAGATATCAGCCCTGTGCGGCTCAATTCAAACGGCGTCACTGCGTTTGTCAGCATCATGCGTGGTTGCGACAATATGTGCTCCTTCTGCGTGGTGCCCTTCACAAGAGGAAGAGAACGCAGCCGCGATGCCGAAAGTATTGTGCACGAAGCCAAATACCTGTACGAACAAGGTTACCGTGAGGTAACCCTCCTGGGTCAAAATGTGGACAGCTACCGTTGGAATGTTTCCAAAAAAGGAGAAACAATTGATCCATCGAAACCAACCGTCAATTTTGCCCAACTGCTTGAAAAGGTGGCCTTGGTAGCGCCTGATTTGCGCATTCGGTTCAGTACCTCACACCCCAAGGACATGACTGATGATGTACTCATCACCATGGCACGCTATGACAATATATGCAAGTACATCCATCTTCCTGTGCAGAGTGGCAGCAGTTCAGTGCTTGAGCGCATGAACCGCGGTTACACGCGCGCTTGGTACCTTGACCGCATAGCAGCCATAAGGCGCATCATGCCCGATTGTGCCATCAGCACCGATATCATTGCCGGATTTTGTGGTGAAACCACAGAAGAACACGCGGATACAGTGTCCTTAATGGAAATGGTGGGATATGAATTTGCCTATATGTTCAAATATTCGGAACGTCCAAAAACATTGGCCGAACGCAAATTTGAAGACGATGTGCCAGAGGATGTCAAGCAAGCCAGGCTCGAGGAAATTATTGCCGTTCAGAGTGCAAGTTCCCTGAAACGCAATGAGGCTTCGGTTGGCAAAGTTTTTGAAGTGCTCATTGAAGGGGTCAGCAAAAAATCGGAATCCAAACTCTTTGGTCGAAATAGCCAAAACGCAGTAATGGTGTTTGACAGAGGCGATTTGAAGCCAGGCACTTTTGTAAATGTGAAAGCCACAGGCTGCACCTCCGCAACACTGATGGGTGAGGTGGTCAAGTAAAAAATTATGACGGTACAACAGGTCAAGCAACGCTTTGGTATCATTGGCAATGCGCCCCAATTGAACAGGGCAATTGATATTGCACTTCAAGTGGCGCCCACCGATATATCAGTGCTCATTACAGGCGAAAGTGGTACGGGCAAGGAAACCATGCCACAAATCATTCACCAGCTGTCACAGCGCAAGCATGGGCAGTACATCGCTGTAAATTGTGGCGCTATTCCGGAGGGTACGATTGATTCAGAGCTTTTTGGACATGAGAAGGGAGCCTTTACGGGTGCACACGATTCACGCAAAGGTTATTTTGAGGTGGCCAATGGGGGTACCATTTTTCTCGACGAGGTCGCGGAGCTGCCGCTTCTCACCCAGGTACGTTTGCTCAGGGTGTTGGAAAGCGGTGAATTTATCAAGGTGGGAAGTTCGAAGGTATTAAAAACCAATGTTAGGATCATTGCTGCCACCAATGTAAATATGCCCAAGGCCATTGCCAACGGAAAATTCAGAGAGGACCTTTTTTACAGGTTGAATTCAGTGCCCATAAGCCTCCCGGCATTGCGGGAGCGCAAAGATGACATTGGCTTGCTTTTCAGAAAATTTGCGGTAGATTTTGCAGAAAAATACCACATGCCGGCCATTCGGCTTTCAGATGACGCGGTACGCCTGCTCGAAAATTACAGCTGGCCTGGCAACATACGGCAGCTCAAAAATATAACAGAGCAATTGTCGGTCATTGAAGAAGAGCGCAACATTGATGCAACCATACTCGCGCGCTACCTGCCGGAAATAGTGAAAAACTACCTGCCCGCCGTAAAACACAACGCCGGAGCTGGCTCCAACGATTTTTCCGAAAGGGAAATCCTCTACAAGTTTCTTTTCGAAATGAAGCAGGATATCAGCGATTTAAAGACCATAGTGCTGGAATTGCTGCAAAACAGAGGAAATGAAGGGGCTGTGCATGACAATCAACCTGCTGCCCTCAAGCGTTTGTACAATGACTACAGCACCTCAGCTGCTTCGGCTTATGTTCCAACAGAGGAAGCCCCGGCATACGAGATTACACGGACTGAAGACGGCATGGACCAGCATGAAGTTGTGGAAGAATCACTTTCGCTTGAAGACACAGAAAAAGAGCTTATAACGAAGGCGCTGAAAAAGTACAACAACCGCCGAAAGAATGCGGCCAGGGAACTCGGCATCAGTGAACGCACATTGTACCGAAAAATTAAGGAATACAATTTGAAGTAGACCGTATATGAAAGTGGCCGTTTATATCTTCGTTTCTCTCTTTTGTTTGCAAGGCTGCACGGTAAGCTATTCATTTACAGGTGCAGACATCCCTCCACAAGCCAAAACGTTTTCTATAAAGCAGTTCAGGGTGACAACGCCTATGGCAGCCCCCAATTACGATCTGGTTTTTACGGAAGCACTAAAGGACCTGATGCTTGCGCAAACGCGCCTTGATCTCGTTGAAAGAAAAGGCGATTTGCAGTTTGAGGGCACAGTGACGCGGTACGAAACCGGAAACGCTGCCGTGTCAGGTGGCGAAGTCACCACTTTGAACAGGCTTACCGTTGGTATACTTGTCAAGTACATCAACATGTACGACCGGGAAAAGAACTTTGAGCGCACTTTTACCCGTTTTGCTGACTACAGCGCTGACATTGACTTCACCAACCAGGAACCCGACCTCATTGAAGAGATCAATGAGCAATTGCTGCAGGACATATTCGACGCTTCATTGGGAGCATGGTGATGCAACGCTCTGATTTAATAAAGGCCATAGGCGCAGCAGAATTTTCTGATCAGTCACACTTCGAGGTGGCTACAGAGATGAGTGCCCAATCGCCATGGTGCAGCACCCTTCAGGTGCTTGTTGCCTTAGGCAGCCGACAATTTGACCAACTCGACCAAAAAAAGCGACTCAACAAGGCGGCTATCTACATTACAGATCGGTCGAAACTCTATACCTATACCACACAAAAGACGGTAAAGAAGCTCATTGAGCAAATAGACAAGGATGCGAAAGGTGGCATTCAAAATGACACATCTGATTTGGATCAAACAATTCCCGACGTTCCTGCTGTTTCAAAAGAGGCTTTACCACACGGTGATAAAACAGAAGCGTCGAGCCTTGGACTAGGGGCTGTGAGCGAAACGGGCCTTCGCCCGGAATCGGCAGCTGAAATTTCATCGGATCCGCTTGAAGCGCAAATATTGATGGCCGCTGTGAATCAGCTCGGTGAGTTGGAAATGCAGGTGGCGTTGAAATCGGAGGAAGAGCACACTACGCATGAAAAATCGCCGGTCAATGCTGAACGGCCATCAGCCCAGGATGACAGCTCTGGTTTGAGCAATTTTTCACAATGGTTGCTGGCCAAGCGCATGATGGACACTGCCGTCCAAAAGCAGAAATCGTGGGAAGAAAGAGGACTCATTGAAAAGTTTATCCAGGAATCACCGCAGATCAGCCCTGCAAAATCCAGCTTCTTTTCGCCTTCGCATATGGGAAAGCTCAGCCTCGTGGAAGATGAAACGTTTGTAACTGAAACGTTGGCAAAGATTTACGAGCGTCAGGGAGATTTTAAGAAAGCTGCTCGCGCTTACAAACAGCTCAGTTTGATATATCCCGAAAAAAGCAGTTACTTTGCGGCCCTACAAAAACAGGCCGAATCCAATAATTAATAACGCCCTATGCTTGTCTTTATTTATGCCCTCACTATCATGGTATGCGTCTTCCTGGCGCTCATCATTCTTGTGCAAAACCCCAAAGGTGGCGGACTGGATTCCAGTTTTTCCGGAGCCAACCAAATTGGCGGAGTGAAGCGCACCAACGATTTTCTCGAAAAGAGTACGTGGACGCTGGGAGTTGTACTTTTTGTACTCTGCCTAAGCGCTGCTGCAGTGCACGAGAGCGAGACAGTTACTGGTCCATTGTTTGAAGAAAATATGCCTGAGGCCCCCATGGATATGGGAGCTGGAGCAGGCGATTTTGAAGAAGAATAACAGAAGCGAATGTCCTTAAAAGTGTCAGTGTGTCATTCACACTGACATTTTTTTTGTCCTAATGTGACAAAATGATTGCTCGGGGACACGATCCCTGTATTGGCACGCTTTGTGACACACCATAAGCTCAAACCTAAAATGAAATAACTATGTCAGTAAATGTAACCCCCCTTGCAGACCGCGTGCTGGTAGAAGCCGCAGCTGCGGAAGAAAAAACCGCCAGTGGCATCATCATCCCCGATACGGCCAAAGAGAAACCCCAAAGAGGTACAGTAGTAGCAGTAGGAAACGGCAAAAAAGATGAGCCACTCACTGTGAAAGTAGGCGATACTGTGATTTACGGGCAGTACTCGGGTACTGAAATCAAAATTGATGGCAGTGCGTACCTTATTATGCGTGAGTCTGACATCTTCGGGATAATCAGCAGCAATTAATTGATCATTAACACTTAAAACCAAGATAAAATGGCTAAAGAAATCACATTTGACGTAACCGCCCGCGAACACCTGAAGAAGGGTGTTGATGCATTGGCAAATGCAGTGAAGGTAACTTTGGGTCCTAAAGGACGCAATGTAATCCTCGACAAAAAATTTGGTGCGCCCACCGTAACCAAAGACGGTGTGACCGTTGCAAAAGAAATTGAGCTCAAAGACCCCATCCAAAATATGGGTGCTCAAATGGTCAAGGAAGTTGCATCCAAAACTGCTGACCTTGCCGGTGATGGTACAACTACGGCCACCGTATTGGCACAGTCGATCATCACTACAGGTTTAAAAAATGTGGCTGCCGGAGCAAATCCAATGGATTTGAAGCGCGGTATTGACCAGGCTGTAGCCGCTGTAGTGGCTGAACTAGCCAAAATTTCACGTGAAGTGGGCGACGACAATTCAAAAATTGAACAAGTTGCTACCATTTCGGCCAACAATGACAGCAACATTGGTAAGCTCATCGCTGAGGCCATGGCCAAAGTGAAGAAAGAAGGTGTAATCACTGTTGAAGAAGCCAAGGGTACAGAGACCTATGTGGACGTTGTAGAAGGAATGCAATTTGACCGCGGATACCTCTCTCCATACTTTGTGACCAATGCTGAGAAAATGGTTGCAGACCTCGACAATCCTTTCATTCTGATTTACGACAAGAAAATCAGCAACATGAAGGATCTGTTGCCCATACTGGAAAAAGCTGCACAAACAGGTCGCCCGCTTTTGATCATCGCTGAAGATGTAGAAGGTGAAGCACTTGCTACACTTGTAGTGAACAAAATCCGCGGCTCACTCAAAATTGCTGCGGTGAAAGCCCCAGGTTTCGGTGACCGCAGGAAAGCGATGTTGGAAGATATCGCCATCCTGACTGGAGGTAACCTCATCAGTGAGGAACAAGGCCGCAAGCTTGAAGATGCCACATTGCAAGACCTAGGCAATTGCGAAAAAATCACCATCGACAAAGACAATACCACTATTGTTAATGGTGCAGGCGAAAAGACGGCGATACAAAGCCGCGTAAGCCAGATCAAGGCCCAAATGGAATCAACCACGTCTGATTATGACAAGGAGAAGCTCCAGGAGCGCCTTGCAAAGTTGGCAGGTGGAGTAGCAGTATTGTATGTAGGCGCAGCAAGCGAGGTCGAAATGAAAGAGAAAAAAGACCGTGTGGATGATGCACTTCACGCTACGCGTGCAGCTGTTGAGGAAGGAATCGTTCCTGGAGGTGGGGTAGCTTACCTTCGTACACTGAGCGCGCTGGAAGGCCTGAAAGGCGATAACCAAGACGAAACCACAGGCATCCAAATTGTGCGCCGTGCGCTTGAAGAGCCATTGCGTCAGATTATAGCCAATGCTGGCGGAGAAGGTTCTATCATTGTACAAAAAGTACGTGAAGGCAAAGGCGACTTTGGTTACAACGCACGTACTGAAGTGTTTGAAGACCTATTTGCAGCGGGGGTTATTGACCCAACCAAAGTAGCACGTGTAGCGCTCGAGAATGCCGGAAGCATTGCAGGAATGTTGTTGACTACTGAATGCGTCATTTCTGACGTAGAAGAGGAAGATGGCAAGTCCGGAGGCATGGGCGGCATGGGTGGCGGTATGCCAGGCATGATGTAAGCAAGAACAACAAGTTTGAAGCGCAAAGCGGAGTCCTAATTGGGCTCCGCTTTTTTTGTGGCTCTGTTTTCAACATTAAGTGAGGATAAATAAAAAGTGTGTGAAAAGTTAAATTTTTGGAAATATTATTACTTTGGTGCCGTGAAAGACGAATAGAAATCCACTTCTATCACAAAAAAACAAATTAAGTCACCTAAAAATTAAGCCTATGAAGTTTAGATGTACACTTATGCTTGTCATGTTCATGGCAGGTATTGTTGGCGCTGCTTTTGGTCAATCCCGAGCCTATGAAGGGGTTGTCACCTCATCAGCAACCAACGAGACCTTACCCGGTGCTACAGTGCTGGTAAAAGGAACAACGGATGGTGTAGCCACCGACGTAAATGGACGTTTTAGCCTGCAAGCCTCCCCCGGCGATGTGTTGGTCATTTCATTTATTGGTATGCAGGCCAAAGAGGTTACACTGGGATCGGCCACCAACATATCGGTGAAGCTTGAGACTGGGGTAGCTCTTGATGAGTTCGTTGTAACCGGACAAGGTGTCGGTATCAACAAGCGACGCATCAGTTCAACGATCAGCACAATTGATTCCAAAGAGCTTGCGGCCGTTCCAGCCACACAGTTGGATCAATTGATTCAATCAAAAATTCCAAATGCTCAAATTAAGTTGTCTTCCGGGCAGCCAGGAACCGCATCCATCATTAGAACGAGGGGACCGGTTTCGGCGATTACGAATACCACTCCTGTTATATTCATAGATGGTGTTCGGGTGGACAATTTGAACTCGAATCCACAGCTTGGAATTGCCACGGGTGGAGCGCAGTCCTCTGCCATCGCTGACATTCCCTTGGACAATATAGACCGCATTGAGTACATTCCTGGAGGTGCTGCCACCACATTGTATGGAGCTGATGCAGCCAATGGGGTTCTACAAATCTTTACCAAAAGGGGTAAAGCTGGTGACAGTTATGTAAATTTCGAAATCCAGCAGGGTGCGATCACAGGTACACGTGACTTCTTGCGTTACAAAAGAACCGGTGAAGCCCTTTTTGAAACGGGTTATCACCAGGACTACCGGGTTGGTTTCGGTGGCGGTGGAGCGAAAACCAACTACTCCTTTTCGGCCAATCTGCACCAGAATGATGGCTTCAATGACATCAATGAAACGGTAAGACGAAATATCCGCTCTACCATTTCGACTGAAATAAATGATTGGTTGACTTACTCCAATTCATTTACCTATGGCAACATGGAGTTCAACAGGGATTACAATGCCAACACTGCATTTGCGCGTTTCGGAAATTTGGAAGGCGGTCAATTCGGTAATTTGGATGATTACACCGATGAAGAATTTAATGATCTACGTGATGTACTCAGGGAAGAGGCTGAAAATACGGATGTTACTGAGCGCATCAATCGCTTCCAGTTCGCCAACAACTTCAAATTCAATATTGCAGATAATTTCAAAGCCAGCTTTGACATTGGTATTGACTCGCGCAATTCTGTGCAGAGGGAAGGCCTTACCAATGAGCTTCAAATTATCAAAGGATTTTTTCCGGAAGGAACTACCAACCAAGGATCCATCACTGTATCGGAAAGGAACTTTAATGTAATTACCAGCAACCTCAACTTTCAGCACACCTATGATACCCCTGACTGGAGCTTTATTACAACAGTTGGAGGGCAGATTTTTAGAGAAAATGATGTGCAGCGCTCCATTACAGCCAATGAAGTGGTAGACGGTTCTATTTCTATCAACAACTCTGCAAGTCAGAATGCAACAGATTTCTTCAGGGTTCTTTCAAGTTACGGTATTTACATAGCGGAAAATTTGGGTTACAAGAACTTTGTATATCTGGATTTGGGTTTGCGCTTTGACGGAAACTCGGCATTTGGTGAAGACATTGGTTTGATTGCACTTCCAAAAATTGGTGCTTCTGTAATCGTTTCGGAAATTCCTGGACTTGAAGGTATATTTGGCGAAACCTTCACCTTCTTAAAGGTTCGGGGTAATTATGGTCAATCGTCCATTTTTCCACGTGCTTTCGCCAACCAGCGTACCTTCAATGCTCCACCCTTCCTTGGTCAGCTTTCATTCAACTTTGCCAACCCTGGTGATCCATCCCTTACTTCAGAGATTGCTTCAACCACGGAGTTTGGTGCCGACCTGGGATTGTTCAAGGGTAAGTTGAATCTTGGATTCACCTATTACAACACCATTACTGACGGAGCCTTGTTCACTCCTCCACCAGCGCCTTCATCAGGGCAACAAGCCCAGCTTCGAAATGTGGGAGAGATCCAAAATACCGGTATCGAACTTTCATTGAATTACGAAGTGCTGAATTTGCCAAAGCACAACCTGAATGTCGGCGTAAGCTATAACTACAATGACAACTTCGTAAACAGTACAGGAGGAGCTCCAGAATTTTCGGTTGGAGGATTCCAATTCCTGGGATCGTTCGTTCGTGCGGGTCAACCACTTGGTTACCTCCGAGGCGATTTGTCCACACTGAATCCGGATGGTACTACAGCCAATGTACAACGCGCTGCTTTTCTTGGGACTACCTTTGCTCCAACATTCGGATCGTTTAACCTGTCATACACCTACAACAACAAGTGGAATCTTTTCATCAATGGCGACTATCAACATGGTGCCAGCGGTGTAAACGTTGATGATGTACTTCGATTCTTTGGAGGTGTGGCCGACGAAAACCGTATTCCAGTAGAATTGCAAAATCCAGAGCTTGGCTTGGGATTCTTCGATCTTGCTTCGTACTGGGTTGAAGAAGCCAATTATTTAAAAATAAGAAACATCAGCTTGGGATACACCATTGGAAACGTAGGCAAGACGTTTAAAAATGCCAGCGTTTCATTTAGTGTCCTCAATGCACTGAACTTCGTTTCATCCAGCTTCGATCCTGATGCTACCGGTGCTGGAATTGCCGCACAGGGTGGGTTCGCAGGAGGTGGATTCGCTTTTGGTACAGAATCCATGCCACGCATGTTCATTGGTTCATTAAAATTTAGTTTGTAAACCGAAATCCGATATGAAAAAGTTACTAAACATAATACTCGGTCTCGCACTCATTACTGCATGTAATTTAGGAGATCCCTTCGAAGTTGTTAATCCCAACCTCGATGAAAGCATCATTGGTACTGCGAATTCAGCGAGGGCGTGGTTGGCAGGGGTTGAAAGGCAAATGACCATTTCGACCAATTATTGGACTGCACCCAATGAAATTGCAAGTGACAATTACGAGAATACCCAAACATTCTTCAACCAGTTTCTCGATAATTTGACCTTCAATTTTGTGGACAATGATATCAACCTGGTTCATAGGGGTATTGCGAGGCTTCGTGAAATGGCACTATTTGGACTCAACGAAGTAGGCCCTGCTGATGCTGGTTATACCGATGAAATAAGGTCGCAATATCTGTTTTATGCTGGTGTTTCGCATATGTGGGCAGCTGATCTGTACCAAGAGGTTCCTTCTGAACCTCAAGGTCCGCTCGTTTCAAGGGTACAGCACACCAATCTTGCTGTTGAGTATTTTACTCAGGCGCTGGATGCTGACCCAAGCAATGTGGCAGCGTTAATGGGACGGGCCAGATCACACTACAGGGCCGGCCGCAAGGCTGAAGCTGTGGCCGATGCCCAGGCTGTACTCGCCGCTGATCCAATGCATTTGAAGAATGTGTTGTTTGACCCAATTAACTCAGATGGAACCAATGCTGGCTTTAATTACACCATCAACAATTTGCAGTTGGCCTTATTTGACCGTGGTGGTTTTGATGATTTGCAACCATTGCCCAGACTCGATTTTCTCGACCCAAAGCTTTATGCTATCAGCGCTACAGTAAGCTCACCTATAGCCTTGACCAAGGCGGAAGAGGCACACTTTATCATTGCTGAAGCACAGCTTTCTGATGGTGACGTGGGCGGAGCGAGGCAAACCTTAAAGAACCTGATTGACCTCGTAGCGGAAAGGCCTACAGCCACTTTTGACGACAGTCAGGAAGACCGCAGCCAACGCGAGCCAGGATCCCGACCCGACACTTCAGCAGTCATTGTTGATGGACGTGAAGGGTTGGTTCTTGACCGTAAGGATGGATTTATCACTGTACCTATTGTCAGTGGAACCTCTATTACACACGATATGCTCGACGCAATCAGCGATGAGGTGGATATGTTGGAGATGCTTTATCTCATGCGTCAGGAAGTGTTTATCGCCGAAGGACGCCGTTTTTCAGATATGGGTCTGACCTACATCATGTCAGAAAACGAAATCCTACTCAATGACAATGTGGGCATGGGATCGGCAACTCCTGATATTCCGCCGTTCATCAATGCTGTTCGAAATCAGCTCGATGATTTTGAGTACGATGCTGAAACTCTTGTCGCTACCATAACAGTAAATGTGAATCGGATTATTGCCGAGAATAGAACTTCTCCTTACGTGTGTCCTTTCCACTAAGAACCGTTGAAAGATGTTCGAAAACCCCTCCCGCAAAGAGGGGTTTTTTCGTGCTTCTTTGTACTGAATTTTGAGCAGCGTAACCTTTATCTCAAAATTGGGTTTAATTAAGTGAGAATTGCTAACGAAACGGGAAAACATGAAAACAGCTACCACCAACAGCCTTCGTGCCGCTGATTTAAAAAAATTGCTATCCATTCCTGAAGGAGATGTACTGGGGGAGGTAATTCGCCTCAACTGTACCTATTATGGGAATGGACTTGATGTGCTTAGGGTGTGTACTCTGGTGAAAGAACGCCGGCAAAATGACTAAGACATCATTTCAAGTGTAAACCGACCGGAAGGCCGGTTTTTTTTTGCCTTGTTAGAGATTCGTTAATGCTGAAGTGGGCATTGGCCCATTGCCTATCTTCGCTGTATGAGCCGTCGCTTGATCAGCACTTTATTGTTACTCGCCATTTTTTCGGTGGTAGGCATTGTGGCTACACAAATATTTTGGCTCGACAAGGCATTTCGCGTTCAGCAACAACAGCTTAATCTGAACATAGAGCAGGCACAGCTCGAAGCCAAACTTTTTAATGACAGGGTTACCATCGCCTTGACCAACGTAGCCAATGAAATTCTCTCTATCAACAATGACCCGGCCAAGCTTTTTGAAGCTGTGAAGCAGGTACGGCCAAATTACTTCACTGTTGCGATCAATGACACTGTACATCCCTACTTGCTTGAAAGCTTGCTGATCAGTGAGTTCGCTCAGCGCAACATAGGAGAGAATTTTGAATACGGCGTATATGATTGCTTTACTGACAGCATTGTATTTGGTAATTATGTGGCGCTCGTAGCCGATGAAACCTCGGGAAAGCGCTCCGAGGCTGCCCCTGAAATAAAGTGGGACAAAGATGGCCAC
Organism: Cryomorphaceae bacterium; assembly: GCA_036751905.1. Classification (GTDB taxonomy): domain Bacteria; phylum Bacteroidota; class Bacteroidia; order Flavobacteriales_D; family Cryomorphaceae; genus T3Sed10-241. The sequence continues at coordinate 19,218 of DAIOTP010000030.1, forward strand.
TACTTTTCTGTTTTTTTTCCGGATCGGGAAAGCTATTTGGTGGAAGTTCCTCATGAACAGGTTGCTACATGGGCTTTTTCCGCACTGATAAGCCTTATTGTATTTATTTTTTTCGCCTATGCTATATTTATCATCCTCAGGCAGAAGCGCCTTTCAGAAATGAAAACGGATTTCATCAACAACATGACCCATGAACTCAAAACGCCGATAAGCACCATATCCCTTTCAAGTGAGGTGCTCTTGAATCCGGCCATAGTTCATCAACCCGGGCGCCTGAACCAGTACGCACAGCTGATCCAAAATGAAAATCAACGGCTGCGCATGCAAGTCGAAAAAGTATTGCAGCTTGCAGCCCTCGATAGGGGGCAGGTGAAACTGCAATTGGTGAATATCGATATGCATCAGCTCATACAGACAGCTGTAGAAGCCATCAAGCTTGTGCATTCAGGCAGTGGCTTGCAGCTTGATATGAAGCTGGAAGCAGTGCAAACCATGGTGAGTGGTGACATCGTACACTTGAGCAACATCATCCACAATTTGCTCGACAATGCCATAAAATACAGTAAGGAAGAAGTATCGATTACGGTGCATACATACAATGTGAACAATCGCTTTATAGTGGCTGTAAAAGACCGGGGTATTGGCATTCCGAAAAAGGCCATCCCGTTTATCTTTGACAAGTTTTACCGTGTACCTACTGGTAATGTGCATGATGTAAAGGGGTATGGGCTTGGTTTGTATTATGTACAGGAAATGGTACAGGCCCATAACGGTAAGATCACGGTAGAGAGCCGCGAAAATGAAGGGAGCACTTTTCAGATTCAATTGCCAATAAAACAAGGATGAGCCAGGAAGAACATACACCCACCATACTGCTGGTAGAGGATGATCCCGGATTGGGGTTTGCAATTCAAGATACGTTGCGCGAGCATGGCTACCGCGTGCACTTAAGCAGGGATGGCATGGAGGGATTGAAACAATTCAATCAAAGGGCCTATGATATGTGCATTTTGGATGTGATGATGCCAAAGAAGGATGGGTTCGAACTCGCCCGGGATATCCGAAAGGTGGATTCCGCGGTTCCCATCGTTTTCCTTTCGGCAAAAGGCATGATTGAAGACAAGGTGCGCGGCTTCAAAAGTGGTGCCGATGACTACATCACTAAACCCTTCAGCAGTGAGGAGCTGCTGTTGAGGGTGGAGGCCATACTTCGGCGCAGTGGAACGCCAAAGAAGGAAGTGGAGGGAAGGCTTTATCAGCTGGGTTCAATACGCTTTGATCCCGATAATTTTGAATTGGTAGGGCCCAGTGGTGCCAAAACACTTACCCGGAAAGAGGTCAGCATTCTGAAACTGCTCTGTGAACGAAAAAATCAGGTGATTGAGAGGGAATTGCTTACCACCCTCATTTGGGGAGATGACAGCTACTTTGTGGGCCGGAGTTTGGACGTGTTCATTACTCGCCTCCGAAAGTACCTCACCGACGAACCGAAAGTGTCCATAACCAACGTTCACGGCGTGGGCTTTAAGCTCGAACTGCAGCCATAGCATCATGCCTTGGCATTTAAGGCATTTTTTCAGGTATGCTTCTGATTGGGGCTACACCGTCCTCATCGCCACGTAAGGCGCGCAGGCGCTTCCGGGCCTCCACCGTGAATAAGCTACCTGGAAAGTCAAGAATCAACTGCTTGTAGAGTTCAGCGGCTTTGGCGGTATCACGGGTATGGCTTTCATGCAGTTCGGCCATGCGAAACAGTGCATCATCAGCCGTAATGTCGAAATAGTGGTTGCTGAGCACTTGCTGGTAAAAGCCCAAGGCGCCCTCAATATCGCTGGTGGCCTCTCGAATGCGCGCTTTTTGCATCAGTATCTCGTCGCTGAGTGCATGGTAGGGATACAATCGAACAATGCTGTCCAAAGTTGCCTCAGCGGCTGTGTATTGACGCTGCAGTACCATCAGATCAGCCCGTGCGTACTTCACCATAGGCTCTGGGATGGTGTCAAGGTTATAATTGTCCGTGATAAGCAGCGATAGCTTCATGGCGTCATTGGCTATGAGCTTGGAGGTGCTGCCCTTCAAGACATCAAGCTGGGCCTGAGCCCAAGTAAAATCACCCACATAGTAGCTGATGCGCGCATTGAGCAGCTTGGCTTCAAAGCCTATTACATCTTGTTTGAAATCTTTATCAACCTGTGATGCAAGGAGGGAAGCATCCCAGATGTAATCACGGGCGATCAGTATTTCCGCCAGTTCCAGTTTGGTTTCTGCAATAACCGTTGGTCTGAGGCCTGCAATGTCCAAGGCATTGTTCAATGTGATGGTAGCGGCTTGCATGTCGCCTAGGTAAAAGGCCTCGAGTTGGGCTTTTTGTCTGAGCAAATCGACAGTTTCGATACTTACGCCCAGCTCTTTGATGGTATTGTCATAGGCCTCATTGAGCTTAGCGATTGCCACTGTATCTGGAGGGTAGCTTGCGCGCAAAAGTTCAAAATCAGCCCGCAACTGTCCAAGCTTGGCGTAGGTGTAAAATGCGCTGTTGGCTCCTTTGTCAATCAAGTATTGGTATGCTTTGGATGCTACATCAAACGAGCCATTGTTCATGGCCAAACTGGCCAGTGTGAGTATGCGTTGTCCATCTTCATTCAGGCGCTTGTCAATGGCTTTCAGCTGAATCAAGGCTGAGTTAAAATCGCGCCGCTGAAGGAAGAGCCAAGTGAGCATTTCTGCAAAAACAGTTTCTTGGGGGCTTCGTTGTATACGTCGGAGCAGTTCAGTGCGCAAAAACTCCATTTGAGGCCCATCTTCATCCATGTCAATGCTGCGACTGATTGAATTTTGGACCGTTTGGAGGTAGGCATTGTTGAAGCTTACCAGATCCAAATATTCTGTAATCATGCGCTCCTTGTCGCCCATTGTACCGTACAAGCTGGCTATTTCATAGTTGAATGGGTAGCTGTTGTCGAGCAATTTTTTGCCGTGTTGGTAGGTTTCAAGGGCCAATTCGAGCTTGTTGCGGCGTATAAATTCATTGGCTGTTCGAATCACCATACCCTGGCTCTTGGGCAGCGAGCTGATGGCCTCACCGTATGCTTTGTTGGCCGCTTTGGCGTCGTCCATCGACTCATACAGCGCCCCGAGATCGATGTAGTAAATGTTGGAGTTGAACCGCTTCATGTGCTGTTTTACCAACTTTTCCGCTTCTTTGTATTCTTTCAGTTCGCTGAGTGATTGCAGTAAAGCATTGTAATTGCCGCTGTTCGGGCTCTGTTTGTACAGCTTATCGTAATAGAGCCGTGCCTTTTCGAACTCCCCATTTTCCAAGTAATAAGCCGCGAGTTGTTCATCACTGCTTCCCTGCGCGCTGAGTTGAATTTGCGGAAGCAGCAAGAGGCAAAAAAGAAGAAGTGAGATGCATTTGTTCATGGCCCTAATATCTGAATTTATACACAATGCTGTCCTTTTGCAACAACCATTCCGCATGATTGTGCTCCTCTTTTCGAATCCTTTTGTAGAATTGCTGTGCTTGTTCAATTAAGGCCTTGGCATTTTGCCGTTCGTGCGATAACAGATATGAAACGCTGTCGGGGGGCAATAGATTGTGTTCGAGGTCGTGGTTGAGGTCGAGCAGCTGACGGATGGCTGCATTTATCCTGATATTCATAGGATCTATATCAACCGATGAAGGGTGCGTAGGTTGACCGAGCTGTGTAAAGCTCCTCACAAACTCAGCACTGCTGCTGTCAAGGGTATCGACTTCATATTTGAGCATTGAATCCAAAGAAAGCAAAAAGGTAAGCCGGGTATCGCGCAGCTCATTGAGTTGAGCAGTGTCCATGTCGAGGATTTGCAGGCGAATACCCTCAAGCGCCTCTACAAGTCCGTTGTTGCGACGGAGGTCATCGCTGTAATCTACAGAGCTACACGTTATGAGCGACAGGCTCAGTGTGATGCAGCACACATTTTTCATAATCCAATGCGCGTGAAGCCCGTGTAGGCATGGAGAATTTCGGGAATTTGGATACCGGTTTCATCCTGGTTGTTTTCCAAAATAGCTGCAACAATACGCGGTAAGGCGAGTGCTGATCCATTGAGGGTATGAACCAATTCGGTTTTCTTTTCAGCATTTTTGCGAAAGCGACACCGGAGGCGGTTACTTTGAAAGGTTTCGAAGTTGGATACTGAGCTTACCTCCAGCCATTTGCCTTGAGCGGCACTGTACACCTCAAAATCGTAGGTCATGGCCGCGGCAAATCCCATATCACCACCGCAAAGACGTAGAATGCGAAAGGGGAGCGCAAGTTTTGTGAGCAAGCTTTTTACATGTTCTACCATGGCATCAAGTACAGCATAGCTGTGGTCAGGATGCACTATTTCCACGATCTCGACTTTATCAAATTGGTGCAATCGATTGAGGCCTCGCACATGCGCGCCGTATGAACCCGCCTCACGCCTGAAACAAGGGGTATAGCCGCAATGACGCGCAGGAAGCTCGGACTCCTCCAGTATCACATCCCGGAATATATTGGTGATTGGCACTTCGGCAGTAGGGATGAGGTAGAGTTGGTCTTCATCGATGAAGTACATTTGGCCTTCTTTGTCAGGAAGTTGTCCTGTTCCAAATCCAGAATCCTCGTTGACTACCAAAGGAGGAATTACCTCCCCATATCCGGCATTGGTTGCTTCATCGAGGAAGAAGTTGATCAGTGCCCTTTGCAAGCGTGCACCCTTGCCGGTGTACAGAGGAAATCCGGCACCGGTTATTTTCACTCCGGTTTCGAAATCTATGAGTTTATGCCGCAACGCGAGCTCCCAATGGGGTATGGCCCCTTCGAACAATGCAGGCAGTTCACCTTGACGGTACACTTCCTCATTTTCATCGGGTGTTGATCCTTTGGCCACCTGCGAATGCGGCACATTCGGGATTTGGTAAAGGATATTGTTGAGGTCGGTTTCGATTTGACCAAGCTTGGTTTTTAATTCTTGAAGTTCACCTTTGTGGAGTGCCACCTTGTTCTTGAGTGTATCGGCTTCTGCTTTTGCGCCACTTTGCACGAGACCCCCAATTTCCTTGGAGGCTTTGTTGACCTCGGCTTGTAAACTCTCATATGAGGCAAGCACATTGCGTCTTTCTGCATCGAAGCCTAAAGCTTCGTTTACAAGTTTTTCCAGGCCTTTTTTATTGCGCTTCTCGAGGCGCTCTATGGCCTCTTCTGTATGGTCACGTAGATATTGAAGGGTCAACATGGGGTAGGGTTTGGGCTTCGAAATTACAATTTAGTGTGCTAGGGGCATAAAAAAACTCCTGACAAGGCAGGAGTTTCTCATCAAAGTGATGTTTGGATTATTGTTCTGTTCCGCTCGGGATAACCGATACAAATGATTTGTTGCCGGAACGTTTGCGAAATTCAACTTTACCATCGCTGAGTGCGAACAAGGTGTGGTCTCTGCCCACGCCTACGTTTACACCCGCATGGTGGCGGGTACCGCGCTGTCGTACAATGATATTGCCGGCTATCGCGTCTTGTCCACCAAAAATTTTGATGCCAAGTCGTTTGCTTTCTGATTCACGACCGTTCTTGGAACTACCGACTCCTTTTTTATGTGCCATTGTTCGTAGATTTTAAGCGTTTTGGGTTTCAGTATCTGTTTCTGCTTCAGGCGCTGCTTCTTTTTTAGGCGCTTCTTTCTTGGCGCTTTTTGCAGCACCACCGAAAGATATTCCCGCGATAGCAATCTTGGTAAATTGCTGGCGGTGACCGTTTCGGGTTTGGTACCCTTTGCGGCGCTTCTTTTTGAATACGATGACTTTGTCACCTTTCACGTGCTCTACTACCTTTGCGGTAATGCTTGCACCTGATACAGCCGGGGCGCCAACACTGATATTTCCGTCGTTCTCCACAAGCAAAACTTCTCCAAAAGTGACTTCATCACCCTCGTTGTTGTTGAGCCTGTGCACGAAAATGTGCTGATCTTTTTGCACTTTAAATTGCTGCCCTGCTATGTTAACTATTGCGTACATGGCGTGGTTTGTTTGATTTTTAATTCCCTTAAAAGGGCGGCAAAGATAGTCAAACCCTTTTGTTTGGCAAACTATTTTTTGCGTTGGTTGATCAGGACGATCCCGAACAGCATCACACTGCCACACACCACTTGGATTGTGGATATACTTTCGCCATCAAATACGCCCCACAATACGGCCACCAACGGGATGAGGTAGGTTACCGAAGAGGCAAAAAGGGTATTGGTTTCTTGCACCAAGCGGTTGAAAAGGACAAGTGCCAGTGCAGTCCCAAAAATGGCAAGTCCACTCACAGCCAGGAGGCCTTGCCATGCACCCGGTGTGTTGGTGAGCCTTTCGGCAAAATCGCCAGCCAGAAGAACAGCCGCACCCAGAGGGCTTACAAGGACCAAGGCAAGCCCGGTGATGGCTACCGCAGGTTCATTTTGTAAAAACTGCTTGATCACGTTGAGGCTGATGGCGTAACACAGCGTAGCCAGCACTACAAGGGCACTCCAGCCTATGTGTACGGAAGCACCCGCAAGCCCGCCAGAAGCCAGCAGTATGCCCGCCGCCGCTATAAGTCCCAGTACAATGCCCGCTACCTGTGTCCATTGCACCTTTACCTTGAATATGAATACTGCAATTAACAGACTGAATATGGGCACCATGGCGTTGAGCATACCTGCCAAAGCACTCGGAATATGGGTTTGTGCATTTGCAAATAGGAATGCCGGAATGGCATTGCCAAAGAGCCCAACAGCGATGAAATATTTCCATCGGCCATGTCGCAGCAGCTTCATTTGCCGAAAGGCGAAAGGAACCATGAACAAAGCAGCAATCAATATGCGCAGTGCGCCGACCTGAGCTCCGGAAAACAATACAAGGCCCCCGCTGGCGAAGAGTCCGCGTTTGATCAAAATAAATGAGCTGCCCCATATGAGCGCCAGTAGAATAAGTGTGATCCAGTGCCGGGTGCTAGCCAAAAATTGAGAATTGAGGCGACGAAACTAAGCTTTTCATTGCCGGAAAACCTTCCTTTCGTACATTTGTTCTTTAAATGAACAATTGGACAACAATGCGCAGACAATCATCATTTATTTATGTGTTCATGGCCGCTGCTGTGGCAACAATTATGGCCTGCTCCACTGAGAACAAAGCAGAGACAGAGCAGACCGGCTCAGCATTGGAAATAACCCGCAGTGAAATGACTTCTACTTCAGGCGGAGAGAAGTACGTAGCTACCTTGACCATTGACGGTATGGGCTGCGCCATGGCTTGTGGTTCAAAGATTTCCGGAACCCTTGCGGGGCTCGAAGGAGTGAGCCAATCTGATATCAACTTCGTAGGAGCAGGTGAAGCCAATACGGCCATTGTGGAGTTTGACAACTCAAAAATTACGGAGGCTGAGCTCATCAGAGCAATCAATGAAATGAAAGGTGGCCATTATTCCGTAGAGGCGGTGCATGTGGTGCACTACACGCCAAAAGTGGCTCCACAAGGCCAGGCTGAAGAGAATGATAGCAACAGCAAAGTGAGTTTTAAGCCTCAATTGCAGTACAAATTGCCCAATGTCTTCTCGATTTTTAGTCGATTGTTCTAAAAAATCCGATTTTTTCAAAACACCCCTCCCTGTGAGGGGTTTTGTTTTGGTAACAGTTCGCTGATTAGAATGCAGAAATACCTTTACCGAACAGCCCTGGCAAGCCTTTTTATGGTGTTGCTGGTTATGCTTGCTGGCAGCGTGGTGCGCATGTCAGGAGCAGGGATGGGCTGTCCCGATTGGCCCAAATGCTTTGGCTACTGCATTCCGCCTACCAATCTGGACGTGCTTACGTGGTACCCAGATCGTGACTTCAAAAAGGGCCAAATGATATTGTATGAAGACGCCTTTTTCGTTGCTAAAGATGACTTTCAATCGGGTGAAGCCATTGATATGGATGCCTGGGAGCGTTACACAAAGCATGATTACGCCCACTTTGACCCCTTACACACCTGGATTGAATTCATCAACAGGTTTCTTGGAGCGCTGAGCGGTGTGCCTGTTCTTGCTTTTTTTCTTTTGTCCTTGTTTTATTTCAGGCGCAGTCCACTTGTAACTGGCTTGGGCACGCTTGGGCTTGTTTTGCTGGCTTTCGTAGCCTGGCTCGGAAAATTGGTTGTTGATGGCAACCTGATACCGCACAGCATTACCTATCATATGTTTTCGGCCCTTGGATTGGTTGCTATATTTTCCGTAATGGTGGCCAAATTGAAGCCGGTGGAATTCGCCTTCATTGCAAAACGCGACAGGCGAATCATAGCGGTGGGTTTGGCTGCGCTCTTTTTGCTCTTGGTCCAGATTGCCATGGGCACCGAGGTGCGTGAGGAGGTGGATGCATTGAGCCGAAGCACTTCCCTTCCTCGGGCGTTGTGGATTGATGCCCTGAGCTTCTTGTTCAAAGTGCACAGGTCGTTTAGTTTGCTTGTACTGGCGGTCATCGGTGCATGCGCTCTCTGGATTATTCGCACAC
>DAIOTP010000031.1:0-1286 GCA_036751905.1 Cryomorphaceae bacterium
TAGAATATCAGATTTCGGCTCTGACGGTTGGGGGTTCGAGTCCCTCCCGGGTCACAAGGTTTTTAAAAGCTGCGCCATTGGCGTGGCTTTTTTATTTGTAAGATGCTGGTTTGCAGCTTCAGCTTTTATGCATGAGCCGTTTGTCCAAGTGTAGTTTGGTATACTACTGAAATTTTGTTTCTTTCGGCTACCAAATCTTAAACACATGAGCCATGATTGATCAGCCCGAAAGCACTTATCGACCCTTATCCACAAAAGATTGGATGGTTACACTCCTGTTGAGCTTTATTCCACTGGTGAACCTCATTATGTACTTTGTGTGGGCTTTCAGTGACGACACACATCCATCAAAAAAGAATTGGGCAAAGGCCGCACTCATTTGGATTTTGATCGCCATTGTATTTTATGTTCTCATTTTTGCACTCTTCGGGGGTATGCTGTTGAGCCTGGCCAACAGCCAAAATTTCTAATTTCGACAACCTTCATTTACAATGGAAATCATTGACAATCCTGGGCAATACGAAGGCAGTGCCCGTGCGCCGCAAGACTTGATCGCCAATGGATACACCTTCAGTATAGGAGATGCAATCAGCGAAGGCTTCGATTTGTTTAAGAAAAAGGCTGGAGAGTTCGTTGCCTATACCTTGCTTGTTTTGGTTGTGTCCACAATTGTTTCAGCCGTTGTGCCTTTCTCAGGCACCGTAATTGGGCCTGTATTGTTCGCAGGCGTATACATCATGGCGCACCGCATTAAGCGCAATGAGCCTACTGAATTCAACACCTTTTTCAAGGGTTTTGACCTGATTGGTCCACTTGTTCTTTACGGTTTGGTAGGCACGCTGCTCGTTTCTCTGGGCTTGATATTGCTTGTGCTTCCAGGCATTTACTTGGCGATTGCCTATGCTTTCAGTATTCAGTTTATCATTTTTTACCGCTATCCTTTCTGGGATGGAATGGAATGGAGCCGAAAAGTAATCAGCAAGGAGTGGTTTAGCTTTTTCGGGTTCATCATCGTGCTTGGTTTGATCAACCTGGCAGGAATACTCGCTTTGGGAGTCGGCTTGTTGTTTACCATTCCCATAAGCATCTGCGCTCTTTATGCAGCCTTTGACCGCATCACCGGTGTATCGGGAGCGGTTACCCCGCCCACGGGTTCAGATGATAATTTCAGCTCAGGGTACCGAAAATAAATTCTCCTGACCTCTGTTTGCTTCGCATGTTCAATCCATGAAAAAACCCACATCCTTTTCAGAATGTGGGCTTATTTTTGAGGTCACGAGCGGATT
>DAIOTP010000031.1:1386-27525 GCA_036751905.1 Cryomorphaceae bacterium
AAAAACCCACATCCTTTTCAGAATGTGGGCTTATTTTTGAGGTCACGAGCGGATTCGAACCGCTGTACGAGGTTTTGCAGACCTCTGCCTAACCGCTCGGCCACGTGACCCTTTTGAATTTGGGAGCGCTAAATTAGTAAATTCAGGCGCATTTTACGAATTTTACTCTTTTTGCAGCAAAAGGTTATAGTTCCATCACCACAGCCACGTCGCCTACATTGCCGTTGATCGGTGGTGAAAGCTTCTGTAGGCGAAGTCCTGCCTTGAGCACTGCCGGGCTTTCGCGCTTGATTCGGGTTAGAATTCTATACCCAACGTGTTCAATGAGCTTTGATCTCTGTGCCATTTCCTCTGCTACGATGCGGTTCAAGTGCACGTAATCAACCGTGTCATTCAATTTGTCGCTCGCGTACGAGGCCGTGAAGTCCGTATCAACCCACACGTGCACAATGTACTCTCCTCCTATCTTCCCCTCTTCGGGCAAGCAGCCGTGGTAGGCATATAGCCTGATGTCGTTTACTTCTATTCTTTGCATTATCCAAGTTTGCTTATTCCTGTCCTCATTCTATTGAGGCTCTCTTCACGGCCTAGCAGGGCCATGATGTCCCACATGCCTGGTCCCATGCCTTGCCCGGTGACAAGGAGTCGGAGGTTGGGCAGCACAGCACCCATACCGGCGCCTTCATTTTCGAGAAATGATTTAAATGCCGCTTCAAGATCAGCAGCTTCCCAATTGCCGAGGCTGGCAAATTCATTTCTAAGTCGGTCCATACGTCCTGCGGTATCCTCTTTCCATTTCTTTCGCAGGGTTTGCTCATCATACTCTTGGGGGGCTTCAAAGAGGTATGCACCTGCTTCCACTATTTCGGCGGTGAAAGGAGCGCGCTCCTTCATGAGGCGGCACACCTCCGTGAGGTACACATTATCGGCTTGGTACCCTTTTGCTTCCGCAAATGGAGCAACCATGTCAGCCAATACCGCATCAGCCGTGTGTCGCAGGTACTGTTGGTTGTACCATCGGGCTTTATCGGGGTCAAATTTTGCTCCGGCTTTGCCCACACGCTCCAGGCTGAATGATTGAACCAACTCCTCCAATGAAAAGATTTCTTGAGGTGTTCCTGGATTCCAGCCCAGCATGGCGAGCATATTGACAAATGCCTCCGGAAAATATCCACGTTCCCTATATCCACTGCTTTGCTCTCCTGTGGTGGGGTCAGTCCAGTTGAGCGGAAAAACAGGAAAACCGAGTCGATCACCGTCGCGCTTGCTGAGCTTGCCGTTTCCATCAGGGCGGAGCAGCAAGGGAAGGTGGGCAAATTCGGGCGTGCTCCAGCCAAATGCTTCGTATAGCAGTACATGGAGCGGTGCCGAAGGGAGCCATTCCTCACCTCGTATCACATGGCTTATTTCCATGGTATGGTCGTCTACAATATTGGCGAGGTGGTAGGTTGGCATGCCATCACTTTTGAAAAGCACCTTGTCGTCAAGTTCTTTGGTATTCACAACCACCCAGCCACGAATAAGGTCATGCACACGGACTTCCTCATTTCTGGGCATCTTGAATCGGATCACGTAAGGAGCCTCTTCGCGCAGCAGCTTTTCCACCTCGTCATTGCTTAGCGTAAGGCTGTTGCGCATGCTCTCTCTGGTTATCGCGTTGTACTGAGGGGAGCTCGAGCCCGCTTGCTTCAGCCGGTTGCGCATGTCCTCAAGCTCTTCGGGTGTATCGAATGCGAAATAAGCCTTTCCTGCCTCTACCAGCTCATCGGCATAAGCGCGATACATTGCTTTGCGCTCACTTTGGCGGTAGGGGGCATGGGTACCACCATAACCCGGGCCTTCTTCAGGAGCTATTCCGCACCATTCCAAAGCTTCCTTGATGTACTGCTCTGCGCCTGGCACAAAGCGTCCCTGATCGGTATCCTCAATACGGAGTATGAAGTCGCCTCCTTGCTGCTTCGCAAAAAGATAGTTGTACAGTGCTGTACGCACCCCTCCCATGTGGAGGGGACCTGTAGGGCTGGGTGCAAAACGTACACGGACGCGCGGGCTTGACATATGTGCTAATTTTAGGGCCACAAAGATACACGGTTTTGCTCAGGGGCAGGCGCTATCTTTGTGGCCACAACAATGAAACGCCTTGCTTGATTACGCTCTTCTGGATTTTGGTCATGGCCGCAAGCTGGAACGCTTCGGCGCAGTAGTACTCGACCGTCCGGAGGTGCTTGCTGTGGGCCCCCCGGCCATGCCGGCAGCCGAATGGAAGCGCCTGGCTGCAGGCTATTTTCACGAAAGTAAAAACGCCAAAGGCCATTGGCTGCCTTCTCCGCCTGAGGAATGGCACTGTAGCTTGCAAGTGAGCGGGCAATCCTTTACCGCGCTGTGCAAAACGGGGCCCTACAAGCACGTAGGTTTATTTCCTGAACAGCAAGACCATTGGCATTTTTTGCGGAAGCAGCTTAAGCCAGGCCAGCGCTACCTTAACCTCTTCGCCTATACCGGTGCAGCGAGCATGGTGGCTGCAAGCTGCGGAGCCGATGTGTATCATGTAGAAGCCTCGCGGTCTGTAATCAACTGGGCAGCAAGCAACGCCGCTGAAAATGGACGCGATACAATCCGGTGGGTATGCGATGACGCATTCAAATTTGCCGAAAGGGAGGCCAAACGTGGACGCAAATACCACGGCATCAGTATGGACCCACCCGTATATGGGATAGGCAAGGGTGGTGCGCGCTGGCGCCTCGAAGAGCGCTTGGGTGAATTGATCGCAACGGCAACGGCGCTGCTCGAACCCGGCGGATTCTTGGTGCTCAACACCTATTCACCCGTGTTCGATCTGCGTGCTATGTGTTCCTTATGCGAAAATCGAGGGCTCATACATACACAATCAGGCTGGTTGAGCGTTGTTACTTCCAATGGGCGAAAACTTGAGTTGAGCAAATTTGTGATAGCCCAGCTGTAAAAGCTGCGCTTCAATCCTTAACTTAGCGGGTTGCCTTACTAAGGTTCCATTTTTTGACTATGACAACGACATACAATGCATTGATCGAAAAGATCGACAGCTTTACCCGCAAGTACTATCAGAACCAGATAATCAAAGGTGTGATGTACTTCGTAGCCATTGGCTTGGTGGCTTTCCTGCTCTCGGTGAGCCTTGAGTACTTCGGGCGCTTTTCAACCAACGTGCGCACGGTAATGTTTTTTGCTCTTTTGGGCGTTTTTGCCGGCCTATTCGGCAAATACATCATCTACCCCACCCTCAAGCTCATGCGCTTGGGCAAGGTAATAAGCCATGATGAAGCGTCGCGGATGATAGGGCTGCACTTTCCAGAGGTGAGTGACAAACTGCTCAATACCCTGCAGCTCAAGCGACAGGCTGATGCCCTTGGAGGCGCTAGCCAGTTGCTTATGGCAAGTATTGAGCAGCGTATGGAGGGTCTTCAGCCCGTTCCATTCAGTGCTGCGGTGAACTTTGGTGAAAACAAACGTTACCTCAAATATGTGCTTCCCCCGCTGCTGCTCATGGCAATCCTTTTTGCAGTAGCTCCTTCAGTGCTCAAAGAAGGCACCCAACGCCTTGTAGCTTACAATGTGGAGTACATTCCTGAAGCCCCCTTTGTGTTTCTGGTCCAAAATGATAATCTGCAAACACCCCTCAACAGCAACTTTACGCTTCACGTTCAAACTGATGGCGGCTATGCTCCGAATGAAATGCGGGTTGCTATTGATGGTAAGCTGTTTCGCCTGAAACAAGAGGGCGCAGGCAGCTTCAGTTACACTTTTCGCAATGTGCGCAATGACATTCCTTTCAAGCTGAGTGCTGAAGGATTCTACAGCGCTCCGTACACGTTAAAGGTATTGCCTACCCCGCAAATTGTAGAGTTTCAAGTGGGCTTGGAATACCCGAAATACCTGAACAAAGCAGCCGAAACCCTACCCAACTCCGGCAACCTCAAGGTGCCTGAAGGAACTGCCATCAGTTGGCTTTTTCAAACCGGCAATACCGAACAACTCATGTTGGCTTTCGCTGACAGCACACACATCCTCAATGCCGGGCGAGGAGGCAGCTTCAGCTTCAAGCGACGCGCCACACAGCCTGAACGCTACATGCTCAGCCCTTCCAACTCGATCGTTGGCTATACAGATACCCTGAATTACCGCATTGAAGTAATTAAAGATGCCTTTCCGAAAATTCAGCTCGATGCCCGTCCTGACACCACCGACAACCGCAAAATATACTTCGGAGGCACCATCAGCGATGATTACGGCCTTACAGATCTGGTATTCCATTACAGCCATCTACGGGCCGACGGAGAGGAAATTAAAAACTCTGAAAAAGTGCGTATCAGTCCGCAGCTCGCCCAAGAATTTTTTCACTTCTTCGACTTCGAAAAATTAAGCCTCGGTGCTGGCGACAAGGTGGACTACTACTTCGAAGTGTGGGACAATGATGGCGTAAACGGCCGTAAGAGTACACGCAGCGGCACGCAGAGTTACAAAGCCCCGACCTCCGAAGAACTAAAAGATCAGCGCAAAGAAAGCAATGAACAAATAAAGGCTGACTTAGAAAAAAGCCTCAAAGAAGCTGCAGAACTAAAAAAGGAAATAGACGCGCTCAACAAAGACCTGCTGCAAAACAAAGAAATGGGTTGGCAGGAAAAAAAGCGGCTCGAAGATTTGTTGAAAAAGCAAACCCAACTCCAAAAACAGGTCGAGAAAATACAGCAGCAAAACAAAGGTAAACTGCAGCAAGAGGAACGGTACATGCAGCAAAGTGAATCCATCATGGAAAAACAGCGCATGCTCGAAAAGCTTTTTGACGAGCTCATGAGCGATGAGATGAAGGAAATGTACCGCAAACTCGAGGAAATGCTCGAAAAGTTTGACAAGGACAGCCTGAGGGAAGAGCTCGAAAACATGAAGATGAGCCAGGAAGACCTTGAGAAAGAGTTGGACAAGAGTCTTGAGCTTTTTAAGCAAATGGAGTTTGAAGCCGAATTTGAACAGGCCATGGATAAACTTGAAGAACTCGCGGCCAAACAGGAGGAACTCGCAGAAGAGAGCCTTGAGAAAAACGCCGACAACGATGCGCTGAAAGAAAAGCAAGATGCCCTCAATGAAGAATTTGAAAAACTCAAAGAGGACCTCGAATCTTTGAAAGAAAAAAATGAAGCGCTCGAGCAGCCCAATGATCTTCTCGATACTGAGAAACAACAGGAAGACATCAGCAAAGACATGCAAGACAGCTCACAAGAACTGAGCAAAGACAAAAACAAAAAGGCATCTGAATCGCAAAAAAGTGCCGGTGAGAAGATGCAGCAAATGGCAGCCCAAATGCAAGCAGCCATGGAAGCCGGAGCACAAGAGCAAGCAGGAGAGGACATGGAAGCACTTCGAGCCTTGCTTGAAAACATCGTGACCCTAAGTTTTGACCAGGAAAAGATTATGGAGGAACTGAAGGTGATAGACCGTGACGACCCTCGCTACACGGAAATGGGACGAAAGCAACGCAAGCTCAAGGACGACGCCAAAATGGTTGAAGACTCTCTTTTTGCGCTAAGCAAAAGGGTGATACAAATTGAAAATGTAGTCAATGAAGAGATCGGCATCATCAACCGCAACATTGCACAGGCGCTCGACGATTTGGGTGAACGCCAAACCGCCGGTGCCACTACCAGACAGCAGTACGCAATGACCTCCTTCAACAATTTAGCGCTGCTGCTCGATGAAGCTTTGCAGCAAATGCAGCAAGCCATGGCCAGCAACATGCCAGGAAAAGGCAATTGCCAAAATCCAGGTGGGGGCGGAAACACCCCTTCAAAAGGAAAGCCAGGCAAAATGAGCAAAATGCAGGAAGAAATGGGCAAGAAACTCGATGAGATGAAAAAATCTATGGAGAAAGGGCAGCAGCCTGGCCAATCAAAACCAGGGATGGGGCAAGGGGGCATGAGCAAGGAAATCGCTAAGATGGCGGCCGAGCAGGCAGCACTGCGTAAAGAAATAGAGAAGATGGCCCAAGAGCTCAACCAGCGCGGCAAAGGTGAGGGCAAGGGTCTTGAGGAAATTGCACAACAAATGGAAGAAACAGAAAAGGACCTTGTAAACATGCAGTTGACACGTGAAACCCTGCGACGCCAGGAGGAAATCATGACGCGGCTCCTGGAATCAGAGCGTGCCGAACGCGAAAGAGAATATGAAGAAAAACGCAAAAGCGAGAAGCCGACGGAATATGAAATCAGTAACCCCGAAAGGTATTTGGAGTATAACCGCCGTAAAGAGCGAGAAATTGAATTGCTCCGCACAGTTCCCCCTGACATGAAGCCTTATTACAAAGAGCGGGTGAATGAATATTTTCTTAATTTTGAGACCTCACAATAAATGTATTTGACCGACTCTGCAAAAATGGAAACCATAAGCTTCGCCTCCAAAGGTGAGAATATAACTATTGTCGAGCGATTGATCGACGACCTTTGCGACCGCCACCACATACAGGAAGAGCATTATGGCAACATTCTCATAGCTCTTACAGAAGCAGTAAACAATGCCATATATCATGGCAACAAACAGGATCCATCAAAAATTGTGGTCCTCAATTATGATGCCTCTCCTGAGCAATTCTTTTTTAGAATAGAAGACCAAGGACCAGGGTTCGACTACGATAATGTACCCGATCCAACCGCTCCTGAAAACCTCGAAAAGCCCAACGGTCGCGGGGTATTCCTCATGCGCCATCTTTCCGATCAAATTAATTTTCTTGAAGATGGTCGGGTGGTCGAACTGTACTTCAACGAGCTCAATAAGCCTGTTCAAGTGGATGCCTGATGCTGGCATACATTCCCGTTCACTTTTCACGTGCTGACTCCAAATGGAGCATGCCATATGCCCAGCAAGTCAAATTGTGGTTGCATGGTGTAATTGCCTCGGAAGGGTTTACCAATGAGGGAGTTACATGCGTTTGGTGCAGTGATGAGCACCTTCGAAACATCAATATTCAATATCTTAACCACCCTGATTACACAGATGTGATCACATTCAACTACGGTGAAAGTGGAAAGGTATCAGGCGACATTTTCATAAGCACTGACCGCGTCAGGGAGAATGCATCACACTTTGGAACAGGCGTTTTTGTTGAAATGCATAGGGTGATGGTTCATGGGGTTTTGCACTTGTGCGGGTATTCAGACAAAACTCCCTCCCAGAAGCGCGAAATGACTGAAAAAGAAGATTTTTACCTATCTTTGCGCACTTTTTAAAATCTTAGAATGTATTGTGATGTTAGGTGAGTACGACGTAATTGTTGTCGGTGCCGGACATGCCGGCAATGAGGCTGCCGCTGCAGCTGCCAACATGGGTTCAAAAGTTCTCATGATTACCATGAACATGAATACCATTGGCCAGATGTCGTGCAATCCGGCCATGGGAGGCATAGCCAAAGGGCAAATAATCAGAGAAATAGACGCTTTGGGCGGATTCTCAGGCATTGTAAGCGACGAGAGCACAATCCAGTTCAGAATGCTCAACCGAAGCAAAGGCCCCGCCATGTGGAGCCCGCGCACCCAGAATGACCGCATGCGCTTTGCTGAAAAATGGCGCACGGTACTGGAATCAACCCCGAATCTCGACTTTTTTCAAGATATGGTCAAAGAGATTGCGCTCGATGATAAAGGGCGGGTTCATGGTGTGCTTACAGGCATTGGCGTGTATTTTAAAGCACGCGCCGTTATTTTAACCAGCGGCACTTTTTTAAATGGTGTCATGCACATCGGCGAAAAACAATTTGGAGGTGGAAGGGCAGGGGAGAAAGCCGCGCACGGCATCACAGAGCAACTCATTTCTCTTGGCTTCGCCCATGGGCGCATGAAGACGGGTACGCCTCCGCGTCTCGATGGGCGCAGCATCGACTTTTCGAAAATGGAAATACAGCCTGGGGATGCCGTCCCTGGTAAGTTCTCCTATCTCGATACCAAGCCCATGAATGTTCAGCTGCCATGCCACATCACCTACACCAACGACGAGGTCCATGACATCCTGCGCAGTGGGTTTGACCGTTCACCGATGTTCAATGGGCGCATACAAGGTATTGGCCCGAGGTACTGTCCTTCCATTGAAGACAAAATTGACCGTTTTGCCGACCGAAACCGCCATCAACTTTTTGTAGAACCAGAGGGACTCAGCACCGTAGAAATTTACTTGAACGGATTTTCAAGTAGCCTGCCCGAGGATGTTCAAGCTGCTGCCCTGCGGAAGATTCCTGGACTGGAATCGGCCAAAATGTTTCGTCCGGGCTACGCCATAGAATATGATTACTTTCCACCTACGCAGCTTGGACATACCCTGGAAACAAAACTTGTCGAAAACCTATATTTCGCAGGACAAATAAACGGTACCACCGGCTATGAGGAAGCAGCTTGTCAAGGGCTCATTGCAGGAATTAATGCACATTTGAAACTTGCGGAAAAGGATCCTTTCATTCTTCAGCGGAGCGAAGCCTACATTGCAGTGCTTATTGATGACTTGATCACAAAGGGCACTGAAGAGCCCTACCGCATGTTTACTTCACGGGCTGAATACCGTATTCTGTTGCGTCAGGACAATGCCGATCTGCGCCTCACTCCAAAATCACATGCCATTGGCTTGGCAAGCGACGAAAGAATGGAGAAGGTTGAGTTAAAATCAACTTTAATTCACCGATTGAGCAAAGTACTCTCTGATACTTCTATTCGCCCGGATGAAATGAATCCCGTACTGGAATCTATAGGTTCGAGTCCGCTCAAACAGCAGGTGAAGGCAAAAAGCCTTGTGGCACGACCCGGATACTCCCTCTTGCATGCAGAGCAAGGGAGCGCTGAGTTGAAGGAATTCTTTGACGGCTTTAGAGAAAAATTCGGAGCCGAACTTACCCAGGAATGCCTTGAGGCTACAGAGATTTTATCCAAGTATGAAGGGTATATTGAAAAAGAGCAGGAGATGGCAGACAAGCTTCAGCGGCTTGAGCAAATCGTTTTGAGCGACCATTTCGATTACAGCGCACTTGTTTCCTTGAGCACCGAAGCCCGCCAAAAGCTCGCTAAATTAAAGCCCAAAACAATCGGACAGGCATCGCGCATTAGTGGAGTTTCGCCTGCTGATATATCCGTGCTGATGATCCATGTCGGAAGATAAAAACATGTTCCACGTGGAACACAAGGGAGATGTTTCACGTGGAACATCCTCTTTGACGCGCTGTCCCCTCTGCCATTCATCCCACAGTAAGGAGCTTTTTGAAGTGCGGGACTGGTCCATTTCGCAAGAGAATTTTTCGCTTCTGCAGTGCCTATCATGCAAGCTCGTACACACACACCCCATTCCCTCCGACCTGTCCTCTTACTACAATTCTCCTAACTACATATCACACTCCAAAACCAAAAGAGGACTTATCAACCGGCTGTATCACGTTGGGCAAGTCTACAACCTCAGGTACAAATGGTCTCTCGCAAGAAAATCTAGCTCAGGAACCAATTGGTTGGACTACGGCTGCGGCGCTGGTGATTTCTTAAAGTATATTGCTAATAAGGGAATCCATGCCGTCGGTGTGGAACCTCATCAGCAAAGCAGAGAGAAACTGCTGCGAGATAAAATGACCGTATACCAACCCAAAGAATACTTTGACTCCACTGCTGTTTACGACTGCATCACCATGTGGCATGTTCTTGAACATCTCCATAACCCAATTGATGTTTTGCGGCAGCACCATCAATCACTGAGCACGTCCGGGACACTCCTTATTGCTGTGCCCAACCACCAGTCCTATGACGCCAAACATTACCAAGAATATTGGGCAGCTTATGACGTTCCCCGACACATTTGCCACTACGATGATTACACCATGAGTCTTTTGGCCAAAGAAACAGGCTTTACGTTGACCACAACAAAACCACTCTACCTCGATGCCCTGTACATTTCCATGCTCAGTGGCAAATATGTCAAAAAAAACGCATTATTCTCTTTATTTACAGGTCTTTATAGTAATTTCCTTGCTCTACTCAATACATATCCATTCAGCAGCCAAATCTATGTGCTACGCAAAAACGATCATATATAGGCCAAATTTCCACGTAGCAGCTCCTCTGGTACCTCACCCCTAAAAAAGGAAAATCTCGTTTATATTAGCACTTTTTAGCATATCATTCATTTTCAATACATCACAACCATTGGTGCCATTGATTTAGCCTACCTTGCTAAATCATTACATTTGCACCCGAACTAAATGAACATCCCATGCCCAATTTAATTACAGACCACCTTCATGCCCTCGGTATAAAAGAATTCAATGATGGTTGTTCAACTGGCAAAACATTCTTCGGAGGGGGTACGACACTCGAAAGCACTTCACCAGTTGATGGGCATTTGATTGGTTCATTATCCACTGGAACTGAAAAGGACTTTGACCGCATTGTTCAAAGCGCGCGAACAGCTTTTCAAAGCTGGCGCATGGTGCCTGCTCCCCGCCGTGGAGAAATAGTACGCCAATTCGGCGATGAGCTGCGAAAACAAAAAGATCATCTCGGTGCGCTGGTATCCTATGAAATGGGAAAATCACTTCAGGAAGGACTAGGAGAAGTCCAGGAAATGATTGATATATGTGACTTCGCTGTTGGCCTTTCACGACAACTACACGGACTCACCATGCACAGCGAACGCTTTCAACACCGCATGTACGAACAGTATCATCCTCTGGGAATTGTTGGAATCATATCAGCTTTCAATTTTCCCGTTGCTGTATGGTGCTGGAACACCGCGTTGGCATGGGTATGCGGTGACGTTTGCATTTGGAAACCATCAGAAAAAGCCCCTCTTTGCTCCGTAGCCTGTCAGAACATTTGGAATACCGTAGCGCAACGCAATGATCTTCCTGAAGGCATAAGCAACATTATCAATGGCGATTACAAGGTAGGTCAAATGCTCACACGGTCACATGACGTAACACTCGTTTCAGCTACTGGATCTGTTCGCATGGGCAAGGCAGTCGCTCAAGATGTAGGAAGCCGACTTGGAAAAACATTGCTAGAACTCGGAGGCAACAATGCAATCATCGTTACGCCATCGGCCAACCTCAAGCTCGTTGTACCCGGTACAGTTTTTGGCGCTGTGGGCACCGCTGGACAGCGTTGCACCAGCACAAGGCGTGTCATCATCCATGAAAGCATCTATGAGGATGTAAAGACAAAATTGGCACAAGCCTACAGCCAGCTAAAGATCGGCAACCCGCTCGATCAGCAAAACCATATGGGACCGCTTATAGACCAGCAAGCTGTAGATACTTATCTCAATGCCATAAAAGCCGTACGAGAACAAGGTGGTCAATTTCTCATTGAAGGAAGCAAACTAAGCGGTAGTGGATACGAAAGCGGATGCTACGTATCTCCATCCATTGCTGAAGTAAAAAACCACTATCCCATTGTGCAAAGTGAAACCTTTGCTCCCCTTCTTTATTTGATGAAATACAGTACCCTTGATGAAGCCATCGCCATGCAAAACGGAGTGGCCCAAGGATTGTCATCTGCCATCATGACCAATGATTTGCGGGAAGCTGAAAGCTTTTTGTCGCATCAAGGGTCTGACTGCGGTATAGCCAATGTCAACATAGGAACCTCAGGAGCCGAAATTGGAGGAGCCTTTGGGGGCGAAAAAGAAACGGGAGGAGGACGCGAATCCGGTAGCGATGCCTGGAAAATCTACATGCGCCGCCAAACGAATACCATAAACTACAGCGCTGAACTACCACTTGCTCAAGGTATCAAATTTGAATTCTAATCTTTGTTTTCGCATTCTGGCATATGCACTGTTCACAGTGCTGGTGTATGCCTGCCAACACAAAAACTCGCACACGGCGAACGATGTTCCGATCGCCGAAGGCAAGTGGAGGATATCCTTTATCGGCCCAAATGCCGAAATACCTGTTAGCGCTTCTTTCGCGAAAAACGGAGAACTTGTTCAATTCACTTTCCACAACAGTAAGGAAGATGTAGAATTAACACTTGATAAAGTACAGCACGATACCATCATATTCCACATTCCCACTTACGGCGGATCTATCTTCATGATCCCCGAAAGCCCAGACCTCATCTCCGGCTACTGGACCGACAGCAACCGTGTAAACCACAAAGCTCATTTTGTCGCCGAATATGACAAAGACTTTCGGTTTACGCCAAGCAGATCCACAACAGTACTCGCGCCTCAATTTAAAGCTACTTTTCAGACACCCACTGGTAAAGAATACCCAGCCATATTGCTACTCGACAACAACAAAGGAGTTCTTGAAGGCACATTCCTCACCGAAACAGGCGATTACCGCTTCCTTGAAGGTAACATAATGAACGATCAAGTGCACCTGAGTAGCTTTGACGGCAGTCACCTTTGGTATTTCGTCGCGGATATCGTCGATGACTCTCTAAACAATGGATTTTTCTTCAATGATAAACAACTTATAGCTTCATGGACGGCGTATCCCGATATTTCGGCTTCATTACAAGATCCATGGAATATAACAACACCCATTGACACACGTGCCCCATTCACATTTTCCCTTCTTGATCAAGACGGCATACAAAAAAGTGAGCAAGATTTCCAAGGATCACCAACCATTTACCTCATCAGCGGCAGCTGGTGCCCCAACTGCAAAGATGCCGCCGAGGCACTGCAAAGCCTCAGAGCAGAAATGCCAATAGAAGTGGTTCATATATATTTTGAAAAATACCCAGAATTTGCTGTAGCAAAAAAACGCATTGACAAAATGCTCACCACGCTACAAATACAAACCAACTACCTTTTCGGAGGAATTGCACAAACTACAAATGTCTTGGCACAGTTGCCTTCACTGAACACTTTCTCTTCTTATCCCACAATTGTATTTTGCAATAATTCCGGTGAAATCCAATCCATATACACTGGCTTTTATGGGCCAAGCAGTCCCATCCATCTCAATGCATTTATTCAGCGCAGTAAAGAAATTATGCGCTCACTGGACACACCATAGGCACTCAGGCTTTACATGGAATACCGCTCACACGCTCTTCATGTCTTCCTCCCTCGAATTCGGCGGATAAGAAAGTTTCTAAGATACGTAGCGCCTCATCGTTGTCCACAAAGCGCGCTGGTAAGGCGATAATGTTCGCATCATTGTGTTGTCTTGCCAGCTTTGCCAATTCCTCGTTCCATGCTATTGCGCATCTAATGCCTTGATGCTTATTGGCCGTCATAGCCACGCCATTTGCACTTCCACATATAAGTATACCAAGTACAGTATTGTCACGCTCTACTGTATCCGCTACTGCATGAGCAAAGTCCGGATAGTTTGCTCGCTCCGCTGAATAAGCGCCCAAATCCAGGACTTCATAACTGACAAGCTTCGATTTTAAATACTCTTTCATGCTGTAACCTGCATGATCTGACCCAATAATTAACCTCATTGCTTCGTTTTATTACAAAGATAGCAATGCGCGTAAGCACAACTCATTTTAGCTTTGCAAAATTTGGATGATCCAAATTTACAATCAATTAGCATCCGCTTTGCAATGCGTGCGTTATGCACTACATATATGTTCATAACCACAAATTGATGTTAAGAAAAAGTGAAAACAGTATTTGGTTTAGGTCATTCGTACCTTCATTGAAAAAATTATTCCATGATCCTAGAAAATTCTATCACAATGTATCCATGGTTTCTTCTCAGATTTCGACAATTAAACTGCTTCATGAACAGCATTACTTATACACATGCGTATCTATTCTAGCAATTGTTACTATTTCATAAAAGACTGACTTCTAATGTCACCATTTCAACAGCCTGTTAGGCCAGTGTTATTAACTTTGGAAAACTCAATTCACCAAACTTCCGCGGCAGGGACTTTACACAATATGAACACACTATTATCATCATTACTTTATTTAAATAAAAGAAATAAAGTATTAGTGTTGTCAACAATCGTTCTCTGTTTGCTTTCTTTCCAGTCATTCGCTCAAGAGGAGTATACCGTGTACTATTTCGACAACGGAAAAGTGAGCAGTGAAGGGTATATGCTTGATGGAAAGCCCAACAATTACTGGATAACTTACCACCCAAACGGTAAAAAAAAGACTGAGGGCAACAGACGGAATTTTCAGCTTGACAGCATCTGGGTGTTTTACAACGAAGACGGATTAAAAACCAATGAAATCAGGTACAGGGAAGGAAAAAAGCATGGCTTACAAAGTACTTACCAATCAGGTGTGCTCTACGAACAAAACACCTATGAGAATGATGTAAGGGTGAATGAGTATGTTCAATTCTATGCAACAGGAGAGGTTCAAAGGCGTTTACCCATACAAGATGGAAAAGAGCACGGTGATGGATTTGAATACGACTTGGATGGGCGGGTTATCACACTGTTGAGCTACAGAGAGGGCAATCTGCGCAGCGCGGAAAAAGTAAATCGTTATGACAATTCCGGGAAAAAAAGAGGGCCTTGGATTGAGTACCACAACAACGGGGTGTTGGCTTCAGAAGGTTTTTATATGAATGACCGCAAGCACGGTATCTTCAAAACATACGACCGCAAGGGGGACCTGATATCATTGGAAAAATTCAAAGAAGGTTCGCTTGAGGTGGGCTCTGAAGAATCGGTTATCCTCGACCTACGCAACACCTACTACGAGGATGGCAGGTTGAAATCTACTGGAGGATACGTTGACGGTCTCAAAGAGGGCACTCACCGCCTCTATGGGCGCGATGGCGGCATTGTGGGAGGCGAGCTGTACAGCAAAGGTCAGAAGGTGGGTGAGGGCATCATCGATCAAAATGGAGATTACCAAGGCCTGTGGAAATTGTATTATTCTACAGGGGAACTCCAGGCCGAAGGAGAATTCGAAAACACCAAGCGCATCAACGATTGGACATATTACCACCGCAATGGAAAGATCGAACACAAAGCAAAATTTGTAAATGGATTACCTCATGGTAAATGGACATGGTACTATGAAACCGGTCAGCTACGCAGAGAAGAGTTTTTCAGAAGAGGCAAAGAGGATGGCAACGTTATTGAATATGACGAACAAGGCAATACAATTGTTAACGGCAATTATGTGAATGGATTACGTGAAGGGGAGTGGTTTCTCAACGTTGGTGATCACACTGAGCGCGGCTCCTATCTGGATGGTGAGCGCACTGGCGTGTGGGTGTATGAGTACGAAAATGAGGAAGTAGCGTACACTGGTGAATACGTTGGTGGCTTGGCTACTGGCAAACACAGCTGGTACTACCCCAACGGTAAATTGATGATGGAAGGCAAATACAGCAGTGGGGTGCGTACTGGCACATGGAAAAAGTACGATGAAGAAGGAATTGAAATGCTAAACGTTAGGTATAAGAGTGGCCGTGAAGTTAAAATCAATGGTAAGGCAGTACCAAAAAGCGATACATTCAGCCTTTAGCCGGCGATGTTGATAAGGTTCTTACCTTTGACCACAACCGCCACAGCACCCACTTGCAAACAAGGCAAACTTACAGCTTAAAACTTGATACGCTACAGGTACCTGCCATTCTGGTGGACTATCAGCATGTCAAAATTTTAGAATTCAATCGGCATACTGCTTCGCTGGTGAATGGAGACCAATATGAAGACTTCTCAAGGCAGATAAGCAGCACCTCATGGTGGAATTCCATTATGGAGAGTTTGAGGGTAGGCAATCCACCTTACGACAAGGTGAATCTCCCATTTACCCATAACAATGTGTACCTTTTGCAAGGCATGGTCATCGATGAACAGGTGGGTATTCTCACTTTTCAGAAAATAATGCGGGATGCTTCCAACCATTTGCCCGAAGAACTCCATAAGTTGGAATTGAACGATTTGCAGGAGGCAAAAATTGAAGCACTTTTTAACAGTGGAAGTGTCTTGTTTTGGACGGTCAATATGAATACAGCGCTAACTTCTTTTAATAAAGCCTATTCGGACACTATTTACAAAATGTACGGTCGGTACCCGCGCATAAACCGCGACTTGAGTCGACCAAAAGAACGCTTTGCTACGGAGCAATACCACTCCTTTTGGAATGAAAAGTACAGCGAGGTGATAACAACGAAAAAAAGGGTATATTTCCAGACCAAAACCAAGGATTCCTCAGGTAAAACCTACCACCGGGAAATCTACCTCACTCCTATTTTAAACCCCAATACGGGAAATATTTATGAAATTGCCGGGATGGGAATAGACGTGACTGACAAGATGACTGCAGAGAAGAAAATTTTCGAGCAATCTGCGAAAATTCAGGCCATATTCAATGCTTCAAACCATATGATTTGGTCGGTCGATACGGCCGGTAAACTCACTTCATTTAATATTGTGTTTGAAAGAACAATGCTGGAACGGTATGGGAAAAAGCCAGCACTGGGTGAGGTGGCCTCTGAATTTGCTGAAAGTTGCCTTGCCGGGGAGGGTGCGAAGTGGTTGCGACAGTACGCAGAAGTATTCAAGGGTGACAAAGTAAACTTTGAACATTTGTCTAGTGACGTTTTGGGAAGAGAACATCTTGAGGACGTTTCATTGAGTCCAATTTTTGATGACCACGGAAGGGTGGTTGAAATAGCCGGACTTGCACAGTCGGTAACCTTCAAACGGGCTGCTGAAAGAAAACTCAAAGAGCAGGCTGCCAAGATCAATGCAATCTTTGACAGTTCGGCGATGCTCATTTGGACAATCGACCGCAACGGCCGCATAGTTTCTTACAACAAGGTGTTTGCCAGTGCCCATTTCAAACTCCTGGGTGTCGAAGTTGGTATAGGAACCCCACTGGTGGATGCCATAGGCAACGCGGTGAGCGGGGATGCCATAGATGTGCTCAAGCATTCCATAGAAATGGCATTTACTGGTAAAATGCAGCAATTGGAAGGAAAAATTCTTGACCGAAAAGGTCAAATCCATTGGATGGAAATCTTCCTGAATCCCATTTACCTTGATACAGGTGAAGTAAAGGAGCTCTCGTGTTTATCGCATGAAATCACAGAGAAGAAGGAAATCCAGCAACAAATGCTCGATTCTATCCAAGAGAAGGAAATACTACTCCAAGAAGTTCACCACCGCGTAAAAAATAATCTTCAGGTAATTAGCAGCATTTTAAATCTGCAATCGAGCTATGTGAAGGACAAAAATTCGTTGAATATCCTCCGTGAAAGCCAAAATAGAATAAAAAGTATGAGTTTCATACACGAGAGTTTGTATCATACGAAGAATTTTTCGCGTGTTGAGTTCAGTGACTATATACTTTCGCTCAGCAATAATTTGATTCATTCCTACAGCATTGGTGTAGGCAAGGTGAAACTGCTTACCTCACTCGAGAAAGTGCACCTCAATCTGGATCAGGCCATACCCTGTGGCCTGATTATTAATGAATTGGTTTCAAATGCCCTAAAGTATGCCTTCCCGAATGGTAATACCGGAAGCATTTATTTGGAGCTAAAGCAAGTAGAAAACTTTATTTGTGTAGGCGTAGCAGATGACGGGATTGGGCTTCCCAAAGACCTGGATGTTGAGAATTCCGACTCTCTGGGACTACAATTGGTTTATACCTTGGCTGATCAAATTGACGCTTCCATAGAGTTACGCTCTGAAAAGGGTACCAATTATTTGATTACTTTTGAAAAAAGATAAGGAAAATCATGGCAAAAACGAATGTATTGGTCGTCGAAGACGAAGCCATTGTATCCAAGGACATTCAGCATAGCTTGAAGAAACTGGGATACAATGTAGTAGGTGCGGCCTCTACAGGAGAAAAGGCTATTGAAATGGCTGCTAATTTGAAGCCCGATGTGATATTGATGGATATCATGCTGAAGGGTAAGCTTACAGGGATAGATGCCGCCGAAGAAATAAAAGCCAAATACAACACTCCTGTAATTTACCTTACAGCCTATGCTGATGAGGCCACGCTATCTAGAGCAAAGGTTACAGAGCCGTACGGATATATCATCAAACCATTTAAGGAAATTGATATCCATACATCTATTGAGATGGCCATTTACAAGCACTCAAAAGTGACGGAGGTAAAAAAGGAGAGGGATTTACTTTACAGCCTGGTGGAGAATAAAGATTCTAAGGATTTTATTTTTGTGAAGTCCAACTCGAGGCTTGTGAAGTTAAAAACTGTAGATATTTATTTTATTGAAGCCTTGAAGGACTATGTGGTTATCAATGCACTAAACAACAGATACACCATACACAGTACCATGAAGGACATTGCGTCCAAGCTGCCTCAAGATGATTTTATCCGGGTTCACAGATCATTTATCGTACGGCTTGATAAGATAGCCGCCATAGAGCAACCCAATCTGATACTCGAGAACGACAAGAAGGTAATTCCTATTGGAGGTTCTTATAAGGATGACCTCGCTCAGCGCATAAATCTGGTTTAGCCCCTGTATTTTTGGGATCAAGCCAATCGAAATTCAAGTTGTTTTTGCAGTAAGTCTGCGCCGTGTACGCGCACTTTGATTGAGTCGCCAAATTCATATGCCTCTTTGTAGCGCAATCCTACAATCCGGTTTTTACGCTCATCATATCTGTACACGTCGTTGTCCATAGAGTTAAGTGGGATCATCCCTTCACACTTATTTCCTTCGAGTTCTACATACATTCCCCAACGAGTGAGACCGCTCACAGTGCCTTGGAAAACCTCGCCTATCTTGTCGAGCATGAACTCTACCTGCTTGTATTTCACAGAAGCCCTTTCCGCATCGGCGGCTTTCTTCTCCATATTTGAAGCATGTTTACATGTCAGTTCCACTTCATTTGCGGAAGCACTTTTTCCACCAGCCATATACTCCATCAACAACCTATGGGCAATTACGTCGGGGTAGCGTCTGATGGGAGAAGTGAAATGGGTATAATGTGAGAATGCCAGGCCGTAATGCCCTATATTGTCCGTACTGTATACGGCTTTGGCCATAGAACGGATGGCCATTTGCTTTACGATGTCTTCTTCGGGTTTGTCTTTTACCTGTGCCATCAATTGATTGAGTGCCCTGCTTGCCTGCTCAGGATCAACTGAGCTGAGCTTGTAGCCCAAACCAGAAACGAAATCGCGAAGTACGCTTAACTTTTCAGGGTCGGGCAGGTCGTGGATACGGTACACGTACGTTTTAGCTTGCTCTCCTTTTTTTACCATGCCAATGTGCTCAGCAACCCTTCGATTGGCCAAAAGCATGAACTCTTCAATAAGCCAATTGGCTTCCTTCATTACTTTTTCATATACTCCGATGGGTTTTCCCTTCTCATCGAGCCTAAATTTTACTTCCGAACCTGAAAACTCCAATGCGCCTTTCCGTAGACGCTCTGCCCGCATGAGTTTTGCCCATGCCTGAAGTTGATTGATTTCATTTTTGTAGGGATCGTCACCACTTTCAATTACCTTTTGGGCATCCTCATAGGCATAACGTTTGTTGCTGTTTATCACCGTACGGCCAAACCAGGAGTTCAGCACTTTGCCACTTGCGTTTATTTCAAAAATCGCGGACATACAGAGCTTATCCTCATTTGGACGGAGGCTGCATACATAGTTTGATAGCACTTCGGGGAGCATTGGCACAACCCTGTCAACCAGATACACCGATGTAGCACGTTTGACGGCTTCAGCATCTATGATGTCTCCAGGTTTTACATAATGTGATACATCAGCAATGTGCACACCCACCTCGTGGTTGCCATTATCCAGAGGTCTGATGCTCAAAGCATCATCGAAATCTTTGGCATCGTCGGGATCTATGGTGAATGTGGTTACGTTCCGCATGTCGCGGCGTTTGGCGATTTCCTCAGCCGAAATGTTGACATTTATTTTTTGTGCTGCATCGAGTACAAATTGTGGAAACTCGTAGGGCAAACCGAATTCGACCAGTATAGCATGCATTTCCACATTGTGTTCACCTGGCTCACCGAGTACGTCGATTACTTCAGCGAATGGAGACTTTGTGGTGTCGGGCCAGTCGAGCAATTTGGCAATCACTTTTTGTCCATTTTTTGCCCCTTTAAGTTTTGACTTGTCGATAAAAAAATCAACGTGAATGCGTTGGCTGGTGGGAACGAAAAAAGCGTGGGTTTCGCTAATTTCTATGATGCCTACATACTGTTCGGAACCGCGGCTAACCACCCGTTCTACTTTGCCCTCCATTTGGCTTCGCCCTTTGCGCAGAATATTGATTTGTACGCGATCACCATGTAGAGCATTCGCTGTATATTTTTCAGGAATGAATATATCGGCGCCCGGTCCATCGGTAGTAACATATGCACCACCGCTTTTGGTAAAGTCAATCGTGCCCTCTAGTACAGCAAGTTGAGAAGGATGCACAGCAAATTTTCCCATCGAAGGTTGAAGCAGAAGCTCCATTTCCACGAGCTGTCGGAGCGTTTCCATGATCTGCTGACGTCCTGCAGGGTCTCCTATTTCCAACCTAGAAGCCACTTGTTTGTAATTAAGTTGGCTTGAAGGATTTTCTCGAAACATCGCCATAATCCCAGTAATTAAATGCTTACGATCGGTGGGTTTACTGCGCTTCTGGTTGGGTTTGTTGATTTTTTTCTTTTTTGCCATATGTGGCAAAAGGTAAGTAGAATTAAACCAATGAGACATACTTTTTTGGACGTTTATCAACATTTATAACTCAATGAATGGCTTGCCTCAGCTATCGGCAAATTGAGTACATTTGAGCGTTAATCCAAATTGAACATGGTATCGTCAAAAATAGAAGCGGCTTTAAATGACCAAATAGAAGTAGAGGCAAGAAGCTCGCAATTTTATCTCGCTATGGCCTCTTGGGCCGACAATCAAGGATTCAGTGGAGTGAGCCGTTTTTTGTTCACCCACAGCGATGAAGAGCGACAACATATGTTGAAACTTATCAATTATGTGAATCAGAGAGGAGGTAAAGCAATCATTCCTGATTTGCCAAAACCGCCAACCCATTGGAGCTCTGTTCAGGATGTGTTCAAGGAACTCTTTGAGCATGAACAAAAGGTTACACAACGCATCAATGATGTGGTAGATGTCTGCTTGTCAGAGAAAGACTATACTACACACAATTTCATGCAGTGGTATGTATCAGAACAGATTGAAGAAGAGGCCCTGGCACGGAATATATTGGATAAACTCTCCCTTATCGGCAACGACAAGGGAGGTCTATACCTCTTTGACCGTGAACTTGGTGCAATGAATAGCCTGCACGAATAGTGCAAAACCCGAACAATGTTGACATGTGATGCGTAAGTAGCACAACGCGTTTATTCATACCTGTGCGTTGAAAACATCAATTGAAGCTTACACATTTGTGGCAGCCAATTTGCATACTTTTAGCGTCGTTGTGGTAAGGTATTATGAGATTCATCCTTTTGATATGCATGCTTTTGTTTTCTGCTCTGTGCCTCAAGGCGCAGCAATTGCCTGATTTTGAGGGCAAGGATACAGGTGCAATGATCAAAGCGAGCTACATTTATAACTTCTCAAAGCTCGTGGATTGGCCAGCTGAGTACAAGCAGGGCAATTTTATCATTTCGGTGATGGGTGGTGGTAGCCTTCATCAGGAATTGGTGAAGCGATACAATGACAAACAAATCGGGAGCCAGCAAATAGAAATACGTAAGCTTAACAAAACATTGAATATCAGCGCATGTCACGTTTTATTCATAGGACGTGAATACGTGGACATGATTGAAGATGTGTGTGTAGCGCTTCGGGGAATGCCCACTTTGGTAGTTACCGAGCAAGAAGGTGCATTGCTCCTTGGTGCGGTGATCAATTTTGTTGTGGAAGACAGGAATCTCAAATTCGAGATGTCCGTAGACAATGCCAACAAACAACAACTGTTTGTTGGATCAACCATAAAAAGTCTCGCGATTAGTTATTAATGGGCATGAATAAACTGGTTTACATAGGTATATTGTTTGCAGGCATGGCTTTCCATTGCTCAGCACAGCCTGTAGATGAGCTTATTCGCAGGGCTTATGTGCAATACAGTGAGAAAAATTATGACGCCGCTGCCAATGATATTGATGAGGTGCTACGGTCCAAAAAGGGTGAAGGCAATGCAATGGCGTGGCACATTAGGGGATTCATATACAAAGATATATACATCAATGACCACAATGCTGACCCGAAAAGCATAGCCAGAGAAACTGCTGTTAATTCATTGATGCAATCGATGGAGCTGGACAAAGAAGCGAGTTTTAAAGAAAATAATACAAAAGCCTTGTACTATCTGGCCGGCTCCTACTGGGATGATGCCTCTTATGTAATCGATGCAAGAGATGCCGCCACAATTGAAAGTGCGGTCGATTTCTTCGAAAGGTATAGGGTCATCGCGGAGTATATTCAACAAGATGGATTGGATATCCAAGAAATGAACATTCGGTTTTATCTGGCTATGGCAACTGCCCACAGGAAAATATACGAAAAAAGCCGGGAAGTTAATGAATACCATTACAATAAGGCGAATGAGTACTATCTTAAAGTTCTGGAAATAAACCCGGATGATTGGCCTGCGCTCTATTCGGTGGCGGTACTGTACTACAATGATGCGGCCTACAAATTGGAAAATCTTCCAGAAATGGATATCCCTGATGTGATGAAGGTACAAGGAGAAAGTATGCGAACCATACAGTTTGCTCTTCCATTCATGATGCGCGCCTATGAGGTAAACCCTGAGCGCATTGAAGCCATTAAGGGATTAAAGTACATTCTATTCAATCTTCATGACTACGAAAAAAGCGATTTCTTTGATGAGAAGTTGCAAGAATTGGAAAAACACCAGAAGTAGGTGTGAAAAGAGATGAAGCCGAGATTTACCATAAGCAGGAAAATTGGTTTCGGCTTTGCCGTGGTGCTCTTTACAACGCTTTTACTTTTTTTTCTGACTTACGATACCCTAAAAACTGGCAGGGAAACAAACGACCGTATCAATGAAGTATACAATCCTTCCATAGGGGTGCTTGAGCAGCTCAATAGTACGGTTTTGCGCTCGCGCACATCCATAACTGCTTGGGCATTTGTGCAATCAAGGGAAGATACCAAAGAGAAAATGGCATTGGTGCGCACCATCAATGAAGAGATACCTGCACTCAAAAATGCGATCGATTCTCTCAGCGTTCAATGGAATGATGTACAGCGACGCAAGAAAGACGTCGTGTACAAAGAATTAGATGGACTGCTCTCAATGTACGCAACGGTGCAAAACAGCCTGAGCGATATGCGGAGTTATGATGATCCATTCACACGGTTTACCATTGGAGAATATGCGGAGGAGGATGGGCAGATATACCACAAATCACGGGAGTTGATTTCGGAGCTCAATGAGCTTATCAATGACCACCAGTCACGCAGCATGGACGACAGTATCACAATGATACGTGCGTTTGACCGACTCGACGTCTATCTCAGGGTTATTAGCATTGTATTATTTTTGGTAGGTGTAATCATTGCGTATTTTACCATTCGAAGCATTGTAAAACCAGTATCAAGCCTCAAAAGCATACTTGAAGACCTTGGTAAAGGAATTTTTCCCGAAAAGGCTGTAGTCAACACCGGTGACGAGATAGGAGAAATGAGTGTGGCATTAGATCAATTGGTGACGGGATTAAAGCGTACCACTGAATTTTCCAGGTCTGTAGGACAGGGCAATTTTGATGTGGCCTACGAGCCCTTGTCAAAGGACGATGTGCTGGGTACGGCACTGCTGTCCATGCGCGACGACCTGCGTGAATACGAGCGAAGAAAGCAAGAAACAGAGAGAGAGTTGGAAGACAAAGTCCAGGAACGGACCAAAGAAGTGGTGAAGCAAAAAAATAAGATAGAAAAACAGAACCAGCAGCGCAAGGAGCTTTTAGACAACATTACCGCCAGCATTCGCTATGCAAAGCGGCTACAAGAGAGCTTCCTTCCTTCAGAATCATTGATCAAACAATTGTTGCCAGATAATTTTATCTTCTTCAAGCCGAAGGATATCGTTTCTGGTGATTTTTATTTCGTAGAAAAGCGGCTGAACAAAATAATTTTTGCAGTGGTGGACTGCACAGGTCATGGGGTACCCGGGGCATTCATGAGCCTTGTGGGTTATCATGCATTAACCAAGGCTGTCGACGAAAACCCGGATTTAAATCCGGCGGCTATACTAGGCGACTTGAGCCGATTTGCGGCCAAGGCACTGCACCGAATTTCTGAGGGCGCAGCAAGCCGCGATGGCATGGATTTGTGCCTTTGCGTGTACGATCCCGAACGATCGAGGGTAAGCTATGCCGGGGCTTTCAACCCGATGTATATTGTACGAAACAGTGAGCTGGTACAATACAAACCGGACAAGATTGTTATTGGTGACCCAGACTCTTCGTCGCGTTCGTACACTACCCACGACGTTGCGCTGCAAGCCAATGACATGATTTACCTGTCGACCGATGGGTATGTTGATCAATTTGGAGGATCAAAAGGACGGAAGTTTATGTATGCACCTTTCCGTAAAATGCTGTGCGAGATGGCCCCGCTGCCTTTGGACGACCAGCAAAAACGCCTATCCGATACCCTGAATACCTGGAGAAGAAGTGGGGGGAGCGTAATGGAACAAGTCGATGACATTCTGGTTATGGGTGTGCGCCATAAGTAGCCTGGGCTATTGACTGCACAAGCATACATCAACAAGGAAAAGGATCAACGCCCCAGGTAAGCTCCAAAAATGCTGGCATGCGTGGTCTTTTTAGGGTTGATCACCAATACTGGAATTTTGTGCTCGTTGGTAATTAGATTTTGTACGAAGTTACCACCTACCATATTCAAGATACTCATGCCAGGAATATTCATGATAGTAATAAGATCAGCAGCGATCTCATTGGCATATTTGACTATCGCTTCATCAAAATTACTGCTGCTGCTTTCTACGGTTTTCGTTGTAAACTCGATTCCTTTTTCCCTAAAGAAGCTGGCCGCATAATTCATGTTTCGCGTGAGCTGGTTTTTGAGAAATTCGTCATCTTCATGCGGGGTAATTATATGGACGCGCGATTCAAAATAACCCGCTGCATCGGCTACAAGCGCCAATTTTTGCTTGGTCTCTTTATTGAGATCAAGAGGAACCACAATATCATCGTATCCCGATATACCTATTTCTTTGCGCTGCACAACAAGGAAGGGCGTTTTGCCCGAAGTTATAATCTTAAGGGCTTGACCTCCGGTGAGCCATTGTATTCCTCTGAGGCCATGAGTGCCCATCACCACGAGTGCTACATCATATTCGGCTGCCATTTCGGTGATATCTTCGAAAATATCTCCAACACGAACTTTTGGCTCTATGTCAAAATCATACTGTTGCCGAATTTCATTTTTAAGTTTTTCCAATTTCGCACGACCCTCCTGAACATCTTTAATGTCCGCAACGATGTGCACGGCAATTATTTTAGTGACAGCCGTTTTCGCTATTTGAATGGCGTGGTTAAATGCAACCCGAGATACCTCGGAGAAGTCTGTAGGAACAAGAATAGGACGTTTTTCCATAAGGTTAATGGCAGTTGAACGGGCACCAAAGATAAATTAAAAACCACATGTGCTTCTATTTAGACCGTGGATAAAAAAAAGAGGGCCCTGGGGCCCTCTAAAACTGTTGTATTCAAAAAAGGTTATTTTGTAATAACCAGCTTTTGGCTGCTTCTGCTGCCATCAACATCAATTTGAAGGATGTAATATCCAGATGGAATAGAGCGTACATCCAGTATGTGTTGGTTTACGCCAGTGCTGTTCCAGCCGAAATCGGCGGAGCGAACCAACTGTCCTGATACATTCATTACATTCAAAATGGTGCGTCCGGGCTTGTTGCTGTCAACATTGATGACGGCAAAATCGCTGCTCGGGTTGGGGTAAACCATTACACTGTTGAGCGCGGTTTCATCGTTCGTGCTAAGCGTGGTAGGCACGAGCACTGCATCAATGACATGAATCACACCATTTACAGTTACAATGTCAGTCACTACCACCAGCGCGTTGTTGATAAGGACATCATCGCCTTCGATGGTTACCGTTACCTCTTCTCCAAAGAGGGTAGCTATTTCTTGCCCATCGCTCAAGTCGGTCGAGAGGGCTATGCCATCCACCACGTGGTAGAGC
>DAIOTP010000032.1:0-27497 GCA_036751905.1 Cryomorphaceae bacterium
AAGATGCCTGTGGAAACATCTCCGATGTACTTGCTACTACTGTTAACATTGTAGATAACGAAGCTCCTGTTGCTCCTCAGGCTCCTGCGAGTCTAACAGTGAGCTGTGATGAACCCATCCCCGCTCCGGTTGACCTTGTGGCTGATGACCTGTGCAGTGGAGAGATTCCAGGTGTGTTCTCCGAGGAAATCATACCCGGCGACTGCGCCAACAGCTTCACCATCGAGCGCACATGGACATTTGCGGATGCTTGTGGAAACACCAGCTCTGTAAGCCAGACTGTAACCGTGGTAGATGATGCAGCGCCAAGCTGGGACTTCGGTTGCGAGCTTACAAGCATACGACTCACCAGCAATGGTGCCGACTGTCCTGCTGACGCGGCTTTCTCCATACAGGTAGGCGATGAGCTAACAGTATTCGATACTTACCTCGTGGCTGGCCAAGAGGTGCCTGCACTCGCAGGATGTGTTGGTGACAACTGTACTGCTGAAGGTGACCTGATTATCCGCGTTACTGACATCTCCAGCGAAGGCGATGAGTGCAGCAAAGACCTCATCATAAGCTTCGTTGCTGAAGATGAGTGCGGAAACATTTCTGAACCTTTCACATGCACCTTTACCATTGTGGATGATACGCCACCTGCGCTGATCATGCCCGAGCAAACCAGTGTCGATGTAACTTGTACAGCAATAAGCTATGACAACCTCTTGGCTTACGTAGCTGGGGAGCTCAGCCCGCCACAAGCCGCGAGTTACAAAAACTACCTGCGGTCTTTGTTCATGATCAACGGACTGTTGCCACTGGGCGCTGAAGACAACTGTGGTCCTGCCAATTGGATAGAAAGCTATATCAATATCACTACAGATGTAGAATGTCCTGCCAAAGCAATAGTTCAGTGCGTATTTGTAGCAGTTGATGCCTGCGGAAACCTTTCACCAGAAGAGTTTACTCAGCTGGTGGTAGTTGACCAAACAACGCCTCACCTATTCGGTCCTGCCGATGTGACTGTGGCTTGTGATAGTGACTTGTCACCGTCTAATACAGGCATGGCATCGGCTACCGATAACTGTGGCGGAGGCATCACCATCAGTTATGTTGATTCTCCTACGAATGGCTTCTGCCCAACCAGCATCATCCGCTTGTGGACTGCTGTGGATGGATGCGGAAATAGCGCTACCTACGAGCAACTAATCACATTGGTAGAGAGTGTGGACGACTGTGCTGTTGCACCCAGTGGTTTACATGCAGAAGCCATTGCACCGAAGACAATACAACTGTCATGGACTGCTGTGCCAGGCTCAATAGGCTGTCGAGTGTTCGCGAGACCTACAGGCACAAATCAATCCATTGAAGTAGGCACTGTAGTAGGCAATCAGCCAACATCTATTGTGGTAACGCATCCTGCACTGAAAAACGGGGTGAGTATCCAATGGAGAGTAATTTGTGCTTGCACTATGAACCCGCTATTGACAAGCCCTTACAGTGTGTGGAATACCTTTGTATTCAACTACAGCAACAAGAGTCTTGAAGATGGAAGCAGCAATACTGCAAACAACACGGTGGCCGATGGAAATCGCGGTATTGTATATCCGAACCCAACACGCGACCAGGTTTGGTTGGAAGCAAGCATGGCTGAAGGCGATATGGTTGTGATTCGCGACCTTTCCGGTCAAATAGTTGGGTCGCACATCGCACCGTCTCAATCTGCAGCTTTTGAAATAAACATGAGTCATCTTGCCGCTGGTGTATACTTCATCCAGCATATGCACCGTGACGAAGCACCTCACGTTTACAAGGTGATTAAGAACAATTAACCATTTGTTTAACCGCTCAAAAAAGGCTGATCCATCATGGGTCAGCCTTTTTTTTTGATCCCTATTTGCAAAGACCTTTAACAAATAAGGTGTTAAGATGGCCTTCGCTTTAAATTTCTATATTTGACCGATGAAAATCTCCGCCTACAAAATTGCCCAGCTTCTTGATGGTGAAATCATTGGAGACCATACAGTAGAAATTAGTGGCCTCAGTAAAATCGACGAGAGCAAAAGTGGTACACTATCATTTTTGGCCAATCCAGCCTATACAGAATTCATTTACAACACAAAGGCGTCAGTAGTGATTGTAGATGCATCCTTCGAACCTGAGCGAATTTTGCCGGAAGGCTGCACCCTTATTAAAGTACAAAATCCATACAGCGGCTTTGCCAAGCTATTGGAATTATACAATCACCTCAAGCATCAGAAAATGGGTGTTGAAGCAACTGCTTACATCCACAGCGGTGCCACCATCGGCAATGATGTATATGTGGGTGCCATGAGTGTAATCGAGGAGGGAGTCCACATTGGAGATGGCAGTAAAATTTATCCGCAAGTGTTTATCGGGGAGAATACCCGCATCGGGAAAGGCTGCATTATCCATCCGGGTGTGCGCATACTAGCCAATTGTGAAGTAGGCAATAATTGCATCATCAACGCAGGTGCAATCCTGGGCGGTGATGGATTTGGTTTTGCCCCAAACAGCGAAAACAGCTATCAAAAGGTGGCTCAAATTGGCAATGTAGTCGTCGAAGACCATGTAGAAATCGGCTCAAACACCACCATCGACAGGGCTACTTTGGGCAGCACAATCATAAGAAAAGGTGCGAAAATCGATAACCTTATACAGATAGCACACAATGTGGAGATCGGCGAAAATACAGTGATCGCTTCTCAAACTGGCATTGCCGGAAGCACAAAAATTGGACGCAATTGTATGATAGGCGGTCAAGTCGGAATCATTGGACACCTCCAAATAGCAGATGGCACCAAAATAGCTGCACAGTCGGGTGTTGGTTCCAGCATTACACGTGAAAACACGGTGATACAAGGATCTCCTGCATTTCAAATTGGCGATTACAAAAGATCATATGTTGGCTACAAAAAATTGCCCGAGCTCATGAAAGAAATACAACACCTAAAAGACGAGCTCAGCGCCCTAAAAAAAAGTACACCACTAGAACCATGAATCTAAAGCAGCGCACCATAGCAGCGCCTGTGGCCTTTGAAGGCATAGGTCTGCACACCGGTGAGAAAGTAAAACTTACCATACATCCGGCACCTGCCAACCATGGGTATGTATTTCGGAGAATCGATTTGCCTGACACTCCATCGGTAAAGGCCTATATCGACAATGTCGTTTCCACCAAAAGGGGCACAACCATTGAAGAAAATGGGGCCCGCGTGTACACTACGGAGCACATTCTTGCAGCGATCTTTGGTTGCGAAGTTGACAACGCTTTGATCGAAATTGATGGACCCGAAGTACCTATCATGGATGGAAGTGCACTTCTGTTCATCCAAGGCCTTGAAAGGGTAGGCTACGTTGAACAAGAAGCTGAAAGGAACTACTTTACACTGAAGGAAAATCTCTACTTTGAGGATGAGCAAGGCTATGTAGAAATGCTTGCCGTACCCACACCTGGACAGGAATTTCGCCTTACAGTAATGGTAGATTACAACTCGCCCGTGCTCGGTACCCAGCACGCCTCGATGTATGATATCAAGGAGTTCAAAACAGAAATTGCACCTTGCCGCACATTTGTTTTTCTACGAGAGATCGAAGAACTTGCCAAAAATGGTTTGATTAAAGGTGGCGACCTTGACAATGCCATCGTGCTGGTAGAGCGCGAACGATCGCAGGAAGAATACCGCCACATTGCCAAGCTTGTTGGCAAAGAACACATGGACATCAAAGTTGAGGGCATTGGTGTACTCAATACGCTCAAACTCAAATTTGAAAATGAGCCCGCGCGTCACAAATTGCTTGACATCGTGGGCGACCTGGCCTTGGTTGGAAGGCCCATACGAGGCCATATCCTAGCAGCAAGACCGGGACATGCAGGCAATATAGCCTTCGGCAAAATTATACGCGACTTAATAAAGGCCGAAGAAAAGGCCAAAGATGTACCACATTACAATCCAGCCGATACGCCGGTTTACGACATCAACCAAGTAATGGGCATATTGCCGCACAGGTACCCTTTTTTAATGGTCGACAAAATAGTTGAATTGTCTGAAAACCATGTGGTAGGGGTTAAAAATGTGACCATCAATGAAAATCTTTTTCAAGGGCATTTCCCCGGCAACCCCGTTTTTCCCGGAGTAATGCAAGTTGAGGCCATGGCCCAATGTGGTGGTGTACTTGCCCTGCACAATGTAGAAGAGCCAGAAAAATGGAGCACATACTTCATGAAAGCGGATGGAATAAAATTCAAAAAGAAGGTGCTTCCCGGTGATACCCTTGTCATGAAATTGGAACTCATTTCACCCATTCGAAGAGGAATAGTGCATATGCGCGCCAAATCGTACGTAGCAGGTCAGATCGTTTCAGAGGGCGATCTGATGGCTCAAATCATCAAGGACCAAATTTGATGATACACCACTTATCCAGTGTACATCCTGATGCGCAGCTTGGCGAAGGAGTCAAAATAGGGCCTTTTGTGCACATTGATGCTGACGTTGTTATTGGTGCAGGTACAGAAATACTTCCCAGCGCCACCATTATGGGTGGAGCCCGTATCGGCAAAAATTGCAAGATTTTTCCGGGGGCAGTCATCAGCGCGATACCTCAAGATTTGAAATTCGATGGAGAAGTAACTACGGTTGAAATTGGGGACAATACCACAATAAGGGAATGTGTCACAATAAACCGAGGCACCGCGGATCGACTTAAAACCGTCGTAGGCAACAATTGCCTCATCATGGCATATGTTCACCTTGGACATGATGTGCGGGTGGGCAACCATTGTATTCTTGCAAATGCTGCGAGCATTGCTGGCCATGTGACCATTCAAGACTATGCCATCCTTGAAGGTGTTGTAGCAGTACAGCAATTTATCACCATTGGAGCGCATGCCTTCATTGCAGGCGGTTCTTTGGTTCGAAAAGATGTTCCACCATTTGTGAAAGCGGCCCGGGAGCCAATTACATACGTAGGGCTCAACTCAATAGGCTTGCGTCGTAGGGGATTTAGTGAGGAAGCTATTCGCCAACTTGAAGACATCTATCGGCTCATTTACGTGCAAAACACCAATATGAGCAAAGCACTGGAAATGGTAGAATCTCAAATCCCCCCTAGCGCAGAACGCCAAATGGTGCTCGATTTCATTCGCTCATCAAGTAAAGGGGTAATGCGCGGCTGACAAATGGCGTTCGAAATAGAACTGGATGGAGCTGGAAAAAGATTTAACCGGGATTGGATTTTTCGCGGATTGAGCCTTACCCTTCATAGCCACAGTGCTTACGTGGTACTCGGGAGCAATGGTTCTGGTAAGAGTACTGCTCTTCGCTGTATGCTCGGGTATGCACCCCTTTCTGAAGGTAAAGCCCAGTACAAGTTGAACAATGAGCTGATGCCCCCATCAAAGGCTTACAAGCATATGTCCTTCTGTAGCCCTTACCTTGAACTTTACGAGGAATTGACCGTTCAGGAAATGCTCCGCTTTCATTTTTCGATGAAACCAACCTTGCCTGATATTCATCCCGAAAGCATTGGCGATTTGGTACTCCTGAAGGATGCACTCCACAGACCCGTAAAGCACCTTTCATCGGGCATGAAACAGAGGCTCAGGCTTGGCCTTGCACTTTACAGTGATACCGAGGTAGTATTTCTGGACGAGCCTACTTCGAATCTCGACAAAGGCGGAATACAATGGTACCGAAACCTTATTGAAAGTGTCAAAAGGGAGCGTTTGCTGATTGTTGCTTCTAACAACCAAGAAGATGAATTTTTCTTTTGCAACCAAAAAATCCAGATTGAGGCTTTCAAGCCTTAAGAATTTATACATTTACACACAAATACGTTTCTATGGCTACTACCGCTGATATCAAAAATGGTTTATGTATGAAGCTCAACGGCAAGTTGGTAACCGTGGTAGAGTTTCAGCATGTAAAGCCTGGAAAAGGTCCTGCATTTGTCCGCACCAAATTGCGCAACCTCGAAAACGGAAGGGTGGTGGAACACACCTTCTCAGCGGGACACACCATCGAAGTGGTACGCATTGAGTACAGACCCCACCAATATTTATACGAAGAAGGGGTAGGTTATCACTTTATGCACACAGATACCTATGAGCAGGTATTTTTGGAAAAACAACTGGTCGAAAAGCCTGAATTTCTGCGTGAAGGAATGGTCTGCACCATTATGTATCATGCAGATGAGGAAATTGCACTCAACGTAGAACTACCGCCCTTCATAGAAGCCGAAATCACGTACACTGAGCCAGGAGTGAGAGGTGATACTGCCACCAACACGCTTAAACCAGCCACCGTCGATACTGGCGCTGAGATTCGTGTTCCACTTTTCATCGAGATTGGCGACCGGGTAAAAATAGATACCCGAACAGGCCAATACAGCGAGCGCCTCAAATAACTTGCTTGTTATCAGGGCCGCTGTATTGAGTAGCCGTAGAGCTTGCCTTCTGATCCGGCGCATACCATTTGGTAATTGCCGTCACCATTGAAGTCACTGATTGCCACTGGAAATTGACCCGACAAAGGGAATCCCTGCAGCGGAGCACCATTTGCCGAAAAGGCATACACCTTCCCATCCTTTGAGCCTGACAGGATAAGGCGCTTGTCCATTGCAAAATTCTGCAAGCTGAGTGGAGGCGATAACGCTGTATTGCTCAGCTCTCCGTAGCGGCTGCCGTCAACGCCATATATCAAAAAGCCGCCCTTCAACAGAATGAGGCACTTCAGGCCATCTTCACTTTCGTAAAACAATGCACCCCGTGGCGACTTCAATCCCAGATCGAGCTTGGATAGCCGGCTGTCGAATCCAATGCGGTAAAAAACGCCAGCGGAATCGAGCAGGTGTATTCCTCCGGAGTTGATCACTTGATCAGGCGCTTCTACGAAATATGATCCCATGAAGCCAGCGGGCAATTTGAGATCCACCTGATGACGGTCGTTGCCACGGCGGTCAAGCAGGCGTATGGTTCCACTGCCATTTACGGCAAGTATATAATCCTTCGAGCGCACCTTGATGTGCCTGATGGGATGAATAATATGGTTTTCTGAATCTTTATAATTCCAGCCATCCACCAACTTGCCATTGTTGTCCCAGGCCAGTACGCGGCCATCAATGAGGGGAACAAAAATGCGGTAATCCCGGGTGTTGTCATAGTCAATCACGGCTACACCTGCCGAGGCCTTCGCTGGCAATTGTTTAGGAAACCCATCGACGTTATTGCCGTTGCGGTCGAGAACATACAATTTGTCTGAAGTGGTGAATACCATCTGCAGTTTGCGGTTCTTGTACAAATCGAGTTGTTCAACGGCTCCAATTATTTTTGACTCAAGGGCAGTTTCCCAAAGTACTTTGCCAGTGCCCGCAATCAAATAAACAACATTGGATGAGTCCTGAACCACAATTTCCATGGCCCCGGTGTAATGGTTCTTGCACAGGTGCAAATCACCGGTCACAGGATGGTTCAATTTGATATCCCACAATGCCGAGGTTTGCTCGCTATACACTGGGTTGTGCTTGAAGAACATACTGCTGTAATACAGATCAGCTTTGTGGTGTTTGACCTGATATACCCAGCCCTGAAACTTTCGCAATACGTCACGGCGCTCCCCAATGGCCGCAGCCTCCTTGTCATTGAGCAATTTCTGATAAATGTACGGTGACCTTGCTATGCCGCTATACAGGATCAAATGTGCTTCAGATGAAATTTGATTTGCAAGCTCCTTGAAACCCTCATCCTTCGCAAGGTTCTGCTTTACTTCAAGGAGCTGCACTACATTGCGCAATCCATTTAAAGAGTTGCCCATGAGCACCATGTCATCCACCCGCACAGCATAAGGATTTGTTAATTCATGGAACCCCTCGCCTATGATGTGTCCATACAAATTGCCTATTGACAGGTGATATACAGGATTGCTGTCAATTTCGTCGCTATGGGCATCAGGGCCGGTTGTGGAAAATGCTGTTTGCATCTTCTGAAGTGACTCATCGGCAAGCAAGCGGTCACGGACATGAAAAACTGCAAATTGATTTGAGCCAAACTCCATACTTCCAGGTTCGCTAATGTATGCAGCCGCTTGTGTCCCTATCCAACCCGTAAGCAATTCCTTGCTGTTGCATTGGCAACTATCATCGGCAGCTTGCCATTCCCGCTGCAGTTTGAAGAGGCTTCCCCTGCGCTCGTGTAAATCGTTCAATTTTTTGAACCAGGTCTCAAAATCCCCGAAACCGTATACAATGGCCCATGCCACATTGGGTGGCATATAGTTGAAGACCTTTATTTGTGGCGCTTTATATGCAGAAAATGTTGGCAGCCATGATTTACTGCTGTCATCGGCCTGTGTAAATCCATTGAAAAAAAAGGAATTCGACCTCATTTGCATGTCCAGGGCAGTCCATCCGCCATAAGGGGCTTGGAAAAAAGCTGTATTTCGAAAATTCGTGGCCGCATGAGGCTTCACAAGGGCAGCAAGCCTGTCTGTGTGTACATACAGCTGTCCACGGGCATTGTTGTCAGTGGTTTGCCGAAGCAATGCAAACCGTCCATCTGCATTGATGTGTGCCTCCAGCCCAATAGCCCTGACGGCCTCATCGACCAAAATTGCACTGAGTCCAATCACCAAAATACCCTTTGATTGAAAGAAGTGCAGGGGTGCATCCGAAAAAGAAGGCTGAACCGTGTACACAGTTACTCCCTCATACATTTTGCTTGACACATCACCCCGCGGATGCATTAGCCCGAGCAATTCCTTTAGCACAAAGTCCGGACGCGCGTCATCGTCTATAGCCATGGCGGCCAGAAATGAATAGTGCTGAGAACCCGTAGGGTGTACCGAAATTGCCATTGGCCTTTTGTCCATATACTTACGCAACTCTGGCCGCTTTCGCATGGCACTGTCGAGTTCCTGACCTATGGCATTCAGCCTGAAGTACAGGTCGGTGGCTTGCAATTCTTGCCACACGGCATTTCCCTGTGA
Source organism: Cryomorphaceae bacterium (assembly GCA_036751905.1). Lineage (GTDB taxonomy): Bacteria > Bacteroidota > Bacteroidia > Flavobacteriales_D > Cryomorphaceae > T3Sed10-241. The sequence goes on from DAIOTP010000032.1 coordinate 8,985, forward strand.
CAGATCCCGCCATACATCGGAAGCATTCCGCGTTTGGAAAACCAGAACTGCATCATCGGGCACCGCATTGAGTACATCCACTTGACCATGCTCGCCTGATTCTGCGCTCTTATAAAGCCAAAAGCCTGCAAAAAGTACAGCCAGCAGGAGTACCACAAACCCTATTAGTCTTCTCAATGGAAACAATTCTTTGCGACAAAAATAAGGCCTCTCAAAGGCCATGACCCACTCAACGGCCCTCCGCTGCAAACACTGCGATGTTCAATTCAGGCCTCTTCAGCGAAAAACTCCAGCTGCTTGGGCATCAAAGTAAATGACTGTCGGTGGTGCGCACAACTGCCAAAAGATGCGATGGCAGCGCGGTGCGCAGCGGTTGGATAGCCTTTGTTTTGATTCCATGCATAGGTAGGAAATTGGTGGTGCAGCCCCTCCATGTACGCATCGCGGTGGGTTTTGGCCAAAATGGAAGCAGCCGCAATGGACCGGTACTTTCCATCGCCCTTCACCACGCAGATGTGGGGTATTTTGCCGTAAGGCGTAAAACGGTTTCCATCAACCAAAATGTGCCCCGGACGTTCTGCCAACTGATCCAGAGCCCTGTGCATAGCGAGGAAGGATGCATTCAAAATATTTATCCTATCAATTTCGTCGGGCCATACCCAGCCCACTGCCCAATGGGCTGCTTCCCGCTCGATCACCTCGCGAAGCAATGCGCGCGAGGCGTGGCTCAATTTCTTTGAATCGTTCAGCAAGGGATGATTCCAACCTTGGTGCAATATAACAGCCGATGCTACCACGGGCCCGGCGAGGCATCCGCGGCCCGCTTCATCACAGCCGCTTTCAGGTACATGCGGGGTGTAATATTCCAACAAAGACGGCATGCGCCAAATATAATGAAAGTGAGGAATCAAAGCTGCATGGCTTAACAGCTTGATCGCATATGGGCCAACAGGCATGTCACCTATCTTTGCGCCATGGAATTGCCGTTTCGCATACCCAGCCCTTTGGATCCTTGCAATCTCAACAGTGTACTGAGCAAGGGAATAGTGCTGCGCATCAAGCGCGATGATTTGATCCATCCGCTTGTGTCGGGCAACAAATGGCGCAAGCTGCAACACAATATTGCGAAAGCCATGGATCAAGGCCATGATACCGTACTGACACTTGGTGGTGCTTACAGCAACCATATACTCGCTACGGCCGCCACCTGTGAGTTGTTCGGATTGAAAAGCATCGGAGTGATTCGGGGCGAAGACGCCGATCTTCACAATGCCACGCTCAAAGAAGCTGCTGCTCATGGCATGCACATGCACCGCATCAGCCGTGGGTCGTACCGCAACGCTTCTTCCTGGGAATTTGTCGAAGCGCTTAAATCCCTTTTCGGAAAATTCTACTTTATACCTGAGGGTGGCGCCAATATTTTGGGCGTACTCGGATGCATGGACATTATGAAGGAACTGAAGGAATTCGCTCCACACCGCATCTTTGTGGCCTGTGGTACGGCTACTACCTTGAGCGGCCTTTGCCTGGCCAATACTTGGGGAGCTCAACTCTACGGCGTATCAGCACTTAAGGGAGGTGCTTTTCTGAAAGAGCAGGTGTGTAAGCGGCTTCATGAATTGCTGGGCGATGCCGAAACGGAGCAGGATATGGGAGCCTATGTGCATATCCTCGATCAATTTCACTTCGGAGGTTACGCCAGGGTCAACAGTACCTTACTGGACTATATGCGCCGCTTTCACCAAGATACCGGCATAAAGCTCGACCCGGTGTATACAGCCAAGTGTGCTTACGCCATGGAACAAATGGCACTGGGTTCGACCCCATTTGTTGATGAACGCTGGGTGCTTATACACAGTGGCGGGCTACAAGGAATTGCGGGTATAGAAGAGCGGCTTGACAAGTCAATTTTTTGATGAATTGTTCAATTCACAGACTTTTGTCAATAACCCTGCGTTTTCAATGCGCAGACCAGCTGAAAGCCGCATTAACTTTGGAAAATTTGTCAATTCACAGACCCCAAAATGGTGTTGAAAACATGTTAAGAACCCTTTTTGCTTTCGGGCTGAGCTTGCTTTTAACGCATCCGCTGTGCGCCAATGACCCCAAAGGGCGTACCACCCGAGCAGCATACATTGAACAATGGAAAGAAGTTGCGATTGAGCAAATGCGTACCCACCGCATACCTGCGAGCATCACGCTTGCGCAGGGAATTCTTGAGAGTGGTGATGGCAACAGCCGATTGGCGCGGGAAGCCAACAACCATTTCGGGATCAAATGCCATGACTGGCAAGGCAAAAAGGTGTACCATGACGATGATGCACGCAACGAATGCTTCCGCAAATACAACAGCGCGCGTGAAAGCTTTCATGACCACAGCGTATTCCTGAAGCGGCCGCGATACACCTTTTTATTCGAATTGGACATCATGGACTATCAGGCTTGGGCAAAAGGCCTTAAGCAGGCCGGCTATGCCACCAATCCCAAGTATCCGGAGCTCCTTATCCGCATCATCGAAGAGAATAATCTGACCGTATATGATGCCCAAGCCATGGGCAACATGCCAAGAAACAAAAAAGGAAACCAAGCTGCCTCCCGCACGAGCAACTCCAAGGATGAAGACATTGTAATCGCTATTGGCAAGAGCAGCAATATCAAAGTAAGCGACAACAACATAAAGTACATCCTAACAGAAGAAGCTGAAACACCTGAGAGCATAGCGCGAAAGCTGAATATGGGCCCCTGGCAAATTCGCAAATACAACGATTTTGAAAAAAATGAGGCCCTACCCAAAGGCGCAAGGGTGTATTTGCAACCCAAACGCAACAAATCATCCCAGAACGAGCGCCACATTGTGCAGGATGATGAACGCCTCCAGGACATATCACAGAAATATGGAGTAAAACAAAATAAGCTGCTCAAAAGATCGGGCTTCGCAGCTGATTATGAGCTCAAATCAGGAGATATCATCAAGCTCAAATAGATTTCACTCGGCTTTTGTGGCTTCAGCTAGAGCGCTGAATAAAAGTTTACTTAACCGTGTTGCAATTTTAAAGCCGCTCTCCGCACTAAGCTGCTATCTTTGCTTCGTAGAAGATTCTCGCATCGTTACCGGCTATCCCCAGCATGAAGCTATTGTTCATTATTCCTTCAATCACAAACTACTTTACCTTTTTGGAGGATCTTGTGGAGGTATTGAATGACAAAGGACATCAGGTACACCTCGCCACCTCGCGCAAGCACATTGCCCGCATATCAGCCTACAGAAGGGAGGTGCACTGCACAATCCATGACATTGACTTTCCGAGGGCGCTCAATCCGGTAAGGCATTTTGCAGCAGCAAAACAACTGCGTAAACTCGTTTCAGTAATTGATCCTGACATCATCAATGTGCACTTCTCGGCAGCACTTTTCACATCGATGCTGGCAAAACAAGACAACTGGCCTCCTACCACGGGGACAATACACGGCCTTGGTTCGCCACTGATCAACGGATGGCGCCGCAGGCTGATCGCACAGGCTGAAAAATGGAGTGCCGAACGTACCGATGAGATTTATGTCCTCACCAACGATGATAAACACTATTTACAGCGCAATGCCCCAAAATCAAAAGTTATGGTTTTGGAATCATTTGGCATGGGCTGTGACCTCGAACGGTTTCATCCCGACAGAAACACGTCGGAACAAAAGGATGCCCTCCGCAAAGAATTAGGAATCAATGCGATCGACTTTGTATACATTTTCATTGGTCGACAAACCCATTTTAAGGGATACGACAAAGTGGTTTCCGCATTTGCCGAAGTGAAAAAAACACATCCCAGGTCGAAGCTGCTCCTTGTTGGTGAAAAGGACCGCATCCATCCTACAAGCCTGGAGTCGAAACTCGAAAAAAGCATGGCCAGTGATCCTTCCATCATCAAAGTAGGCTGGCGCGAAAATGTGGAGGACTACCTTGCCATCTCACACCTCAACGTTTTTCCCTCTGAACGTGAAGGGTTACCTGTTAACCTTATGGAGTCACTTTCCATGGGGGTACCGGTCATTACTGTCGATAGCAGAGGATGTCGTGAGGTGGTGACACACCATAAGAACGGGTTGGTACTTGAAAGAAACAACCACAAGGCCCTCGTAGCAGCCATGCAACAATTGCAGAACGATAAAGAACTGCTGGCTCAACTTGCAATAGAAGCGGTGAAGGGGCGCCAAAAGTTCGACCGAAAGATATTCATTGCTGCCCAATTGCGTATATTTGAACGCATTACCGGAAAAAGTTTTACCCAATAAACGCTCATTCTAATTCAAAACGCAGCTGTTTGACATGAAATGCGTTTTCTTCCATCTTCAGGAAGTACGTGACCCGATACGACTTCTTCTCGCAGACCATGTCGGCTATAAAAAAGTGATCGTCCATTTTGGAGCGCCCTTCATGTCTGATCTGAAAGCTTTTTGGAGGGTTATCCGCAAAGAATTTAGAGAGTATAACTTCTGCTTGCTCCTTGCTGTACACTTCTTCCACACCGGCAATGGTCAAATCGACTGAATGTGCAAAATGCCCAGCAAGGGCACGCGCATTGCCTTTGCGGATAGCATCAGCAATTTGATCGCTGTTGGTCTTTTGGCCCAACAAGCATAAATTGCTGACAATCAGTGAAGCGAAAAGTATAAATCGGAGCATTACTTTTTTGAGATTAGAAACTTCCTAGTGAGCAAAAATCAAGCCATACTACCTACTTCACCCTGTTTACTTAACTTCACAGTGTGAAAATAACCATTCTATGCATAGGATCCACCAAAGCGGCATACGTACAGGAGGGCATGAAAATATACCTCACCCGCCTCAAGCATTATACCAATTGCGAAGTGGAAGCCATTGAGGAGAAAAAAACATGGAAAAAACTTCCTGCTGAGCCCCGCAAAAAAGCGGAAGGAGAAGCCATTTTGAGCCGTTTACAAAGCGGTGATTTGGCCATACTGCTCGATGAAAATGGTGACCTGATGGGCAGCCGTCTATTTGCCGAAAGGCTTGAAAAATGGATGGCCTCAGGGCCGCAGCGCATCGTACTCATTGTGGGAGGCGCCTTTGGTTTCAGCGGGCAGGTTTATGCCGCAGTTCCAAAGCGTATATCCCTCTCAGCCATGACGTTCAATCACGAAATGGTACGGCTCTTTATGTTAGAACAGCTTTACCGCGCATTCAGCATACTGCGGGGTGAACCCTATCACAATGATTGATTACGCTGCAACCTCTGCTGTACTACTTGCGTAAATGAGCCATCAAGACCCCCTTGAACGCGCTTTAAAACCTGCAAGTGATGAAACACGTTCTACTCAGCCTCGGGGGCATCTTTTTGGTCACAGCATTGATCGGACAAACCGGTTCCGTGCTCGACTTCGTGAAAATCTCCCAAACATCTGGAAATTTTGAAGGCCAGCTGCCCCATCAAGGGCAGTTTGGCTATGTATCAGCAGCTTCAAGCACCGAAGTTATATCGGGAGCTCCCTTTGCGGGAAATGGAGAGATACACCTCATTGGGCTCGCTGCCGACGGGAGCGTAGGCAGCCAAGCCCTCATCAAAGCGAGCGATTACGCCCTCTTTGAAGATGCATCGACAGCCGAATTTGGCGCATCATCTGTGCAGCCAGGCGACCTCAACGGCGACGGACATGACGACTATCTCGTTGGAGCGCCGGGCTTCGGTGAGAGCGGTGCCCTTGTGCTGCTTATGAGCAAACCCGAAGGCTACACTGCCGATACCTTGAGCCTTCCTTCGGAGCTCCAATTGCCGGGCGACCGCTGGGGTGATCACCTCTTCTTTAAAAACAACCGCTACTATGCAGGCTTGCAAAGCGGCACAGGCAGCATCGTTGAATTCACAATTTCCAATGAAGGTCAATTTGAGCTCCAGCACATCTTCGGCCATAACCACCCCCTCCTCAGCGCCCACCTCGATGCCGACGACCGCTTCGGAACGGGCATTTACATCGCCGACTTAAATGGTGATGGCATCGATGACATCGTATGTGGCGCTCCCGGCGACGATGACGGCGGCCAAAATTTTGGCGCGGTGTACCAGCTTTACCTCAACGCAGAAGGCGAAATTGACCAAGTGGTAAAACTATCTCGGGCAGCCGGAGGCTTTACAGGTTTGCTCAACCCTAACAACGGTTTTGGGACCAGCATTGTATCATTGGGTGACCTGGACCAGGATGGCAATACAGACATTGCCGTTTCAGCCCCATTCACTGATGACGGATTGATTGACTCCGGTGCTATTTGGATCATCTTTCTGCGCGAAGACGGCACCATGAAGCGCCATGTGCGCATAAGCCTGCTCAATGGAAACTTCCACTTCAGCGGTCTTGCCGGCGACGACCGCTTCGGCACCCGCATTGCCGCCATAGGCGACCTCAATGGCGATGGCACCATGGACCTAATAGCAGGCGCTCCACGCAAAAGTGATGGCGGCAGCCGCAGGGGGGCTTTTTACACCTTATTTATCGAGTATTGCGTGGTGCCTACAGCTGTATTTTCATACCAAAATATCGGCGGCAGTGTACACTTTAGCATTCCAGGGGGGGAAGGCATGACCTACATCTGGAATTTTGGTGATGGAGGCTACAGCCAACAGCAAAATCCTGTACACACATTTACCAGCGGTGGAACAAAAACGGTATGTCTCACCATCAACGGACCTTGTGGAGGCAACTTCTATTGTGGCCCGGTACAAGTAAATTTATCATCGCTCAATACCACCCAAAAAGATGTGCCCGGACTTCAGGTCTATCCTAATCCAGCGGTCGACCTGCTGCATGTGGAAAGTCCCCTGCCCTTGCAGTCCCTAAGCCTCATTGACCTTACCGGGACAGCGGTATGGCGATCGGAAAATATCGTAAAGGGTACGCGCATTCCGGTGGGCCAATTGGCAAAGGGGATGTACATTTTGCGTGTTTACACCGAGTCAGGGCTCGAGACCGCGCGAAAGGTTCAGGTCCATTAGGATTTGGCAGCCTTTCTGCGTTTTATCTCGCGCATGAGCAAGCCCAGTTCGCGGCCCGTTTGGCCTGCCACGCTCGTATTTTCTTCGGCACGCCGAATGAGGTAGGGCATTACTTCGTGCACCGGCCCATAGGGTACATACTTGGCCACATTGTAGCCGCCTGCGCTGAGGTTGAAGCTTATGTGATCGCTCATGCCAAAAAGTTGGGCGGCGTACACTCGGCGGTCGCCGGGCGCTATATTGCGCTTGATCATTTCTTCAGTCAACAAGAGGCTGCTCTCTTCATTGTGCGTCCCGGAGCAAAAGGCCACCCTGTCAAGGTTGTCGAGGCAATATACGAGCGCGGCGTTGTAATCCTGGTCGGTTGCTGCCTTGTTGGGCTGAATGGGTGTGGGATATCCGCGTTCTAAAGCGCGGGCTCGCTCCTTCTCCATGTAGGCACCCCTCACCAGCTTCACACCGTAGAAAAAGCCTTGAGAATGGGCACGTTGAAGGGCTTCCTTGAGGTAAGCCAGGCGGTCGTGGCGGTACATTTGCAGGGTGTTGTAAACGATGGCTTTCTCTTTGTTGTAGCGCAGCATCATCTCTCTGGCAAGGGCATCAATGGCCGGTTGCAGCCAACTCTCCTCTGCGTCAATGAACACGGGGGTACCGGCTTCGTGCGCCTTTCGGCAAATGCGCTCCACACGGTTGTGCAGGCGTTGATAAGCAGCTTCCTCATCGGGGCTCAGCTGTGCTCCACTGCTGATGCGCTCAAGCAATTTATTCGGCGTAAGCCCTGTGGTTTTAAATACACAAAATGGGATGTGCGGGTTGCCGTCAGCGGTGCGGATGGTCTCGAGAATTTCTTCGGTAGTGGCGTCAAAATCGGCTTCACTCTCCTTACCTTCCACACTGTAGTCGAGGATGGTACCGATGTTGTAATTGTCCAAAACTTTTGTGGCTTGTGCACATTCTGCGATCGTTTCACCGCCTACGAATTGCTTAAAAATGGTGGCCTTCACAGCCGCTTTGATCGGCAGACGCAAGGCCATGGCTATTTGGGTTGCATATTTGCCGAAAAGGCTAATGCGCTTATGGCCAATGATGCGGAACAGGTAATATGCGCGGCGCAGATCCCGGTTGCTTTTGCTTTGAAACGCAATTTCTGTATTGTCAAATGATATCCTGGATGTACTGATCACTGATTTCGCAGGTTCTGTGGTGGTGCTTTGCATGGACTGTTTTCTAAAAATCCCTTCTATCTTAGCGGCCCTTTAGCAACCCATGACGCGATTCGACCTTCATCACATCAAAACCGATGGCCACCACATTACTGTGGGCAGGCACGGCTTAGCGGAACTGGCCGAAATTTTAGCAGGTGGAGCATTTGCCGAAGCAAAATTATTCATTTTGTGCGACGAAAACACCATGCAGCACTGCTTTCCGGTTCTCTCTGGAAAAGTGGAGCAGGTGCGTGATGCTGAACTTATAGAAATAAACCCCGGCGAGGAAAGCAAATCGGTGGAGATATGCAGCCAGATATGGACTGTACTGGGAGAGCTCGGCGCTGACCGCGGCAGTGTGCTCATCAACCTGGGAGGCGGGGTGGTGAGCGATCTTGGGGGATTTGTAGCAGGTACGTACAAACGTGGCATTCGCTTTTTTAACATCCCCACAAGCCTATTGGCCCAGGTTGATGCCTCGGTGGGAGGCAAGGTGGGCATTGATCATGGACTGGTAAAAAATCAGGTAGGCCTTTTCAACAATCCCGAAGGCGTATACGTCGATCCTTCGTTCCTCACTACCCTACCCCGGGCTGAACTTCTCAGCGGATTTGCAGAAATGCTCAAGCATGCCCTCATCTACTCCCCGGGATATTGGAATGAACTCAAGGAGGTGAGCTTTTTTGCACTCGAAAGCCTGGATGACGCCATATTGCGCAGCATTGGCATCAAGGCCGAAATTGTGAGCAGTGACCCTTTTGAAAATGGAAGGCGAAAGGTGCTGAATTTCGGGCACAGTGTGGGCCATGCCGTAGAAAGTCTGAGCTTTGAAGGCGATATGAAGAGCCTGCTGCATGGAGAAGCCATTGCTTTGGGCATGGTATGTGAAGCTTTTATTTCGCACAAGCGCGGACTGCTTTCGGCAAATGAACTCAGCGAAGTAAGCAGCCTCATCATGGGGCTTTATCCAAGGATAGCACTTGATCCCATGCAGTACCACCGCATCATTGAGTTGATGCGCCACGATAAGAAAAACCGCAATGGCCGCTTTATGCTCACTCTGCTCAACGGTATTGGCGATGCAGTGATAGACCAGGAAGTAAGCGCCGACCAGGTCATAGAAAGCCTCAATTACTATCAGCGCTGGGTACCATGAAAGGGCTGCTGCTTCATTGTAAAAAAGAACTGCCTGGGGAAGTGGACATTGCCTTGCCCGCGTCAAAAAGTATCAGCAACCGCATTTTGGTGATGGAAGCCCTGAGCGGTGGTAAAGTACAGGGCCTCAACCACAGCACAGCCGATGACACCCAACTGCTTGGCGCCGCTTTGCAAAGTACCGATGGAGCGCTATGGCTCGGCCATGCCGGCACCGCGCTGCGTTTTGGTCTCGCATGGGCCTGCGTAAGTCCCGGCACCCGTGTGCTCCGCGGTTCGCAGCGCTTGAGTGAACGCCCTATTGCCCCCTTGGTCGACGCCTTGCGGCAACTCGGTGCGTTGATCACTTACGCTGAAAAAGAGGGATTTGCGCCTCTCAAAGTGGAGGGCAAAGCCCTTGAAGGAGGAAGCCTGAAGCTTGACGCCGGCCTCAGCAGCCAATTCATTACAGCCCTGATGCTCATCGGTCCCTATCTCAAAGGCGGGCTTACCCTTGAATTAAAAGGTGACATGGTATCGCGTCCCTATCTGGAAATGACCGCTGCGCTGATGACGGAAGCGGGTGCCCATATCCATTTTGATGACCAAACCATCAGGATTGCCGAAGGGACCTACCGCGCTTGTCGCATCAAGGTGGAGCCCGATTGGAGTGCGGCTTCCTACTTCTATAGTGCAGCGGCGCTCATGCCAGGGTTGAAATTGCACCTCAACGGATTACAAGCACACAGCCTTCAAGGCGATGCATTTGTAGCCAAGCTGTACGAAGCCTTTGGCGTGCAAACGCAACACACTGAAAGTGGTGCATGGATAAAAGCCGAAAAAGGCTATACCAAGGCCCCTGCCTCCATCGATTTCCTGAACTGTCCCGACCTGGCCCAAACCGTGGCAGTGACCTCTGCTGGCTTACAATGCCCCTTGCAGCTCATTGGCCTCAAAACCCTCCGCGTGAAGGAAACCGACCGCATTGCAGCACTCGCTACTGAGCTCAGCAAATGTGGAACCCAAACTTCCTCCACTGCCGACACCCTTTCACTCCGCGCATTTGACGCAAGTGCCTACCCCCTTTCGGAACATGTAGAACCCCCTGCCATCGCCACCTACCATGACCACCGCATGGCCATGGCCTTTGCGCCGCTTGTGCTAAAGTTAGGGCGCCTCAGCATCCTCGATCCCGGTGTGGTGAGCAAAAGTTTCCCGGATTATTGGGAACAAATGGGAAAGCTGATTGCAGTAAGCCCCTAAGCGTTTGCTGGCTTTTGCTGTTCATATGCCTTGGCTTGGCTACCTTCGCGGTAAAATTGCATTTTGGAATTTCTCGACCCTGCCATTGATGGCTACGTACACGCACATACTGCGCTTGAAGGCGATGTACTCCATGACCTCCGACGCGAAACCCACCTCAAAGTACTGCAGCCCCGCATGCTCAGCGGCCACTTACAAGGCCGGGTACTTAGCATGCTTAGCCACATGATCAAGCCTGCGCGCATCCTCGAAATAGGCACCTACACAGGCTATGCCGCCATATGCCTCGCTGAAGGCATGCAGGAAGGCGGAAGCCTCGATACCATCGATATCAATGAAGAGCTCGAGCCCATGGTACGCAGGTACATCGCCCTTTCGGGAAATGAAGGCCGCATACACTTTCACAGCGGCCATGCTCTCGAGGTGCTAAAAACCCTCAATGGGCCCTTCGACCTTGTATTTGTCGATGCCGACAAAACGAATTATCTGGCTTACTATGACGCCATTTGGCCAAAAATGCCTGTTGGCGCCTACCTCATTGCCGACAATGTATTATGGAGCGGTAAGGTAGTGGATACCCAGGAAATTGAAAAAGATCCTGAAACTGCAGCATTGGCGCTTTTCAACACCTTCGTGCACAAGGACCCGCGCGCAGCACATGTGCTTTTCCCCATCAGAGATGGACTTATGGTGGTCAGAAAAATTAGTGATTAACATGGAATACATTGACTTGAGAAGTGATACGGTGACACGACCCACTGCGCCCATGCTGCGGTCCATGATGGCCGCCGAAGTAGGCGACGACGTATTTGGCGAAGACCCCAGTGTAAACCGCCTGCAAGCCATGGCCGCTGAAATGTTTGGCCATGAAGCAGGCCTCTTTTGCCCCTCCGGCACCATGACCAACCAAATTGCCATACAGGTGCACACCCGCCCCGGCGATGAGGTGATATGCCATGCCAGCAGCCACGTGTACAACTACGAAGGTGGCGGCATAGCCCGCAATGCCCTTGCATCTACAAGGCTGGTGCACAACAATCAGGCTACAATGCAGCCCCATGAAGTAGAAGCACTTATCCTCGAACAAAAAGATTGGCTGGCACGCACCTCCCTCGTGGTGGCGGAAGATACAAGCAACCGTGGTGGCGGCGCATGCTATACATTCGAAGGCTTGCAGGCTTTGCGCAAATGCTGTGACGCCCGTGGGCTCGCCTTTCACCTGGATGGGGCAAGGATATTCAATGCCATTGTGCACGAGGGACATGACATGGAAGCCTATGGCAAGCTTTTTCACTCCGTGTCCATTTGCCTCAGCAAAGGCCTGGGCACCCCGGTGGGGAGCTTGCTCCTTGGCAACCGCGATTTTATCAAGGAAGCCCGAAGGGTGCGCAAAGTGATGGGCGGAGGTATGCGACAGGCCGGATTTCTGGCAGCGGCAGGCATATATGCACTGGAGCACCACATCGACAGGCTCAGTGAAGACCATCGGCGGGCAGCACTTCTCGCTAACGAAATCGCCGCACTTCCAGGCGTTGTGCACCTCATCCTTCCCGAAACCAACATCGTGATTTTCGACGTGGAAGAACGGCAGGGTGATGCTGCATGGGTAGCCGCCCTCAAAGAGGAAGGGGTACTGGCAGTGCCTTTCGGCAAAAACCGCTTGCGCATGGTAACCCACCTCGACATCAATGATGCTGATATGGCCAAGGCCATTGCAGGGATCAAAAGAGCCGCCAGGCGGCTGGCTTGAACTGACCTTTGTATGATTAAGCCAAGAGCAACTTCTTCATGCTCACCTTGCTGGCAATGATACCTTCGAGCGCATCGATGGATACGCGCTCCTGGGTCATGCTGTCGCGCTCGCGGATGGTAACGCTGCGGTCCTGGAGGCTGTCGTGGTCCACGGTGATGCAAAATGGCGTACCGATGGCATCCTGCCTGCGGTAGCGCTTGCCGATGCTGTCTTTTTCATCGTACTGGCAGAGGAAGTCGAACTTGAGGCGGTCCATGATTTCGCGGGCCAGCTCAGGGAGGCCATCTTTTTTGATCAGGGGCAGTATTGCTGCCTTGATGGGTGAAAGGGCTGGTGGTATGTGCAGTACGGTGCGTTCGCTGCCATCTTCGAGCTGCTCTTCTTCATAGGCGGCGCTGAGCACAGCGAGGAAGAGGCGGTCGAGACCTATGGAAGTTTCCACCACGTAGGGCACGTAGCTCTTGCCCTCTTCGGGGTCGAAGTACTGGAGCTTTTTACCACTGTACTTTTCATGGCTGCCCAGGTCGAAGTCGGTGCGGGAGTGGATGCCTTCCAGCTCTTTGAAGCCCATGGGGAAATTGAATTCAATATCGCAGGCGGCATTGGCGTAGTGGGCCAGCTTCACGTGGTCGTGGAAGCGGTAGTTTTCGGCACCGAGGCCCAGGGCTTTGTGCCACTTGATGCGGGTTTCTTTCCATTGCTGGTACCAGTCGAGTTCCGTGCCGGGCTTCACGAAGTACTGCATTTCCATTTGCTCGAATTCCCGCATTCGGAAAATGAACTGTCGCGCGATGATCTCATTGCGAAAAGCCTTTCCGATCTGGGCGATGCCGAATGGCAGCTTCATGCGGGCGCTTTTCTGCACGTTGAGAAAATTCACGAAAATGCCCTGCGCCGTTTCGGGGCGGAGGTAAATGGTGCTCGCATCGCCAGCCACGGAACCCAGTTCAGTTTTGAACATGAGGTTGAACTGGCGTACCTCCGTCCAGTTTTTGGAGCCCGTTTCAGGATCTGCGATGCCGAGGTCGTCGATGAGGGCTTTCACCGCGGCCAGGTCGCTGGCATCCATGGCTGCCTTGTAGCGGGCTGATATTTCGTCGATTTTCTCCTGATTGCGCAGCACATTGGGGTTGGTGGCGAGAAACTGTGCTTCGTCGAAGCTGTCGCCAAAGCGGTTCCGGCCTTTCTCCACATCTTTCAGAATTTTGATGCGGTACTTCTCCTGGTGCTCTTCAATGAGCACATCGGCACGGTAACGGCGCTTGCTGTCCTTGTTGTCGATGAGTGGATCGTTGAAGGCATCGACGTGGCCTGAAGCTTTCCAGGTGGTAGGATGCATAAATATGGCAGCGTCGAGGCCCACGATATTTTCGTGCATTCTGACCATAGCCTCCCACCAATAGGCCTTAAGATTATTTTTCAGCTCAGCGCCGTAGGGACCATAGTCATAGGTGGCACTAAGCCCATCGTATATTTCACTCGATGGGAATACAAAACCATACTCTTTGGCATGGCCTACAATCTTCTTGAGGAGCTCGTCTTTTGCAATCATGGGCGCAAAAGTAATGTAAGTAGTGGATTGGACACGCAGTGCAAGTAAAATGGCGCCTTTGTAAACCAGTTTTAAAAATTTAGGGGATCTGGCTATGTCATGCCAGAACCCCTAAGATTACGTGTCATTGGAGGATTGAGTCAGAGGATCCCCTCCTGATCAGAAGGGAACAATGACATTCTCAATTATTTGCCGTGCAAGGTAAATTTTACTGTGCCTACATCCCCTACCATTCCTATAATCAATTCATCGTTAGGGAGCGACCTGGGTACATAGATCCTTTGCTCATTCTGCGTAAGCATCACCCGCTCCGAAAACAAAATTCGGCCAAGTACGTCGACAAAGCGAATCTCTTGTTCACCTGCTCTTGAAGCAATGGCTTCGATATATAAACCCTTCTCGTCAAACAACAACCGCACACTGCCCTTAAAATTCTCCTCGTCGTACACCGAGAGTGGATTTGGCAGAGAGCAATAATCATCAATCTCACATTCTGGGCTCAAAAGGCAAGATGGTTCTGATATGTAATCGATGTCGAACACCTCATAGCCATTGTCCTCGTTGCATGAGCATTGTTCAATGTATTGGTAATAATCCCCTATCGAACAGCATTGATTGCTGTAATTGTCTGGATGAAAACGGTATACCTTCTCTTTCAAATAGTTCTCAGTAGGTGTGTTCTTCAATATTTTATGAAGAAAGGGGTGGTAATTTGCCACAAGAAGGTCATTGATACAGTTGTTTGAATTGTGCCCTCCTCCACAGATGGTGTGTAGCTCAGCATAGACGTTGTTGGCTGCCATGTAATTTGCTATGGGAAAAGAGCCATACACCGTATCAGGGCCCAATACTGTGCCATCAGGCATTGTAACGCCTTGGATACAGGCTTCTGTATCATCATCAACCCTGAAAAAATTCCATGGCACCAAGCGGTCACATGTGTTGTGAAATAAGCAGAGTGGAACTTTGTTTTGAATCGTATTGAAATCCCGCTCATACAAGCGCTGATACACTGTGGCTCTGGTTATTCCACCCCGTATGCGATCTTGAGGAAAAGGGTAATCGGCTGTGAAGGGCATTCCTACTGCATCCAATAAGCCGTTCTGTGACAAGTTGAAGCTTTGACCTTCGGCGGTGACAATGAAAGGCTCCGTATCAATGAGATATGAGGGCCAATGCTCCTGCTCAGGTGACAATACAATGTTGGATATGGTCAATCCTCCGCCACTAAAGCCGAGAAAGAATATGGAATGGCCATCGAGGCGTGATTCGAGCACAGATTGGGTTTCAGCAAGAATATCTTCACCGTAGGTCGCTAAAATTTCTTCAGGTGAAGACTCCAGTCCTACATCATGCAGTTTAGAAATCTTCCTTATCACTGCCCGGGCATCCTGCACGGCCATGTAGAGGCCTTTGTCAACGCCTTTACATATGGCTGATGCCACCTTGTCCAGTCTGTATGATGGCACGAGGGTAATGTAGCCCAGCCGTGTAAGCTCCAAGGCATTGGATTTTGCTGTGAGCCTGTTTCCCTGGCCCGCGTGCATAAAAACAATCATGGGCAGCTTTGTGATTTCAACACCATCCTTGTACATAAGTATGGAAGGATCGGGATAGTACAAATCCATGGCCCTTTCCACGGTCGAAAGATTGCCATTTGAGTTGTGGATGGTGGTATCAGGCGCGTAGCGCAATGTCACGTTAGCGATTTCTGTATTCAAGAAAATATCATCGAGAAAAAGTCTGCCGGCATCGACAAGTTCTCCCATTGCATTGGTGCGCTGAATCGGTTCTCCAGCATGGGAATGGTCTGCAGGCTGGGCCATGACTTGAACTGAACCCATGACAAGAGCCAAAGCAAAGGCTTTTGCGTAGAATGGTCGTAGATTTTGCATCATTTTTTTTGAATTAAAGGTGTTTCTTGCTTTTCAACATCGCTTAGCAGATAGAAACCTTCGGTTAGCCCATCCAAAAAGCAGACAAAGATAAGTTTAAACTTTGTTAAATACAATATGCCTATAAAAATAACAAAAACTTCATATGCTACACAGTACATCCTTGCATAGGCTTACATGTGAGAGGTTTAGGCCAAAACGCCGTCAATTCGAAACTTCCCAATTCAAAAAACCGCAAGCGCATAATCCCAAATATCAATGCAATTCGACAAGTGGTTCATTATGAAGCGCAATGACTAACCTAGAACCATACATGCCGTTTTTACCGGGAATTTTTCATTAAAAATTATCATTTAATGCGCGTACATCCAAAAGCACCGCATCCAAATCATCTGCTCTCTCAATTACCTTGGCCAACTTTTCGGCCACATCTTCTGCACTGCTCAACTGGCCCTCGTTTTTGAGGTCGAGGAAGCGCTGTAGGTTGCTGAAACCGGAAGCATCGGCCGAGCGGATTTGGGTTTGCATCTCCGTATCCACCACGCCGGGCGCCACCGCAAAAATTCGGATGCCATTCTTGTCCAAGGCGCACTCCCTTGCGGCTACTTCGCTGAGCATGTCGGCGGCGGCCTTGGAGGCGCAGTAAGCCGCCCAGCCATCCACTGGACTTTTGCCCGCACCGGAACTGATGTTGAGAATTACTTTGCGGCCATTATGTCGTGCGTATTTGCCGATAAAGGCGTTCATCAGCATGGCCAAAGCTGTCACGTTCACATCCATCACCTCCCTAAACGTTTGGGCCTTAATACTTCCAAGATGCCCGATATCGCCGAGCAGGCCGGCATTGTTCACCAGCGTGACGGCGTCGCCATCGGATATTTTCGGGAGCAGGGAGACGGCTTCTTCCTTCAGCGCATTGAGCTCCGACAGGTCGAAGGCGTGGTGGGTATAGCGCTCATGCGCAAAATCGGCTGGGCTACGTGAAATGCCGTGCAAGTGGCAGTGCTTCTTTTTCAGGAAATGATCGACCAAACCGCGGCCAATGCCACGGCTGCTGCCGGTGATGAGGAGGTGGTGGGTCATATGGCGAAGGTAAGAAGGACATTTTGTTTTGATCCTAAAACACTTTTTGGCTCGATTCGTTTTGATCTCAAAACGTACGAAAGCCCGACAGAATACCCTTCGAAAATACCTACTTGAGCATTGCCTTATGCAGCAAGGCAGAAATTGGCACCCTGCGGGAAACTTTTGCTCAACCAATTGAAAAATGCCGGCCACACCGTGGAGTTCAGCGTCTAAGTCGACTTTCTGGTGGATGGAAAATATACTTTTGACATTGGAGGCAAAAGTTCGGTTCAAATCAAAAGGGTCGATCATGCCTACCTCGCCGTCAATGAGATCGAGATAGGCTTTGGCCACAAGCTTCCGCTGTGGATGTTGGGGATGCTGTATTGATGGATTGATATCCGAAAAGTGATATTACACTATTTGTGAATGGACACACCCTATTGCTGAGTTGTGAGGACAGAGGAGGTGTTGGCCAGGCTGTACCAGGTGCAAGTGACGCATGTGCTCAAGCGGTCAAGATCTTTGTATGTGTATAGTCATTCTTTAAATCAAATCCACACTTCCAAACAAGCTTTGGAGTCTTGATCTGCAGCCATGATGAATTGCTCAATCCTTGTTTTATAGCTTGTCAACGCCTTTAGAATTGCGTCTGAATGTTGGTTGGAACCTCTCAGCCAAACAACTTTTGGTCTGTTGCCCTTAAGGATTCCGAGCTCGTAGAAATCAGCATCGAAAGTTACGATTGTATAACCCTCCTTTTTGGCAAAGTTGAAAATATCCTGATCTTCACTATCGTGAAGAGCTACGTCGGAAACGTGTACACAATGTTCAAAGCTCGGGCGTAGTTTTTTTGCCAGCCTGAAAGATAGATTTTGATCAAGAAGCAATTTCACGAAGCCCTCAGGAAATTTTGTTCTCTATCTGCCGCGAAAGCAAGACAGGCAAGTATATCCTCTTTTGTCAATTCCGGAAAGTCGGCAACGATTTCCTCTATGGTCATACCAGCGGCCAACCAGCCGAGCACATCATACACCGTAATTCGCGTGTCCCTGACACAGGGCTTGCCAAAACGTTTGTTCGGATTGATTTTTATGTAATTCGTGTAATCCATGTACAGGCAGTCAATTGAAGCTTACACAAAGTTATAAAGATTTCTTATGGTCTCAAGCGAGTGGCACCATCTTGATTTACCCCTCTCCTGAGTTCGGCTCAAATCAAAGGGGTCGATCATGCCTACCTCGCCGTGGATGAGATCGAGATAGGCTTTGGCAACAAGCTTCCGCTGTGGATGGTGGGGATGCTCTATTGACTCAATCCTCCTCCACCACATACAGCAACTTCCCCTCTACAAAGTCATACAGCGTAAGCCGCCGCAGGTCGAAGTAGGCCACCCAAAAGTCGCGCAAGGCGCGGATGTAGCTGCGCTTGGCTTCGTCTTTTTCCGAAAGGGCAATGTTGAGGTTGGTGATATCGACCTTCCCGGTGAGGTAGCGGTTTTGGGCCACCTTGTAGCGCTCGTCGGCCACTTCATCTGATTTGCGCGCTATACGCAACTGATTGCGCATCATGGCAAAGCGCCGCACAAGGGTAACGATCTCCTGGTCGAAGTTGGCCATTTCCTGCTCCATCACGTAGTTGTTGAGCT
>DAIOTP010000033.1:0-27128 GCA_036751905.1 Cryomorphaceae bacterium
AAGCACCGACCCCAATGCCCCAATTGATCCTTTTCTGCTGAACAACCTGGTGAATCCATCCAATCCAAGTCAATCCTTCACTAATAATCCTTTTCTCAATACTTTCGACTGGGGTGCGATAGCCGGAGCCGATTTTAAAACCATTGGAATTGACCTTTGTACCTATTGGGAATTTGACAACAGCATCGTGCTCGCAAATCCCAGTGACCCGTGTCCCTTGTACTACAACCGCTATCGGGGAATCGTAAGGGTTTTTGCAGGTCTGTTTGCTCCTTTTGGAACTGTGGATTTGCAATCCTGCGGCCAAAGACTATAACCTGCTTAGATTAACTAAACTGAAATCCTCAAAATCACCTCGTCTATGAAAGCTTTACAAAAATATTTCCTGCTGGCACTGCTGGCAGGTGCGGTGCTGGCAGGGTGCCGCAATGATGACGACGCACCCTGCTGCGACCCTACTAACCCGGAATGCCCGAATTATGACCCTTGTCATGATAAAGTTGAAACCACTGCCTATTTCACCATTGCCCAAGCGCTCGGCCCAATAGGACCTAATGCATCCGTCTTCATCACAGACGATGTTGTCACAGGAGGCACATTGAAATTTAGCGCATTACCTCAAGAAGGGGCCATTTATACGTGGATATTGGGCATCGACACTATTGTGGGAGGGCCGGAGATTACAACTACACTCGGCAGCTTGCCCAATGGAACCTATCCCAATTCATTGATTGTTAATCGAGCGCCTGATACGCTTTGTTTTCCTTTGGATGAGGGTACTGCACAGTTCATCAGGTCATTTATAAAAATTACATCATGCGAAATGGCCATATTAGGCAGATTTCGCGGGGTCTTCAATAGCCAACCCAATGACTCAACGGAGATTGAGTTTGCCCTATCTCCCTCTCCCCAGCAAATTTTGCCTTGTAACCCGTCTAATTTTCAAGGGTACTTTCTGGTAAATGGAAATATGAACGGAGACACCATTAAATTGAACGGTGATGGTACAGTGAACAGCATGAGTAGTTTCAAATCTTATGGCGCAATTGATAAACCGGAGGGCACCGCTGTACTTGATGTAGAGAGTGGCTTAATCGAGGTGGAGTATACGCTTGGCGGAGATGCCTATTTATTCAATGGTCGAAAACTTTAACCTCATGAAAACTCAAAACTTCCTTCCCAAAATTGCTATTTTGGCTGTCATTTTCGTGATGACAAGTCCACTGCGCAGCCAGGTATGTCTAAATGGTGTAAGTACGCACCCTCTGAACCCGGCCAATCAGGATCCGAGTTATCCTTCTTCCAACAATCTCTGGTTAAACAACTTTGATTTTGGATTAAACAACGGATTTTCTTTTTCTGATATTTTCTTGAATCCGAGTGCTGGATGGTCAATACCTGATTTTACCTCCCCGGCCCAGTTTCAAATGCTGAGTCCATTTACACCCGGAGGGGTGCCGGGTACATCTCATCTCTCTCAAGCTGTTCCGTTTCAGAACAGAGACTTCCACTGGGAGGATGGATGGGAATTGCTCTATCTAGGGATTGGATATTATCCCAACGGACATCCACTTCATATTGCTCCTGCAAATTCTCCCATTTCTTCGCCAGCAGCTGTATACGATAGTCGAATTCCGTATATGATTTATTACAACAGGTATACAGGCTTGATTCGGCTTTTTGCTGGTTTGATAACTCCTTTTGGGACAGTACAGAGCTTAGCTGTAGATTTGACAATGAATACTGGCAATGTGGCTGCTGAACCTCCAGAAAAGTATACTGGCCTGCTCCGTCACCTCGGTAACTATGACACCCCATTGGATCAACCGACTGCATTCCGCGGGCAGAGAGGTGTCAATGCCACAGGATTCAACGCTGGTACCTCATTCAATCACAGAGTATGGTATGTTTATGATTTTCAGGTAGGCTATGATCCCTGCACTTGCTACTCACAGAGCCAACTCAATTTTGAATTTAATGCAGTTGAAGAATCTGATATTTCACTATATGGGCGTATGATAACCCTTGAAGAAAACCTTGTGGATGCAAATGGCAATGTGATTTATAACCAGGACTTCCTGACTGCTTCCAGCATTGTATCTCAAGATCCCAATGGATATATTATGAGGAAGAGCCTCGATGGCTTGGTAGAAGATTACAGGGAAAGCCTCAGAATCTATAATGAACAAATGGAGAACCGTCAATTTGGGCGCTCGGGCTGGTTTCGTGACGTGCTTGGTGACCTGCAGAGCACCATTGTAGGTGCAGGCGTGAACCTTGTCCCGGGCGGTCAAATCGCTGAGTGGATGGTTAAAAAGAATTTAAACCTGGGAGTAGATTCATCCAATGTGGAAAAGTTAGTGAAGTCAGGCAGTAAAGCGTTGATGGGAGGGGCATATAATTTCTTAAGCAACCAAGTATTTGGAGAAAATGTACAGCCTGTGCGACCTTCCAGGCCCGTGGCCAGTTTCTCAGAAATGCGGTTTTCAGGTGGAATTACCACAACCAATTCATCACCTTTAAATGGCTTTTGGACCCCTGGGAGCAACTATTCAGGATTGGACTTTACACCCCACAACTATCGAGCATACAATGAAGTGCTAGGGCTCTATGCTACTTTAAAAACCCCTCAAAATCAATTTCTGAGAAAGTCCGCTCCCGTAACTGAAACCATTCACAACATTGTTAGCACATTGAGTTCGAATATTAACCCGAATGGTGTATGTTTTGTAAACGTAACCGGGTACACCCTCGACTCCATTGTATGGAAGTCACAATCGGTTGAACAACAATTATTTATAAAACTCAAAGAACCCTTGCAATATGCACTCAATGCCGCCTTGGATTTCAATTCTGAGAAAACGAAGGTATTTGTGAGTTACGCCATTACCTTAGAAACAAGTGACAACTTGTTCAACCCAAGTTTGCCCGTCAATATACAGCGCATTGATTCGCTCATCATTGAGGAAGATGAAGCAACGAACCTTTGGATCATGCATGACATTTCGCGCAATACTGCTCCAACAACAAAGGGTGCCAGGAGGCGTGTTCAGCTCAACTCTGGTTGGTATGACTCGCAGGATGCTGCCAACCTGCTTTTTGGCAGCCAATTGAAAACAACGATCTATTACCGGGAGCGTTTTCATGAGTTTACTCCCCTCTGCGGAGATAACTACAGCTTTAATGCTTCGATTCCCGCCATTAATTCACATGAACTTCCTTTAAAAATCACGAAAGTGGAAATGAAGGTAATGGCCGACATGTACTTCGATCAATTGAGCTTCACCGAGGAGGAAATAAACACCACCCAGGTTTTTACCTATCTACTCTTTGATGAACCAACAGGCATTGACCTCTTTGATGTGCAAGGCAATTACATCAGTCCTCAACAAGAGGCTTCTTTTGTTAAGATGTATCCAGGTGAATTGACCATTGAGTCGAATATCATCACAGGTACCTCTCCGGAAGTGACGCATATTACGCAGGATTTTCAAATTATTGTAGCAGCAGAGAGCGTAATTATTGATGTTCCTGTCGCCGGTGCCATTGTTATACCCCCCTCCAACGGCCCTTTGGTGCGCATAGAAGCCTTTGAGCAAATTCACATGCAGCCAGGGGCTCAACTATCACAAAACTTGAATTTGAGAATCAATAAGCAAGCATATGGGATGGCTCCTTCTACCCCAGCCACACAAACTCAGCTAAGCTCCTTCTGCGCATCCTCCTCCTACAACGCTCAAAATTTTGTGCCCGTGCAAATGATGAGTGCACCTCTGGCAACCATCGAGCCTGTATTGGATATACCTTTGGAACGGTTGAAGACTGCGGAATTAATCCTCTTCCCCAACCCCGCCCGCTCCGAGCTCACCATCCAAACCCAGGGCGCAGGCATAGACCGCCTCAGCATCTATGACACAGCCAGCCGGCCGGTGATGCAGGCCACGCCCGGCGGGCAACACTTGTACCAAATGGACATCAGCCGCCTCGCGCCAGGCGTGTACATTGTAAGGGCGGAGTGTGCAGGAGAAGTGCTTACGCAAAAACTGGTGGTGGCGAGGTAGTGCCGCATTGCATACCTGGAGTTAAAAAAACGAAGCGCCGCAAGTAGGCACTTCGTTTTTTTATTGGTGCAAAATGTTGTGCGGATCTGTTGCCCATCCACCTCCCACCATCACTGCCCTTCCCTCGCCCTTTGCATCTCATTCGGGGGCTGCGGCGCTCGGACTGCTTGTACAAGCTGAAGCGGGAGGGGGCGGCCTGACCTGAGGGCCAGTGGTTGTTGCTCAGGTCCACATCGGCGGTTTGGAGGTAGGGGGCGCCCGGCAAGCTTGCTGAACTACCCGGCTTTTTTGGCGCGATTCCATTTGGCTGCAAGGGAGGCCAATTCATCCTTGTACTCCTCCCATCGATAGAGCGTTTCAGGATGAAAATCAGCGCCGTTAGGCCATTCGATGGTTTCGATTTCCGGGTTTAAGCGCACCTGTGCGAAAAGCTCCTGATTTTGTAGTGGCCCAAATATGGCACCGTAAAGTACTGCTTCCAAATCAACTAATTTGCTGCTTCCATCATTAAATGTGAGCTCCAGCACATAGGGCTTATTGACTTTTACAGCTTTAATTTTGATATCGGTGTAGTTCATGTCACCTCAATGGTTCAATGGAGAATGTACGCTCTCCGTTTTGTAAAAGTAGCCAATTATCGCGTAATTCCTGTTGATGGAGTTCCGCCCATGCCAGTACAAGGCGTTCCTGCTTTTTTGGAAAAATCCCTGCTACAACCTCGATTGTTTCATCAATACTGACCGAAATATTTTCGGCTTGAAAATACGCATGGAAATGCGGCCTGTTGTGCTTTGACTGAAATTCAGCAAACATGCGTATCACTATGCCAAAAAATCGAGATAATTCAGGCATAATCAAATATACGCATTTCCGATAAACGGATGCAATGCAGGATAATTAAAACCACTTGGATATCATGACAAAGCCGCTTCAGAAGCCTTGTAAAACCTTGGTGGCTCGTGTTCACTCCCTTCGCTCCCCCTGCCCGGCCCTTTGCATCTCATTCGGGGGGCTGGGCCTTTGTCCTTGCTTGTAGAGGCTGAAGCGCGAGGGGGCTGATTTGCCGGCAGGCCAGTGGTTATTGCTCAGGTCCACATCGGCGGTTTGAAGGTAGGGGTCGAGGACCATTTCCTGCACGGGCTTGTCGGTCACGAACACCTGTTTTACGGAAGCGTCGCCCTTGCGCCATATCTCGGCGGGGATGGTGGCCACGGAGTCCGTGCCGTCCTCAAACTTCATTTGCAGGATGATGGGCATGGGCAAGCCGCCTTTGTTGCTAAAAGTGACTTCATAGAAGTGCCTGGTGTCATGGAGGGCTTCACGCTCCCAGTCCTCAAGATCATCCGGGCTGGGGGGCGCTTGTACTTCAGGTGTGGCCTGGGCTGCCTGCCGCTCGGCTTCGCGCAGGCCGGCGCGGCGGCGGGTGTGGAAATCCATAAGGCTGGTATCACGCTCCACCACCGTGACAGGAATGTCCTGTTGGTTGCGGATGTCGGATATGCTCGGCGCATCGGGCCGTGGAGCTGCTGAGCTGCGCCAGCCGGGGGCGGCGATGAACTCACCCGCCTGCATCCACTTCACGCCATCAATGGAGAGGTCCACCACATCGGTGCTGTAGAACCAACCCCGCCAAAACCAGTCCAGGTCCACGGCCGAGGCGTCTTCCATGGTGCGGAAAAAGTCGGCGGGGGTGGGGTGCTTGAACATCCAGCGCTGAGCGTAAGTTTTGAAGGCAAAGTCGAAGAGCTCGCGGCCCATCACCGTTTCGCGCAGTATGTTGAGGGCCGTGGCGGGCTTGCCATAGGCGTTGGGGCCGAGCTGGTGCACTGACTCGCTCTGGGTCATGATGGGCGATATGTTGGCCCGGTCGCCTTTCATGTAGTCCACAATGTCGCGGGGCTCACCGCGGCGGCTGGGGTAGCCCCGCTCCCACTCCTGCTCCGCAAGGTATTGCAGGAAGGTGTTGAGCCCCTCGTCCATCCAGGTCCAGTTGCGCTCGTCGCTGTTCACAATCATGGGGAAGAAGTTGTGCCCCACTTCGTGAATAATTACCGAGATCACCCCATATTTCATGCGCTCGGAGTAGGTGCCATCGGCTTCGGTACGGCCATAGTTGAAGCATATCATGGGGTACTCCATGCCTATGTTGGCTGCATTCACTGAAATGGCCACCGGGTATGGATACTCGAACGTGTATTTTCCATAGATGCGGAGGGTGTGGGCCACCGCTTGGGTGCTGTAGGTGCCCCACAAGGGGTTGGCCTCTTTGGGGTAATAGCTCATAGCCATCACGGTGCGCTTGCCGGTGGGTACGCCCATGGCATCCCAGATGAATTTGCGGGAGCTGGCCCAGCCAAAGTCACGCACATTCTCGGCCTTGAAGTGCCAGGTTTTGGTACCGCTGGCCCTGCCCTTTTCTATTTCGCGGGCTTCGGCTTCGTTGCGTATTTCTATGGGCTTTTGGGCGGTGCGTGCCTGCTCAAAGCGCTCGCGTTCCCTGGCGTTGAGCACCTCGCGGGCGTTTTGCAGCTCGCCGGTGGCGGCCACCATGTGGTCGGCAGGTACGGTGAGCTTTACGTCATAATTTCCGAAAGGCAGGCTGAACTCCCCTGCCCCCAGAAACTGCTTGTGGTTCCAACCCATGTCATCGCTGTACACTGCCATGCGGGGGTAAAACTGCGCGATGGTGTAGAGGGCATTTCCTTCATCGGCAAACCATTCATAGCCAGAGCGGCCGCCTATGAGCGCACGGTCGTTGATGAGGTAATTCCACTTGATGCGGAAGCTCACGGCACTGTTGGGCACAAGGGGCTGGGGCAGGTCAATGCGCATCATAGTTTTGTTGACCGTGTAAGGCAGGGCATTGCCGCGGGTGTCGGTCACTTCTTCGAGCTTGAAACCCCCGTCAAACCAAGGCGTAAGACTGCGGTAATCACGGGTGCTCATTTGCTCACTGAGCGAGTTCTGGCGTATCTTATGGCTGTCGCTGTCCTTGGCGCGCATGTTTTGGTCGAGTTGCACCCAGATGTAAGTGAGCACATCGGGCGAGTTGTTGAAGTAGGTCACCGTTTGATCACCGTGTATTTGGTGGAGGTCCTCATCGAGGCGGATGTCCATTTTATAATCGGCGCGTTGCTGCCAGTACTGGGGCCCGGGAGCGCCTGATGCTGTGCGGTATACATTGGGCGTGGGCAGTTCGGTGCCCAGCTGTGCGAATTTATTCGGTTCTTGTGCTTCCGCAAAATGGGCTACAGCGAGCAGTCCGGCAAGCGCGGCAAGGGTGCGTATCGTCATGGGGCAAAGTTCGGGTAAAAATCCAAAAGGCGGAGAAGGGGAGATTTGTTCAACTCATCCCTTACCCCGCAACCTATCCACCGAAAAGCCCCCGCTGCCCATAGCAAAAATGAGGGCATAGGCCACAAGGTACATGAGGGCGAGCTCCTTTTTGCCGAAAGGATCATCGCCGTGCTGGATAAATGCCGCCACGGCCATGGTAACAATGAGGGGCACCACCGCCAGCCGCGTGAAGAGGCCCAGCGTGAGCAGGGCTGCGCAGAGCACTTCCGCAAAAACAGCCAACACCAACGACGGAACAGCGCCAATGCCAAAGGGATCGGCGAAGTTGATGTTGCCCCCATCGAGCAATTTCATGAGCTTGGGATAACCGTGGGTGAGCATAAAAGCGCCCATGCTGATGCGAAACAATGGATAAATGAAGGATTGCAATTGGCTGTTGGGCTTGGAATGGAGGAGCATGGGGAGGATGTTTTTTTGGCAAATGTACGCAGTCGGGGTTCAGGGAACCGAACATGGGGCTACGAAGAAAAAACGCCAGAGTATGGAGAGTCAACTTTAAAGAAAATCGCCAGAGGCGAAAATAAGCCATGCCAGCGAGACGCTGGCACGGGCAGAGGCGAAAACAAGCCACGTCACGCCCTCAGCGTGACATGGGTGAGCGCCCAAATTGCACATCCTGATGTACAGTTTTTCTCAAAATTGCACATTATATTGTGCAATTTGGACGACTTGATTTTGAAAAAAACAGTTGATTAGCAATCAAACCCACCGAAACATGCCCTTAGAGCGCAACCTGCCGCTTTGGATTTTTGGAGTGCTGGAGTGAGGAGTGCCCGCACCCGAAATCAAATGGAGCCTCAAGCTCTACCAAAACACCGCCTCCTTCATCAACACCAGCGCAATACCCGCCGTGGCCCCGGAGATCACCAAAATCCAATCGCGGTGCTTGAAGCGCAATAGCCTGAAGGCCGCTTCGTAAAGCACAAGAATGCCAATGACGATGGCTACCTGCCCCACCTCAATGCCGATATTGAAAGCCAAAAGGGGTACAAAAAGCTCTCCTTGCTCGCTGAGCAGCATGCGGAGGTAATTGCTAAAGCCCATGCCGTGGATCAATCCAAAAAACGCCGCCAGCATGTAGGGCCAAAACATACTGCTCTGCCTCCCCTGCCTGCCCCGCGCAATGTTGCCTATAGAAGTGATGAGTATGGTTAGCGGAATCAAAAACTCGATCCATTCCTCATGTACCGTAACCAGCCCGGTGGTGGCGAGGAAGAGGGTAAGGCTATGGCCGAGGGTGAAGGCGGTGACCAAAATCAGAATTTTGATGCCATCAATGAACTGGTACACGCACACCAGTGCCAACAGGAAGAGCATGTGGTCATAGGCATCGAAATCAGCGATGTGGCGCAAGCCCAGTTCAAAGTAGGTGGTAAAGGTGTCCAATCGGAATTTTTGTCAAAAATGGGCATTCGCAGCCAATGCAGGGGCTTATTTCAATCATTTTATCACGAAGCTGGGGTGAATTGGCTCAAGGGGCTTGTAGAGCGTGGAGAGTAAAGGTACTGGTACTGGAACACGGATTTTTCCATTCCAGCGTCTCGCTGGAATGGCTTCATGGAGCCTCTGGCTCAAAACTTCATGCCTCCAACTTAATATGTACACTGGCCAGAGGCCAAAGGAAGTGATTCCAGCGAGACGCTGGAAAGGATTCCAGCGAGACGCTGGAATCTGCATAGGCTCATTCCAGCGTCCCGCTGGAATGGTTTCATGGAGCCTCTGGCTCAAAAGCTCATGCCTTCGACTTTAATTGTCAATGGCCGGAGGCCAAAGGAAATGATTCCAGCCAGACGCTGGAATCTGCGCGGGCGAGACGCTGAAATCTGCGTGGGCACGCTGGAATCTGTGGCTAATTTCGCGAGAAGCTGCAACTTTGTACCCATGCTGAAATATGTCAGGCCATTCGGAAGTGTTCTCATCGTGGGACTATTCCTTGCTCTTCCGGGTACGCTCCTTTACGGCGGTACGTGCCCGCCCCACGAATTCTACGTAGGCCTCACCGACATGGTCTATAACCCCGAAAGCCGCAGCTACGAAATCACCCTCAAGCTCTTCACCGACGACCTTGAGCTGGCCCTCGAAGGCCACAGCAGACAAAGCGCCCACAAGGTGGCGCTGGAGCGCAAGGAGGATGCTGTACTGCATGATGGGTGGATACAGGCCTACGCTGCTGCAAAATTTGCCGTAAAGGCAAAAGACGGTACACCCTTGCAGCTCAACTGGGTGGGCAGAGAAACGGAGCTCGACGTAACGTGGATATACCTAGAATCGCCGGCGATGGAACCTTTGAAGGAGGTGCTTGTTAGCAATACCATGCTGATGGAGCTGTATAAAGACCAATCACATGTGGTGCACCTCAAACAAGGCGGCCGCACCCGCAGTGCATTGCTCATGCAGTCGCGCAGCTCAGCCACATTGAAGCCATGACCCGACAACAAAAAGCCGACTACGTAGCCCTCGAGCTGGAAAAACTCTACCCCGAAATTCCCATTCCGCTCGACCATTACTCGCCTTACACCCTGCTCGTGGCGGTGCTGCTCTCGGCCCAATGCACCGATGCGCGGGTCAATACCGTGACACCCCACCTGTTTGCGAAAGCGGACCACCCCGGGGCCATGGCGCAGCTCAGCGTGGACGAAATCCGCGAGATCATCAGGCCATGCGGCCTCTCGCCTCAAAAGAGCAAAGCCATCCATACCCTTTCGGAAATGTTGCTCCACGACCACGGGGGCGAGGTGCCTGCTGACTGGGCTTACCTGGAATCGCTGCCGGGCGTGGGCCACAAAACAGCCTCGGTGGTCATGTCGCAGGCCTTCGGGGTGCCGGCCTTTCCGGTCGATACGCACATACACCGCCTGATGTACCGCTGGACGCTGAGCACTGGCAAAAATGTAGAGAAAACCGAAGCCGACGCCAAGCGCCTCTGGCCTGAGGAGCTCTGGAACCGCCTGCATTTGCAAATCATTTTTTACGGCAGGGAATATTCCCCGGCCCGCGGTTTCGACCTGCGCAAAGACTACATTACGCGCACCATAGGTCGCCGCCCAGTGGTAGCCGAATGGATGAAAAAAAATCCTGAAAAAGCAGCTGAGCTATGAGCGCCTCCTCATTTGAGGACAGTGATGAGGTGATTGACACGGCTGCCCTGCCACTGAGTGTGAGCCCCCACCCTGACGCCTTGCGCCATATTTCTCTTGCGCGCTTTTGCGAGCGCCTGGCTTTTTACAGCATGCGGCATTGGCTCATTGTGTACATGATCAGCATGACCCAACGCGGTGAGGGCGATACAGCCACCTTTTATGGTTACTACCACTGGGTTATCGCCGCCATGGCTTTTGTGCAGGTTCCTGGTGGACTCCTGATTGACCTTGGCTACAGCCGCCGCAAAGCAGTGGTATGGGGCGGGGCCTTGCTGGCAATAGGCTACTTCCTGCTGGCGCTTGACCATCCAGCAGCTACGGCAGCCGCGGCCTTGAGCTGCCTGCTGGGCATGGCGGTGTATAGCCCTGCTACTTATACCTTGTTGGGGGGTTACTACCAGGGCCGCGAATCCTACCTCACTGCCGGCATGTATTACCACAACGGTTTTGTAAATCTCGGGGCGTTTTTGGCATCGCTGTTCATTGGGTTTATCGCCTTGCGCCTCAACTGGCAGCAGGGGGTGATGCTGGCAGCCATTGTGATGATGGCCGGACATGTGTATCTACTGGCCGTGGCGAGGGTGTTCAACGAACGCAAGCTACCTCTAAAACAGCCAGACAATCACTTGGCAGCAGAACAAAAAACGCATAGCCATCGCTCGTATTCGAAGTGGATACTGCCCTTAACCCTGATAGGTTTTGCCTTCTTTTGCTTCGCCATACAGGCTGGGCAAAACAGCGCCAATGCGTGGGCAGCAGCCGCCCCCGGTATCCGGGATTGGGGCAAACTGGGAAGTCTGAGTATGGTAGTTTTAGGGATTTTCGCTGCATTTGGGGGCAGCTATCTGTTTACTCAACAAGCCCAGCGTCTGGGTCTTTTGCTGGGTAGCGGTTTTTTGGTTGCGGTGGTAGCCGGGGTGATTTTTCCCGGTTTTATGGGCTTTTCGGGCCATGGACTTAGGCCTACAACGATGGCAGCGGTTACCTCATTTGCCATGCTCGCTGTGGTGGCCGCTGAATTTCTCGTGGTGGCACCCATGTACAGCCTGGTGCTTGCCAAAGGGGCAAAATTTAAAAACACATGGATTGGTGGCTTGGGTGCCTTGTTGTATTTGCCTTATTTCACCATTCTTTTTCCAAAGTCAATAGATTTACAATCTTTTGAAGGCTTGCTGTTTGGCTTAGCAGCAACCGCGGTGATGGGATTTATTGGGGTGTGGTTGTGGAAGCGGGGGTGATTTGCAATGGGCAACGGGCAATAAGCAATGCGAAAAGCTGCGTGAGAAGCCCTACCCGGACACGACTCAATACCAAGAACTAAAAACTAAAAACCACTAGGCAATAGGCAATAAGCTAGGCGAAACGCTGCGTGCGAAGCCCTACCCGGACACGACTCAATACCAAGAACTAAAAACTAAAAACCAAGAGGCAATAAGCAAGGCGAAGAGCTGCTTGCGGAGCCCTACCCGGACACGACGAAAAACGAAAAGTGAAAAGTGGAAAAATCGCTGCACTGTACCTACGTTTCGTGAGTTGGCTTTTTTGTCGCTTTTTGCAATGCCGCGGCCTCATGCCGTCTAACTCATATTTCATGCCTCATACCTCGCAAAAAGACCTAACCTGACACAACCCACTACTAAAAACCCGATACCAAAAACCCGTCAGGGCATGATAAATTCCAGATAGTTGTCAGGGGTGATTACCTGAAAGCTCGCATCGGGATACGCGCGCTTCCAGGCGCCGGGCGCCTTGACTTTACGGCCGGGCTGGTACTTGAATTCAAAGGCATGCAGTGCACCCGCCTCTTCCTCCACAAGGTCGATTTCCTGCTGGTCATAGGTACGCCAAAAATAGCGGCTCGCAAAGCGGCGGCTGTAGTTGAGGCACTTCATGCGCTCGGCCATCAGGTAATTTTCCCAAAGGGCACCCGCATCATCACGCAGGTTTAAGGGCCTGAAGTTGCCAATCAAGGCGTTACGCACTCCATTGTCCCAGAAGTAATAACGTGAATTTTTGGTGACCTCTTTGCGAAGGTTGCGGCAAAAACCCTGTACCTTGTATATCACAAACACCTTTTCGAGGAGGTCGAGGTAGCGCTCAGCTGTATTTCGCGCAATGCCCTTAGCGCTTCTGGCAAGCTCCTCAATATTCACTTCGCTGCCCACCTGATAGGCAAGTAAGCGTAGGATATCGAGCATCTTGACCGACTTCTGCACGCCCTCGTACTCGAGAATATCCTTGAGCAGGTAACCATTGATCAATTCCCTCAAGTACTCTTCCTTATCGCGCTGGTCGGGGTAATGTGTAAGCTCAGGGTAGCCTCCGTACAGCAGACGCTCCTCGCGCATAGATATGGTTTGCACGTAGTTCTCCTTTACGGAAAATTCCATTTGCGCAAGCGGAAACAACCACAAGGTATTGGAACGCCCCACAAGTGGCTCACCGAGCTGGTTACTCAGGTCGAACACGGAAGAGCCGGTGGCAAGAAAACTGACCTCTGGAAAATGATCGACCATAAGCTTGAGCTTCAAGCCAATGTCAGGCACCTTTTGCGCCTCGTCAATGATGAATATGCGGTGCTTGCCCAGTACCTGCCGGTAGTGCTGCACGCTGCGGTTTTCGAGGATTTGATGGGTTTGCAGGTCCTCACCATTGAGCAGCAGCACATCACCTGCTTCCACTTCATGCAAGTAACTTTGGATAAGGGCCGTTTTACCCACCCTTCGCGGCCCCATGAGCACCAATACTTTGCCCGGTTTCAGCTTTCGCCTGAACTCAGTCATGGCTGCCCTTGGTATGGTGCTTTCAAACATGCTTACGGTCTTTGCTTACGCAAATTTATGCAATATGCTTCAAAAGACTAAAGTAATATTTATTAATTGCTTCAATTAGATAAAGCATTTAACATTAAATAAAGCAATAGAGTAAATCAATTAATATTAATTGCTTCAATTGACTGAAGGAATTTACACTTTAAAAGCCGTAGAAATCCGAATATACTGCCAAAAGACAGCTCAGTCTTTCACCCTATTGAAGCGGAAGCAGTTCAAAAGCCATTTAGGGAGCGATTTTTCCTGGTTGCGCTTGCGCAGGTCGATGAACCAGCCCCACTTCTCAACGATCGGAAGTTTGTGTGTTTCCACAAACTCGATGAGGGTGCCATCGGGATCTTCTACATAGCCAAAGCGGCCTGCGGCCTTGCCCATGTCGAAGCTATCGGCGCTATCAACGGTGAAAGAATGGCCTAAGTGCTGGCCTCTGTCTTTGAGCGCATCCATGCCGCGCACATCGAAGCAGAGGTGGATGAAACCAAGGTCGCCCCAGTAGCGGCCTTCGAATGCATGACCTCTGTTGCCGTCCATGCATTGAATGAGTTCCAACTCATTGAAGCCCAGTAAGGGGGTAAAGGGACCTGTACCCTGCTGTGATTGAGTAATTATTGCTCTTTTGAAAATAGATTTTTGACCGGGCAAGTTGGGAAAGTCCTCCACGACCCCTTCCGCTTCTGCTAAAACTGTATCAAAACCGAGCATGTCTTTGTAGAAGGCTTTGGCTTTGTCCATGTCGCTCACACCAATTACGGCTCCGAGGGCCCCACCGGTATGCGATTCATTTTGTCTGAACCAATCTGTCGCCTCAACAATATCGAACCAATTGCCTGCGGGATCACAAATCCAGAAATGCTGCGCTCCGGCAGCGTTGGGCATGGGTGCTGATAGCACTTTCACACCTTTGGCAACAAATGCCTGATGCGCGGCATTGGCATCGGGGGTTTTCATTTTTACTGCAAGCATACCCAGGTGGTCTAAGCCCAAGGCAAATTTGGGCGCCACGGGCGTGCGGCTGGAGTATTGCCAAATTTCGAATCCACCGCCACCGCGCATGTTCATGGCGAGGGCTGCCACGCGCTTGTGTACCGTACCCCCGGTGTACTGGGTCATCAGTGGCGCTTCGGCAGCATCCTCAAATATCCGGATGTCCATGCTGAATACCTCGCGGTACCATTTCCACATTTCAGGTAAATCTGAAACGCCAATTCCTACTTGCTGTATGCCACAAATGTGAGCGTTCATGTTATTTCAATTTAACTGCTCCCCTGGGATTTTGCTTGAGCGCCATTCTAAAAAACTGGGCCGGCCACCATGCCTTGAGCTTTACGCCAAGTTTTTCTTTAAAATTTCCGATGATGGTTTCAAGCTCTCGGTTTTGCACAGCCTTAAGTATTTGGCTTACGGCCATCTTCACAGGCATTCCTTTGAGCTGCATTTCATCCATCACACCAGCGGCTTTCCCACTGCCATCCAGCGCATTGAGTGATATCGGGGTTTGCACAGGTCCCGGGCATACCATGGTAACCCTGATCCCTTTTTGATAAAGCTCAATATGCAGCGATTCGAAAAATCCGTGCAAGGCATGCTTGCTCGCCGCATAAGCCGAGCGTACACCGAATCCAAATTTGCCGACAAGGCTGGTCACAACTACAAAATGGCCATACCCTTGCTCCAACATGTGCGGAAGTACGGCCTTTGAAAGGGCAATGGTGCCGAAATAATTCACTTCCATAATGCGGCGGTCCACCTCAAGGCTGGTGTCAACCACATAAGAGCGCTGGCTGATGCCTGCATTGTTTATGAGCATATCTACACGACCGTAATGTACCATGACGCTCTTTACAGCCTCATCAAATGAATCAGGGTACTCCAAATCAAGCGGTACAATCAAACTCAGTTCTTTCGTTTTTCCCTTTTCGGGAAATTGGAGCTCTTGCTGCAGCTCTTCCAAAGCGGAGCGCCTTCGTGCCGATAGTACGAGCGTTGCACCCTGTTGGCTGAGCTGAATGGCCATTTCACGGCCTATTCCAGAGCTGGCTCCGGTAATCCACACTACCTTATTTGTAAAGGGCCCCATAGAGGGCGCGAAGATAATCTTTTCCCCGCTCAAGGCCCCAACAGAAATGAATTTGAAAAATCATGCAATTCCAGATACAAAAAAGCCCCGCAACCGCGGAGCTCCTTCG
The DNA here is from genome assembly GCA_036751905.1 of Cryomorphaceae bacterium. GTDB lineage: Bacteria > Bacteroidota > Bacteroidia > Flavobacteriales_D > Cryomorphaceae > T3Sed10-241. The sequence goes on from DAIOTP010000033.1 coordinate 15,576, forward strand.
AACCAATTCAATGCTATGAAAAATAAGATGCTTACACTCCTTATACTGAAGCCTGGTTCACAAGGTTACAAGAAGCGCAAATTGTTTCGAAAAATTTTATCTATACAGCTTATTATTAGTACAGTAGAATGTGTCATTGTTGTAAAATAACTTGATCGCCAACCACCTTCATTAATTTTATGTGCCAAAGCTTGTAAAATTCAAGGCAATATTTACTTTTGAATACGGCTTAGTGTAAGCCCAACACCTTTACTCACCAATCAACGCTTATCATGAAAAAACTCTACGTATGGATATCAGCAGTCTTTGTTGGACTGTCGACAGTTGCCACAGCCCAAACCAATCCAGGCGCTTACAACCTGAGCGAGGGCAGCTTTACATTTACCGGCTTTACAGACCCGGAATCAACGGTATACCCGGCGCATACCCAAGGCTGGTCGTTCGAAATAGAACCTGACCTATTTTATTTTGACCCCGCTATTCTAGACAGGGCTCTTGTAGGGCAAAGCATCCCTATATGGCAAGGAAATATCCGCAATGAGGGTACTGAGGGCATTTCTTTTCGCAACTCATCGAGCAATAACATTGGTGCACTGGCACTTGCTTTGAATACCACTGGTCGCGAAAATATGACAGTAACTTATACGGTTGAAGATATGGTTGCCGACAACACCCGTCAAAACGGTATTGTACTGCAATACCGTGTTGGAACCACGGGCGATTTTACCAACATTGAAGGTACCACTTACTTGAGCAACCCAACCGGCCAGGCACCTGCCGAAACTTTTGTAAACATTGCCTTGCCTGAGGCGCTCAATGATCAAGCCAATGTTCAGTTGCGATGGCTGTACTTTTATCAAGAAGGTGGAGGGGCGCGCGATCGAATCAGGCTTGATGACATCACTGTGAGCAGCGATGAAATGGCTGTGGAAGGGGTTCAGCTCACCTTCCGCGTTGACATGTCGCAGTTTGTGGGCACGATAGACCCCGCTGGTATGCACATTGCAGGCAGCTTCCCTACCAATACCTGGGATCCACCGGCAAGGCAAATGACCAATGATGGCAACGGCGTATGGAGCTGGACGGAAACCTTGGAGCCCGGCTCTACCCTGGAATATAAATTCGTTAGAGGTCCAGGATGGCAATTTGGCGATGAGAATATGGGCGGACAACCCTGCGGTGCTCCCGGCACTACCAACCGCACCATGGTGGTGCCCGCTGAAAATACAGTACTTCCCGCGGTGTGTTATGGAAGCTGTAACCCATGCAATATACAAGCACCGACGAGCGCAATCACTTTTCAGGTAGACATGAGTCTGGAAACGATTGCTCCTGAAGGTGTAAATATCTCCGGAAGCTTCAATAACTTCGAACTGCAGGCCATGAACAATGCAGGAAACGGACTTTACACCATCACTCTGGATCTGGTACAAGGTGCATCCGTTACTTACAAGTTCCGAAATGGAACTGAATTTGAGAGCCCTGAAGGAGACTGTTCAGATGGTCCGTTCAACGACCGCTTTTACACCGTGCCGGAAGCGGATGCAACGCTTGATGTAGTATGCTACAGCTCCTGTGAAGCGTGTGCTGACCCAGTTGTTCCTTTTCTGCTCACATTTATTCTCGATGCATCCGAAATAGTACTAACTCCTGAAGGCGTATACATCGCTGGCAACTTCAATGACTTCAATCCTGTAGCCATGACCAACGATGGTGCAGGGCTGTTCACTTTCACTGCTGAAATTGAAGAAGGAACTCTTGTAGAATGGAAATACTACAATGGCGCAAGCACCGGAGGAGCCGAAGTTGTACCGGCGGCATGTGGCATAGACGATGGCGCATCGGGATTCAACAGGTTTTTTGAAATGCCAGACAGCGACACCACACTTGATGTGGTGTGTTTTAACAGCTGCATTGCTTGCCCCAGCAGCACCAACAACTTGACAAACAGTGGTGCACTTCAACTGTATCCCAACCCGAATGACGGAAACTTCAACATGGTGGCACCAGCTTCAGGTCTCGCCGTAACGCGTGTTTTTGACATCAGCGGACGTGTGGTACATCATCAAGTCACCACAATGAGCGCAGGTGAAGTTGTTCAGCAAAATGGGTGGTCCCTTGATGCCGGATACTATCTGATCGATATCCGAATAGGCGACAACACGTATGGTACGCGCATGGTGATCAAATAACTAAAAAACCTTTGTTCGAAAAAGCCGCCTTACAAAGCGGCTTTTTTTTATCCTTCCATATTTTCTATCACTTCCTTGAAGTACTAAAAGGAAGGCCGTATTTTCGCCACATGAAACCAATCAGGACAGCAGCCTTATGGATGGTGGTTGCTTTATCGAACGTACTGGGCATCGTTGGCGCGCAAGTACCCTCCTATTACAACGATGTAGATCTCAGCCTTACCGGAATTGCCTTGCGCAATGCCCTTTCGGCAAAATTGCAAAACAGCACCTTTATACCATACACATCCTCAAGCTCCTTTGATACGTGGCAAGCGCTGCGCATTACTGATGAAAATCCAAGCAATACCGGTCAAGTGGTACTCATCTATGGATGGGAAGCTGGCCTCGATCAAGATCCAACCAACGACAGGGTACGGGGAAAGTTCCAAAACGGCGATGGACCAGCCTTGTGGAACCGTGAACATGTTTTCCCCAGGTCAAGGGCTGTACCAGTGCTCACTGTAAACAATCCCGGCCCTGGCACCGACATCCACAATCTGCGGCCGTGTGATGTGCAAACCAACACCTTACGCAGCAATCTGAAGTTCATCGCTGGAAGCGGCAATGCCAGTATCACAGGCAGTGGATGGTACCCCGGCGATGAATGGAAAGGCGATGTGGCACGCATGGTCATGTATATGTACCTGCGCTACAATGGAAATGGATCATCGGTAGCGCAAACCCGATGCCTCCCCACGGCGACAACTATTGGCAATGTTACATCCCTTGATCCCAATATGGTGAGCATCCTGCTACAATGGAATGCCGATGATCCTGTATCAGAGATTGAACTGCAACGCAATGCCGTTTCACAGCAATATCAGAACAACCGCAATCCTTTCATTGACAATGCGTATTTGGCATACCGCATATGGGGAGGCCCACTTATCCCCGACCCTTGGAACATTGATCAAGAACCAGTTCCATTCGATTTTGGTCCTATCTCTATTGTACTTTCCAATGGCGTGCTGTTGCAATGGACGCCCTGGCCCAATGCCATAGGATGCGAAGTAAGTGGTGGTCCTGAAGGGGGCAGTGATCCCCTTAGCGAAATAGTAACAGGGCCCCAACCCAGCGCCTTGTTTGTGCCCAAATCAAAACTCTCAAAAAATCCACTGTCTTATCAATGGCGTGTGCGCTGTGCCACGGGTACAAATCCAATTTCAGGCCTAAGTCCATACTCTGATTACGCAATTTTTCAGTTCAATCCATAAAATAACTCATTGATAATCTGTGTATAAAAATTTTTTATTGCCAACCATAAATTGTTTGGCATAAAAATAGATCATGTCTGTATATTTGCAGCCCGCTCGATGAAACGGACATTATGATCGACAAGCAACCAAAAACCCATTACCAAACATACCGACACATACAGCATGTGCTGTTGATTGACGACAATCCACTGACCAATGAAATCAATGAACGCACATTGATTTCCACGAAGTTGGTTCAAAAAGTAAGTATTGCTTCTGATGCAGAACAGGCAATAAAACTACTGCTCGACCTCAAAAAAGCTGGTGAATCACTTCCGGAACTCATTTTTCTCGACATCATTATGCCCGGGATAGATGGATGGGAATTCCTAGACCTGATGCAAACCCGGTTGGGCAGTATAAGGCGAAACTCTGTTGTGATGCTTACTTCCTCGCCCGATGTAAGCCATCTCCTCCAGTGCAGCCTCAGGCCTGAAATAATGGATTTTGTAATAAAGCCCCTCACCGATTTTGAGTGTGCGCGGATCCTTGAGCAATATATACATCAGTCACGGTTTGAGAAAGCGTAGACCAGAGTTGGGCGGTGCTAATGAACAGCCGCACCGAATCCCTTGCCCAACACGCAAATAACTCCCGCCATTTTACTATCTTCGCCCTGTGCAAATGATTCGCAACATAGCGTTGAGCATTGCCATGTTGATGGCATTGGGCCATGCCTTAAGTGCCCATGAACACCACGTCAACAAAGCCCCGGATTATGTGCAGGAATGCGGCACGCACGACACTGTTTCATGGTGGCATCTACTTCAGCACCTCTTCGAAGTGGACCTTGGCGAGGAGCACCTCGAGCACTACACCCAAAGCCTTGATCAAACTTTTGTCCCGACGCTACAGGTACAATCCTGTTTAATTGGAGAGTATGTCAGCATCTTACACATTCGACTTACAATTGATCTTGTTGGTGTAGACATCCCTGATCACCAACAAAGCAGAGCACCCCCTTTGATTTAAGCATACATTTCGTTCGGGGCGCAGTGGCTCTGTATTCATCGCTTAAATCAATTTCACACATGCTCAAATCCATCGTTCACTTTTCCGTAAGGAATAGGTTGTTGGTGCTTTCTGCAACACTCCTCACCGCAATTGGCGGAATAATTGCCATGCTGTATTTGCCAATAGATGCTGTGCCAGATATCACCAACAACCAAGTACAAATCATCACCCGCAGTTCAGGACTAAGTGCCGAAGATGTAGAACGCCTGCTCACCTATCCCATTGAGCGCGCTGTGGCCAACCTGCCCAAAGTGGAAGAGGTGCGCAGCATCAGCCGGTTCGGAATGAGTTTGGTCACCGTGGTATTTCACGAAAGTGTACCAACCTTACAGGCGCGGCAGCTTGTTGCTGAACAGATTGCCATCGCCTCTCTGGAAATACCCCCCTTATTTGGTCAACCCGAGATGATGCCCATTACCACCGGGCTCGGCGAAATTTATCAATACACCATTGAGGTAGAACCTGCTTTGGCCGGGCAATATAGCCTGCGCGAATTGCGCAGTATTCAGGACTGGCTTATCAAGCGGCAGCTCACTGGCATTGAAGGCATCATCGAAATAAGCTCTTTTGGCGGCGAGGTAAAGCAGTATGAGGTCAGCCTAAAACCCGAGCGCATGGCCGCACTTGGTATCAGCGCCGAAGAGGTAGCCGCCGCTTTGCTACGCAACAATGCAAACACGGGCGGTGGGTATATGCTGGAGGGCAACAAGGCCATCTACCTGCGCACCGATGGTATGGCAAGTAGCCTCGCGGATATTGCCAACATCAACGTGACCGAGCTCAATGGAGCACCTGTGCTTGTGTCACACCTCGCCACTGTACAGCATGGCAGTGCCCTGCGCTATGGTGCTTTGACCCGCAATGGCCAAGGTGAAGCCGTGGGGGGCATCACCCTCTTGCTCAAAGACGCCAACGCCAAAGCAACCGTAGAGCGCGTAAAAGCAAGGATCGCCGAAATACAGTCCACACTGCCTCCTGGCCTTCGCATTGTACCCTATTTGGATCGGAGCATTTTGGTGAGTCAAACCATCAGTACCGCCGTCGAAAATCTCGCAATTGGTGGACTCGTTGTGGGGCTGGTGCTCATCTTTTTTCTGGGCGATTATCGGGCAGGGCTCATTGTGGCTTCGATTATTCCACTGTCTATGCTATTCGCACTCATCCTCATGAAAGCCTTTGGCGTATCGGCCAACCTGATGAGCCTTGGCGCAGTGGACCTCGGCATCGTAGTCGACGGGGCCGTAATCGTGGTAGAAGGAATTCTCCATGCCTTTGCGGCCGTATCAATAGGCAATGCGCTGGACAAGCAAAGCATGCACCGCCTCATCGAAAAAAGTACTGTACAAATCTACAGCTCTGCAGCCTTTGGGGTGCTCATCATCCTCGTGGTATTTGTCCCTGTGCTTTACCTCGGCGGCATAGAGGGCAAAATGTTTAGGCCCATGGCATTCACATTGATATTCGCCTTGGCTGGCGCCCTCATTCTATCCATGACCTACGTACCCGCGGCAGCAGCCACATGGCTCAAGCCAAAACCGGGCAAAAAACCCAGCATCGGTGCACGCTGGATGCTACAATCGGGTGAAGCTTACCGCAAATGGCTGCACCGCAAGCTTCCGAGGCGCAGACTCACGTTGGCCATTCTGCTGCTGGCTTTCACACTTACCCTGTGGCGCATGGGCCATATGGGGGCAGTATTTGTGCCAGAACTCGAAGAAGGCGATCTGGCCATGCAGGTAGCACTGCCCGCAGGCAGCTCCCTCGAAGCTGTTGTTAAAGCCACTACGGAAGTGGAGCGCACCCTGATGAACAAATTTCCCGAAGTGAAGGGCGTGGTTTCCAAAATAGGAACCGCCGAAATCCCCACCGACCCCATGGCCATTGAAGATGCCGATGTGATGATATTGCTCAAGCCCAAAGATGAATGGACTAGTGCCAACAACCGCAGCGACCTTGTGGCCCTGATGCAAGAAGCGCTTGACGACTATCCGGAGCTGGAAATAGAATTCAGCCAACCCATTCAGCTGCGCTTCAATGAACTTATTTCCGGTTCCAAAGCCGACATTGCCGTGAAAGTGTTTGGTCCTGACAATGCCATCCTTTACCAACTGGGGCGCAAAGCCGAAGCACTGATCGAGCAGGTGCCAGGAGCCGATGATGTGAAGCTTGAGCGCACCGAAGGGCTTATGCAGTACGTCATTAAGCCACAACGTGATAAGCTTGCGCAATACGGACTGAGTGTGGACGATGTGAACCTCATCGTACAAAGCGTATCAGCCGGGGTACCCGCAGGCTCGGTCTATGAAGATGAGCGCCGCTTCGACATGGTGATGCGGCTCGATGAGGGACAGCGCAACCTTGGGGGTATGGGGCAGGTTCTCATTCCCACACCACAGGGACAAATGATTCCGCTGAGTGCTGTAGCCCATATTGAGCGGCACGAAGGAGTGGCCATGGTAAGCAGGGAGCGGGCACAGCGCCGCATTTCAATCGGAGTAAACGTAAGGCAGCGAAGCCTCACTGAAGTGGTGGCCGACATCCGCAACAGCATTGAGGCAAACCTTGCATTGCCCCCGGGTTACAGCATTCGCTATGAGGGCGAATTTCGGAATTACCAGGAAGCCGTAAAGCGTCTGTCGGTTGCCGTACCGGTATCGTTGGGCACCATTGTATTGCTCTTGTATTTCGCTTTCCGCAAATGGCGGTATGCCCTGCTGGTGTTCAGCGCTGTGCCATTTACCACCATAGGAGGGATTTGGGCCTTGAGCGCGCGCGGCATACCCTTCAGCATTTCGGCGGGCATCGGCTTTATTGCCTTATTTGGGGTGGGTGTGCTCAACAGCATCGTGCTCATCAGCCACATCAACCATGTGCGCAGTGAGGCACCCGAACTCGACTTACAGCATGCCGTTTCAAAAGCTGCCGCTGAGCGTTTCAGACCCGTGCTGCTCACAGCGCTTACCGCAGTTTTGGGCTTCTTGCCCATGGCCCTCTCCAGCAATGTGGGAGCTGAGGTACAGCGCCCTTTGGCTACTGTGGTCATTGGCGGCCTCTTTGTCGATACCTTCCTTACCCTGGTGTACCTGCCCAAAATGTACCTGTGGCTGGAGGGGGGCGGTAGCCTTTTCGGCAAAAAAACCATGCGCACCCTTGCGGCTGTGGCCCTCATTTGCGGAAGCAGCTATATGGCGCCACTGCAAGCCCAGGAAGCTCCCATTGCCTGGGAAGACTTAGAGCGTCTGGCTTTTGCCAACAACCCGGAGCTCGCATTGCGCGAAATGGCCCTTGACATGGAAAAAGCCCGTACAGGCGAAAATTGGCTTCTCCCTCCTACCCGTGTGGACTACGGGTATGGCCAGCTCAACGAAGTGCCATCAGCACAGGATTACCAGTGGCTTTTCAGCCAAGAATTTGGCAGTATTCCCGAGCACATCAACCGGAGCAGGAGGCAAGAGGCGCGCATCGCCAGTGCGCAGGCAGAGCTGGCGGCATTCCGCAAAGATTTCGAGGTGAATCTCAAAGCCGATTACCTGCGTTGGGTGATGGCCCAGGAGCGCCTCAATGCCACAGAGGCCTACCATACCCAGCTCGCAGAGCTTATGCGCCAGGTTACTCAACAAGCGCAAGTAGGTGAAATTACCGAGGCGGAGCAGCTCTTTTTTGAAGCGGAACTCATGCGGGTACAGCGAGAATTGAGCAATTTAAAAGTGGCCAAGCAGATAGCGCGACTCGGCCTTGAGCAACGTTGCCAATTCAGCCTCGAGGGGCAAGGACCAGCCGATGGCTTGAGCTTTGGGCTGATGCAAGTGATTCCTGACAGCCTTTATGTGCAGCGCTTTACCCAAGCGCAGGAGCAACGCATCAACGAAGGACAGTACCAACTCAAAATGCAACGCAGTGCGTTTTTCCCATCCCTCTCAGCAGGATACCAAAGGGCCCGGCTTGAGAATATTTCCGGAGGCGATGCCTACTTCCTTGGATTGGCCTTTCCGTTGTGGTATGGGCCTGACAAATCGCGCTCGCATCAAGCTGCCATTGCTTTGGCAGGAGAGCAGCTCAAGCTTGAGGCCTCACGCTTCAACCTCGCCGCCGAGAGCCGCCAAGCCATGGAAGCCTGCCTGGAATACAGGCAACTGTTCGAAGAGCGCGGCGCCACATTTGCCGAAAAGGCCGCTCAACTTCGCCAAAAAGCAAGCCGTACCTTCGAAGTGGGCGAAACCACCATATACCAGTTACAGCAAGCGCTAAGCACCGCCCAGCAGCTCCACATGGAGTACTTGCAACTGGCCGAAGACTACGGCCTTGCGCGCATTCACCTCACCCGATATCAAGCCCCATGAAAACCAGAATACTACCATTAACAACGATGCTCATGCTGCTTTGTGCATGCAGCAATGACCAAATCAGCGAAGCAGAAAAGGGAAATATCGATACCGACAAAGAGCACGGCTTGCTGCTCGACATGAGCCAGTTCGAGCGCTTACAATTGCGCTCTTGCACCGCATCAGAAACGTCGATTTACGACAGCTTGCTGGTGCGCGGAATCATCGATGCCCCACCCCAAAGCACCTTTGACCTCTCCCTACCCTACGGAGGGCAAGTCACGGCCATGAACTACCACGAGGGAGCTCATGTGAAAAAGGGGGCCGTGATGGCAAAAGTGGCCCACCTGGCTTACATTGAATTGCAGGAACAATATCTAAAGGCCTTGGCCCAAGAACGACAAACGCAGCTCACACTTGAACGTCAACAATCACTCAAAGAAGAAAGCAGTACTTCCGAGCGCCTTTTGCAGGAAGCCATAGGCAATGCTGCCAGTGCCCGGGCTGGCCTGGAGGGTTTGGCAGCAAGGCTGAAACTGTCTGGAATCGATCCAAAGGTAGTTCTTGACAAAGGCATACAGGAAGAGGTGGTTTTGAGGGCACCCGTTGATGGATTCATAACCAGTGCCAATGCCCACCTCGGTTCCTTTATGGCACCAAATGAACCCATATACAGCCTGGTGGATTCCGACCACCTTCACGTAGAACTCAAATTGTATCAAGATCAGATTGGCCAGGTTTATGCCGGTCAGCAGGTCAAATTCAGCATTGGAAATAAACAACAGCGCTTTCCCGGGGAGGTATTTCTGGTTTCAAACCATCTTGATGGTGAAAGCCGAAGCATCAATGTGCACGTTCACCCTCTTGAGGATATACCGGGGATGATGGTGGGCATGTACGTGGAAGCTTGGGTTATGGGTGCTGCGCACACGGCTTATGCACTTCCACCTGGAAGTGCTGAATATGAGAATGGTGAATGGATTGGCCTAAAGGCGCACCACGACCATTGGGAAAAAGTGACGTTCAGTGCTGATCAAATTTTAAATGACGGCCGTGTGCTGCTAGCCAAAGGCGACAGCGCACGCTATGTATGCGGCAACCTGGCAAGGGGACTTGCATACGGAAGAGAGGAATCGGAAGGAAGAGGGCACAATCACTAATTTGCAGGATTTACTGTCGAAATCATAAATATTTCTAAAATAGAAGCTGCTGATGGTGAATTTTGAGTACTTTAAGGCCATTAATTAACAAAACTGATATTGGCGCTAACAAAACTGCCTGGCAAGGACTGTCAGCAGGAGTCAGCACCTTTGGCTATCTTTGTTATCACCAATCAGGTTAAATCTTTAAACCCTATAGATATGAGCAACGACAATTCAAGCGGAGCGAGCAAAATACTTTTGGCCTTCTTTGGAGGCTTGGTAGCCGGCGTGGCTGCAGGCCTTTATCTGAACAGTGAGCACGGCCACAAATTGCGCAAAGAAGCCGCAGATAAGATTTCCGAATTGGAATCAAAAATTGAAGCCAAGGTAAAAGAGGCCTATGAAGCTGCAAAAAGTAAGGCAGAAGAACTGACGAATTCAGCCAAGAAATGATTTCTGAGGGCAAACGATACATGGAGGAAGCGGTGGAAGCCGCTTCCCTCTATTCACAGGCAGAGCTCGATCACTTCAAGCTGCGCATGGCGAAAGCCATCACCTTATGGTCGGCCAAATTGATTGCAGGATTTGTGATGCTGCTCTGCGTGGTGCTTGTATTGATCTTTTTTGGCCTGGCAGCAGGAATGTACTTGCAAACATTCATGGATCCTGCACTGGCTTATTTGCTTGTGGGCATCACCTATGCGTTGTTCGGAATTGCATTTATAGCTTTGCGCAAGAAACTCCTGGCCCCTGTTATTTTGCGCAACACCCTCGAAGAAATGTTTGATGAAGCATAAGTACGCCCACATTCGCGATTTGCGGCAGCTTGAGGATGAGATGCTGAAGCTAAAGCTGCGAAAACAGATCATTCGCAATGAATTTTCGCTGAGTTATAATGCTGCCAAAGACCACATGCTTAGTGGAGGTTACTTGCTTTCACTTGTTTACAATGTGATTGGCAGTAGCAAACAGCGCAAAGACAGAGACCATGACACATTGGACAGCATATCCACTTACGCTGGCTGGATCAGCAACTTACTTGAACTAATAAACCGATTGCGGAAATGATCCGCAGTCGATTGCACCAAGCCGCGCACACGATGCCGGCTTTTTTGTTAATTACTAAAATCATTATATGGCAGCAGTTGAAGAAATAGGTACCGTTGAGTTGCGGCACCTGAATGAAAATGATTATGAAGCATTAAAAGAAACAATGATCGCTTCATATGCCAATTGGCCCAATTCCTATTGGCAGGAGGAGCATATCCACAAATTGTTGCGCACTTTCCCCGATGGGCAACTCGCTGTACTCATAGACGGCGAAATTGTGGGCTGTGCACTTTCCATTACAGTCAAGTACGACCTATTCGGCAACAACCATACCTACAGACAAATTACAGGTGGCTACACCTTTGATACACATTCTCCCAACGGCGACGTGCTTTATGGCATTGATGTATTTATCAAACCGGAATACCGCGGCCTGAGGCTGGGGAGAAGACTCTACGACGCGAGAAAAGACCTCGCCGAGCAACTCAACCTACGGGCTATCATCTTCGGGGGGCGCATTCCAAATTTCCACAAA
>DAIOTP010000034.1:0-26162 GCA_036751905.1 Cryomorphaceae bacterium
GGGTTGGTACCCGTTACCGTATAGGTGGTTGTGGCCAAGGGCAAAGCGGATGGATTGGGCACATCGCTGCTGCTCAAGCCTTCTTCAGGCGACCATGTGTAGCTCTCGGCACCGCTCACAGAAATTTCCGCCGGAATTCCATTGCATACCACATATACGGGCTCGCTTTCGAGTTGGGGTGGGGGTGGCAGCACAGTGACAAGTACTGAGGCCACGGCATCACATCCATCGCCCGTAAGGGCAGTAACCGTATAAAGTGTGGTGGCGGCCGGACTGGCGCTGGGGTTGGCCACATTGGGATTGTTCAATCCTTCCTCAGGCGACCACACGAAACTAGCAGCCCCGGTAGCCGAAATTACAGCCGATTGACCAGGGCAAATGGCCACTGCATCACTCACTTCAATTGCCGTACTGCCCACAACCACGTCGACTGAAGCAGTAGAGCTGCCGCAAACTCCTGTACCGGTTACGCTCAAGGTGGTACTCGACGGGCCACTGAATACAGGATTGGCAGCCGTGGGATTGCTTAAAAATTCCGCAGGGCTCCAGGCATAAGTATCGGCACCCGAAGCTTGCAGTTCTACGCTTTCACCGGGACAAATATTTGGAACCTCAGCAATGCTTACTACCGCCTGCTCCAATACTTCGATAAGCAATAAAGTAGAATCGGGAGAAAGGCACCCTCCATCATTCTCGGCGCGCAGCCACACCTCATAGGTGCCGGGAGCGCCATAGCTGTGGCTGGGATTGGTGGCTGTGCTGGTAGCACCATCACCAAAATCCCAGAGGTATACATTGGCATCAACGCTGAGATTCAAAAAATTAATTTCCGTTCCGGTACAAATGTTTTCGGGAGCCTCTATGGCTGCTTCTGATTTTACAGCGCTGAGGCTAAACTTAAATACGCCAAGGTTGCAATTGGTGCTCAGATTCTGTGATGACCACACACCGGGCTGCGCGGGAAAATCGCTGTTGCCACCACAACCCGCGCACACCGCCTGGTACACTGTGCCATTTTTGTCAAAACGGCTTGTGCCCCCATCCACATGCTCCTGGCTCTGGTTGCCCCCAAAAAATGTGGCATAAACGAGTTCCGAGGCATCGGCTCCCAATACCATGATATAGAAGTCATTCCCATCCGTCGTTGTTTGGTAAGCATCGGCTGTTATTGGCAAGCCCACCGTGGTGCCTCCTGATGACGCATTGATTACACCACCCCAGCCCGCCAAATAAATTTGCCCACAATCACTTACCAGAAATGCTGAAGGCGAAATATCGACATTGCCTTGCCCGGTGCCCACCACAGTGCTCCATATGCTCGTGCCCAAATCGGGGCTGAGTTTGTGAATGAACTGTCCACTGTTGGCATTGCTGTAAATCCCCGGGCTTACGGGGTAGTTGCCATAAGTTTGGCCTACCACATACACATTGCCTTCTGTATCCAGCTGGACGAAATAATTGAGGTCAAAATCGCTCGTGCCCGTGTAGGTGCAATGCAGTAAGGTAGATCCATCGGCCGAAATGTGGCCCACATACCCATCGCTGTCTCCCTGCGGCACTGCCTGATAGGCCCCTGGCGTGGCAAGGTTGCTGCTCAGTGTTCCTCCACTGAAATACACAGAATTGTCAGGGGCAAGCTGCACACTGGTAGCCGATTCGGCATTGTCACCCCCGGTGAATGTTGACCACATCAAGGTGCTCAAGTCAGAACTCAACTTGAATACCACCCCGCTCAGCGGTGGGCTGAAGGTATTGCTGTAGCCCCCTACAATGGGAAAGTCAGCGCTGCGCGTTACGGAGGCCACGTAGGCATTGCCTTCTGCATCAATGACTATCTCGCCGCGAAAAAGGTCGCCATAGTTGAAATTGAAAGGGGTGTTTTGCGATAAGCCATCGTTGCTGCTCCCGCCTATGAGGGTGCTTCCAAGCAAAGTGCCGCCATCGGCGCTGAGTTTTGTTACAAACATATCCGTGCCAAAAGCGAACGGAAAACCGACCGTTGTGAGCAGATTCAAGCCGCCGAGGTGGTTTTGTTGGTAGGCATTGGTAGTGGTGGGAAAATTGGCTGAGCCTGTGGTGCCGAAAATATAGGCCTCACCATCGGTCGATACCACAATAGAATGCGGCGCCTCATTGTCAGAACCTCCGAGAAAAGTGCTGTACAAAAGTTGGGTGCCATCGGCGCTGAATTTCGTAATGGCCATATCCACATTGGCCCCGCCAAAAGTCACCTGAAAACCTCCCGGCGTGGTAGGGTACTGCGGGCCGAAAACAATTGCTCCGGAGTACAAATTGCCCTCCACGTCGTAACTGGCCGTAAATCCAAAATTGCTGCTGACTGCCCCGATCAAGGTAGAAAAAGAGAGTTCAGGATCAATTACCAAAGTCAATTCGGGATTGTACCCTTCCGGGAAATCGTATCGCACCACGTTGCCCTCCAAGACATAGTGGCAGGGCACCTTGAGAATTTTTCCATCCTCACCGCGCTGAAAGGCAAATGGTGCCAATTCCTTGAAACTGCCTACAGAGGTTTCAATCACAATTTCTTCATTCACAATGCGCACCGTTCGAGCTCCTTCTATTTCCACCCCGAGGACACTTGGATCGGCGCCTGGCTGTACCACAAATTCATATTTGAAGCGTCCTTCATTGAGCTCATAGCGCAGGTCAATGCCAGGGTAAGCTTCTTTGTAGGACACTCCACGACATCCGCGCACATCCCTTGCCCAGCGGTTCCTGTCATTGCCCAAAAAGTAGTGGTTGGGAGCGCCTGACTTTCCGCGCATTTCATATTTGCCGTTAAGGCTTGCGCCGGGCATACGCAACTTCACGGCATGCATCATGCCCGTGGCAGGTCCTGACTGCCCGTGGTGGAAAGCGTGCAAATCGTTGTAGAAATCTTCTCCAGCCAGAAGCACGGTGAGGCCTTCGTTGTGGAGGAAGGTGTAAGCCCCGCCCAGATCAGCTTGAAAGTGCACTTCTTCAGGCCATTGCCCTTTGTTGGGCAGCAAGGTAGGACCCCCTGCCAGAGCAGGAAGCGTCCATATCAATGCCGTGAAAGCCCCCAACATCCATGGTTTCAATAGCCACATAGGGTAAAATTACACAATCATGACGAGCACATCCGCCCAAAGTTGATTTCATTGCGATGAATTAAAGCACAATTTGGTGTTAAAATAACCGTTAACCTTGTAATCCTGATTGGATGCCGTGCTTCTTAAACAATGTATTGTCGATGAAGTATGTAATGCTACCTGCTCGCATCGAATGCATCCTGTACTTTTGAACACATGACCTTTACTCCTGTCAAATGGGCTTATGCCACATTGATATTCGTCTGTTTAGCCGCTTGTAGTGACTCCAAAACCTTCAATGCTGAAGTTTTGGAAGAACTTCGGGATGATCACGAGGACCAAGAACCTGACAGCCTTTACGGATTGCCCCTAAGCAACCACCAACTCATACAAGCCAGAATCGCCGCGGGCGAATTTCTTGCTGACATACTGCTTCGGCACAATGTAAGCTACAACACCATAGCGCAGCTCGAAAAGGCAGCAAAGGATGTGTATCCAGTAACCAAACTCAGGGCTGGCGGCACCTATACCCTATTTCTGGCTGGTGATAGCTTGCCTCAGGCCCATTACTTCGTAGTCGATATCAATAAAACCGACTATGCAGTATACTCCTTACAGGATATTGTGGCTGCATGGATGGGATCAAAGCCTGTTCAGTTGCGGCAGCGCACAGCAGCAGGTATAATTCATTCATCGCTGTACCAGACCATTGCCGACCAAAATCTGCCCGCGTCGCTGGCCCCGGCACTTGCAGATATATACGCTTGGTCGGTCGACTTTTACCGCATTCAGAGCGGTGATTATTTCAAAATTCACTACACGGAAAAGGTGGTGGACGGTGAAGTGGTAGGCCTGCATGAGATTGCCGCAGCCGAATTCAGCCACAGAGGTAAGGTATTTCCCGCATTCCTTTTTCATGATGGCGACGTAACCCAATACTTTGATGAAGAAGGCGAGAGCTTGCGGAAGGCCTTTTTAAAAGCTCCGCTCGAATTTTCACGCATTTCATCGCGCTACAGCAAGCAGCGTTTTCATCCGGTTCAGAAGCGCTGGAAAGCCCACCTTGGCACCGATTACGCTGCTCCTGCCGGCACCCCCATCATGAGTACCGGCGATGGCGTAGTTGTGGAATCGGCTTATGGAAAGTACAACGGCAATTACGTTAAAGTGCGCCACAACAGCACATACAGCACCCAGTATTTGCACATGTCTAAACGCGCTGTCAACAAAGGGGATGCGGTGCGGCAAGGCCAGCTTATAGGTTACGTTGGAGCTACAGGATTGGCTACCGGGCCCCATGTATGCTACCGTTTTTGGAAAAATGGTACCCAGATTGACCCGTACAGTGAACAAATTCCTCCGAGCAAACCCGTTCCGCAAGCACTTCGGAAAGCATTTGAAGCGCATGTGGATACACTTGCAGCACAGCTGGCTGACATCCAGTTGCCTTTGACTGCATCCGCGGAAGATCTGCCGGATGATGCCGAAGGATTGTGAAATTACGCCTACCCCGATTTTCAATTGGTGAACAAACCTTACTTTAGTGCCCTCAAATGGCCACTACTCCCGATAAATATGCGCGCCGACGTGCCCGCTCAAGTGCTGTATCAACGGTAATTGGCATCTCCCTTGTACTGTTTATGCTCGGCATACTCAGTGTGCTTTTGCTCAATGCCCAGAAGTTGTCAAGCTATGTGAAGGAAAACATCGAAATACAGGTGTACCTCGATGACAAGGCCAAAGAGGTGGACATCATGCAGCTCAAGAAGGAGCTTGATGCCGAGCAGTATACACGCAGCACGGTGTACGTTGACAAAGAAGAGGGCGCCAGGCGTTTATCAGAAAACCTTGGCGAAGACTTTGTTTCATTTTTGGGCTACAATCCATTGGAATCCGTAATCGAATTGCGCCTTAAAGCCAATTATGCCCATCCTGACAGTGTAGAATACATTGCCGGCCGCATTGGCGAGCGTGCTGAGGTAACAGAGGTGGTGTATAGCCCCAACCTGATCAGGCAGGTCAACAACAACCTCAACAAGATCGGGATAGTGCTTTTGGCATTCAGTGGTTTGCTATTGCTCATAGCCATTGCACTCATCAACAACACCATAAGGCTTACCATTTATGCCAAACGCTTTATTATCCGCAGCATGCAATTGGTAGGTGCCACCGGTTTTTTTATTCAACGTCCATTCATACTCAATGGAGTGATGCAAGGCTTGTATGCCAGCCTTATAGCCATTTTGCTCATCATGGGGGTACTCTATGGCATGCGCCGTGAGATTCCAGAGTTTTTTGAACTGAATGATTATTTTATGTTTGCACAGCTATTTGCATTGGTTGCCCTGCTCGGAATGATTATTTCAGGCTTATCAACCCTTTTTGCCGTAAGGCGATACCTCCGCATCGATACTCATAAAATATATTGATCCAAATGAAATCGAAAGAATTAAAACCAGAGACAAGCCCTCGGGAAAGTGAGTTTCCATTCAGCAAGGAGAACTACCGCTTTATGTTGATCGGCATTGGCATTCTTCTATTGGGCTACGGATTGATGGTAGGTGGTGGCAGTGATGATCCGGCGGTTTTCAGTGAGGAGATATTCAGCTTCAGGCGCCTCACCTTGGCTCCCCTCGTAGTGCTTGCTGGTTATGGCACTATACTGTACGCCATTTTGAAAAGGCCTCTGAGCCAATAAGAATCTGCGTCAGAAATGGGAATTACAGAAGCGATCATCCTCGGCATTGTTCAGGGGCTCACAGAGTTTTTGCCTGTGAGCAGCAGTGGGCACCTCGAATTGGCCAAAGCCATACTTGGTGACCAAAGCGTTCCGGCGGAAAGCATGCTCATGACGGTGGTACTGCACGCCGCAACTGCCCTGAGCACGATGGTGGTGTACCGAAAAGACATTTGGGACATTCTGCAAGGGCTCTTGCGCTTTGAAAACAACGCTTCATGGCGCTTTGCCCTGTTGGTTGTCATTTCTATGATCCCGGCCGCAGTGGTAGGTCTGGCTTTTGAAGAGGAAATTGAACAGCTTTTTGACAAGAACATCATGCTCGTGGGATTTATGCTCCTGCTCACTGGTTTGTTGCTATTTTTGGCCGATAAAGCCGTGAAAACCAACAATGAAGTAAGTTGGAAAAATGCGGTGGTCATTGGAATTTCACAAGCCATAGCCATACTTCCGGGCATATCGCGTTCGGGTGCTACCATCAGTACCTCAGTGCTCTTGCGCATCGATAGGGAGAAGGCTGCCCGGTTTTCATTCCTCATGGTGGTGCCATTGATTCTCGGCAAAATTGCCAAAGACATACTCAGCGGTGACCTTGCCGCGAGCAATACCGATGGAAGCCACCTTGCCGTGGGGTTTGTGGCAGCATTCATAGCCGGGCTTTTTGCTTGCCGCTGGATGATCACTTTGGTAAAGCGCAGTAAGCTGATCTACTTTTCTATCTACTGTTTTGTTGTGGGTATAGCCGCAATCATTTACATGGGCTTCTTCGCGTGATTACCGTTGACAAATTGCAGCATATGCAATTGGATGATTTCCAACAGGGCCAGCTCTTGTTGGTTGACAAGCCTTTGGGATGGACCTCTTTTGATGTGGTGAGCAAGCTTCGATGGCTTATCAAGCGGAAGTTCGGGATCAAGAACATCAAAGTAGGCCACGCCGGCACCCTCGATCCATTGGCAACGGGCTTGCTGCTCATTTGCACGGGTGCATTTACCAAACGCATTGCCGAATTGACCTTGGCCGACAAGGCCTATACGGGCACCTTCACCCTGGGTGCCACGCGCCCAAGCCATGACATGGAAACGGAGATCAGCGCCAGCTATCCTTTGGATGGGGCCAGCAAGGAGGCCATATACGCATCGGTGAAAGCCCTTAGCGGTATATACATGCAGCGCCCTCCACAGTTTTCAGCAAAACTCGTGGATGGCAAACGCGCCTACCTCAGCGCGCGCAAAGGCAAGGAGGTCGACATCCCCATGCGCGAGGTGAACATTTCTACTTTCGATGTGGGCCTGGAGCGGATTCCTGAAGTTGATTTCTTTATCGTTTGCAGCAAAGGCACGTATATCAGAGCCATAGCCCGTGATTTGGGGGAGGCCCTTGGCACTGGCGCTTACTTGAGTGCCCTCCGCCGCACTGCGGTGGGTGAATACAGTATTGATGCTGCACTTTCCGTAGAATCACTTCAAAGGGCATTGGAACCTTCAGCGCGTTAATTCCCGCCCTATTGTATCAATTTTTTCACTACTTTTGCAGCCCGTTTTTCGACCCTACCAAACGCAATCATCATGAAACTATCAAAGTTTAAGTTCAACCTGCCTGCTGAATTGATTGCCAAATACCCGGCCAACAACCGCGACGAGAGCCGCATGCTGGTGCTACACCGCAAGGATGGAAAAATTGAGCACAAGGTATTCAAAGACATTCTGAACTACTTTGAGGAAGGCGATGCCTTTGTGATGAACAATACCCGCGTATTTCCCGCAAGGATGTACGGCAACAAGGAGAAAACTGGCGCGGTCATCGAAGTGTTTCTGTTGCGCGAGCTCAACGCTGAAACATTGCTGTGGGACGTACTTGTGGATCCGGCCCGGAAAATCCGCATTGGCAACAAGCTGTACTTTGGTGAAAATGACGAGCTGGTGGCCGAAGTCATCGACAACACCACTTCCAGAGGGCGTACGCTGCGCTTCCTGTTTGATGGCAGCCATGACGACTTCAAAAAAACTTTGACCTCACTGGGCGAAACGCCCATTCCCAAATACCTGGAGCGGAAAGTCGAAAAACTCGACGACGAGCGCTACCAAACCATTGTTGCGAAGCATGAAGGTGCAGTAGCGGTGCCAACTGCTGGATTGCACTTCAGCCGTGAGCTGTTGAAGCGCATGGAGCTCAAAGGCATCAGCCTTGCCGAAATTACGCTCCATGTGGGCCTCGGCACCTTCCGACCTGTAGAAGTAGAGGACCTTACCAAGCACAAAATGGACAGCGAGCAGATGATGATCGACGAAAAGGCTGTTGCCGTAGTGAACCGTGCAAAAGATCTCAAAAAGAAAATATGCGTGGTGGGCACCACTGCCATGCGTGCTGTTGAAACCTCTGTGAGCACCGATGCGCGGCTCAAGCCATTCGATGGTTGGACCAACAAGTTCATATTCCCTCCTTACGACTTCCACATTGCCGATGCCATGGTAACCAACTTCCATGAGCCCGAAAGCACCCTACTGATGCAGGTGGCTGCCTTTGGGGGCTACGAGCACGTAATGAATGCTTACAAAGTGGCCATCAAAGAGAAGTACCGCTTCTACGCTTACGGCGATGCCATGCTGATCATTTGATCCGACCGCAATGTCGAACCGTGCAGTGATTATGGTGGCTGGTGGTACAGGTACCCGAATGGGTGGCCATATTGCCAAACAATTCATGCACCTTGGAGGCAAGCCCATGATTTTGCACGCCTTCGAAGCCTTTCACCGCTTCGATCCCCTCATGCAGTTTATCCTTGTACTTTTTCCTGCGCTCGAGGCTGAATGGAGAGCCATCACCGCAGCACAGCATTTTGATGTGCCCCACAAGGTGGTACACGGCGGTGCAGAGCGCTTCCACTCCGTGCAAAATGGACTTGCAGCGCTTGGCCCCAATGTGGAGTACATCGCCATACACGATGCCGTGCGGCCACTGGTGAGCCGGGATACCATAGCCCGGAGTTTTGAGGCGGCCCAGCTCCATGGAGCGGCCGTACCGGTGGTAGCAGTTACCGATACCATACGGCAAATGCACAGCGGCCAAAGCACAACCCTACCACGGCATGAACTCATGGCGGTGCAAACGCCCCAATGTTTTTCACGTAACGTGCTGCTAAGCAGCTACAATGTGCCCTATGAGCCCAGCTTCACCGACGATGCCTCGGTGGTAGAGCGCGCAGGCCACTACATACACCTCAGTGAAGGCAACAGGAGCAACATCAAGCTCACTACCCCGGAGGACATCCTAATTGCACACGCCTTGCTGGGGAGGGCCTGAAGCAATCATTGTTGTCGGGCTCTGGTGGTGGCCTCATATACAGCTTTCATATTTGCTTATGTTGATGGCAATTGTCACCCGGCTCACCCCAATGAAAAGGCGGATTTGCTAACTTGCCCCGTGTAAGCGCCTGCGGCCATACCTACCCGCAACTCTTATTATAAACAACTTGCTGCTTAATCCCTAACAAACAACACCTGGCTTACTCCATCAACAATGAACATCCGCATCAGCCAACGCATCGTATATTTTCTTGAAAGGCAATTTGTGCGGGGCGCGCACTACCATCTCCTGATGGTGGCGCTGCTCATCGGGCTCATATCGATGGTGGGCGGCCTCTTGGTATGGCCAGTATCAGATGCCTCGGACGGGCTCGGTGACTCTATATGGTGGGCATTTTTACGGCTCACCGATCCGGGCTATCTCGGCGACGATGAGGGCACCTGGCGCCGCATCGTATCCACAGCCCTCACGGTATTGGGCTACGTTATCTTCATGGGTTCGCTGGTGGCTATTATTACCGCATGGCTCAACCGCAAGATACGCCACCTTGAGCAGGGATTTTCGCCGATTACGGCAAATAACCATGTGCTCATACTGGGATGGACCAACCGCAGTGTGCACATAGCTGCTGAGCTTTTCCTCTCTGTGGGCCGCATGCGGGGATTCTTACAGCGCCATGGTGCAAAGCAATTCAAGCTCATCATCCTCTCCGACGATGTGTCGCCCGCGCGGCTTCAGGAGCTTAAAGACAACCGCATGATAGGCCGCAGGGCCCACAACATTGTACTGCGCTCGGGTGTAGCCATTGACCGGGAGCACCTGCGGCGGGTGGATAGCATGAATGCAGCCGCTATCATCATCCCTTCACAGGGCAAGGCAGGAAGCACCCTTATCACGCCTGATGTGGAAACCATCAAAGCCCTGCTCTCCCTAAATGCCGAAGCACACCTGGGCCGACGTATGCCCCTGGTAGTGGCCGAAATACACGATGAAAACAAGCGAAACGCCGCTCGGAGGGCCTATGCAGGTCCTTTGGAATTGATAGGCAGTGACACCATAATAAGCCGTCTTGTAGCGCAAAACATCCGCCACACAGGGCTCTCTGCTGTGTACAATGAGTTGCTGTCAAGGCAAGTAAAAAACAACCTCTACGCCGTGGAGCTGCCCGAAGCAAGCGATGTGCCTTTTGGCGATTTGAGGCGGGCATACACAAAAGCCATTCTCATTGGTGTGGTTCGGCCCGAAGTTGAGGGGTTCGCACCGGTCCTCAATCCGCCCTCCGATTTTGCCGTAAGGCAGCAAGACCGACTTGTATTTATAGCCCGCAACCTGAATGAAATCACAGTAGAACCCGGCACTGTGATTACTGCACACCCCGTGCCAACCACGCCTGTGGTTACGCCTTTGCAAATGAGCGATACAGAAAAAGTCTCAGAGGTGCTCATCCTCGGCTGGAACCACCACATACCTGCCCTGATACGTGAGTTGGCCACCTATGAGCAGGAGGTTTACAAAATTACCATCGCTTCACTTCGCCCTATAGATGAGCGGGTCAAATCATTGAGGGTTCACGCCCATGTCAACGGAAGGGTGCACTGTGAGCACATCCTCGCCGACCATATGAATGAAGCGGAGTTGCGCAACCTCCAGCCGGAGCGCTTTCACCACATCCTCTTGGCCAGCAGTGATAAACTTGCTGATGCCGAAGAAGCTGATGCCCGCACCATCGTAGGTGCCATGTTGCTCGACGAGCTCATTGCCACGGCTGAGCCACGCCCACAAGTTCTCATCGAGCTTGCCGATCCCGGCAACGAAATACTCATGCGCCGATTCCGAAGCGAAGTGCTTGTAGGACCAATGATTTTGAGTCACTTGCTTGCACAAATAGCCTTGCGCCGCGAACTGCACACCGTTTACAATGAGCTCTTCACGGTGGGAGGTGCTGAAATCATATTCCGCATGCCTGCTGAGTACGGCATGAAACCCGGTCCATACAAATTTGAACAATTGGTGACCTATGCCAATGTGCACGGTGAAACCGCCCTCGGCATTTACACCCCACCACGTGATGAGGGACAACGGCCCTCCCTACAGCTCAATCCCAACCGCAATTTGCAACTCGCAATTGAGGAGGATGTTCGGCTTGTGGTGCTCACCACGGTGTATTGACAGGCGGGTGAAGGTGTGGTGAACCAATGCGTGCTCAAACGTCCGTACCTGAAAACCCAATGGAACCTTCGGTGCGGAGATTCGTTACTACAAAGCTGTAGAAAAACACCCCTTTGCACCTCAAATCACTCATATTGCCAATTTTGGCCTTTTTAGCACTCCTGGTGTTCGGTTGGGGTGGGGCAAAAAGTACCCGAACACCTTCTTCCATAAAAGCGCTTAAAAAGGAATTGTACGTGCTAGGTGCTGTTGAGGACAAATCAAATTCCCTCACCCACAAGCAACTCGCCAAACTCAATGATGGTGAATTCAAATTCGTCGGTGAAGCCCCGGCTTTCGGATTTACAGCCGCCCACCAATGGATCAAGCTCCGGGTATTCAACTTTGACGACCACAAAGCCGGCCGCATCCTGGAGGTGAACAACCCCATCCTAAATAAGTGCAATCTCTACGAAATCAAGGGAAATGAAGCCGTGCTGCTCTATTCAGCAGGCGACGACGGTCCGTTTTCGAAGAGGCCCATTGCCCATTTGAATTACCAGTTTCCGCTGGAAATGATGCCCAACAGTACCCGTGAATTTTTGCTCCAGGTATCGTCGGGAGGAGAGCAACTGCAGGTGCCCATGGGCCTTTGGTCCACCACCGACATCACCCTCAGGGACGAAAAAGACCGGCTGCTCCGGGGAGTATATTTTGGCATCATACTCTTCGTGCTACTCTTCAACTTATTCATTTACATTATCATAAAGGAACGGTCGTCGATGTATTATGTGGCGTACGTTTTCTTCCTGATGATGCTGCAGCTCTCACTTGGGGGCTTTGCCTACCGGTACTTTTGGCCCGAATCGAGCTACCTGGCCAATGTGGCCAACCCCTTCTTCGCATCCTTGAGCATTTTTGCCCTCATACGCTTTTCGCAAACCTTCTTGCAGCTCTACCAATTTTACCCCAAGCTCAACCGCGCTTTTACCTTATCGGGTTACCTGGTGGCGGCCAATGCAGTACTGGCTTTGGTATATACCCCATCCACTTTTCAAATTTCGGTACTCGTAATCAACATCGTTGCGCTGATCCTCAATATTATGATTATCCCCACTGCGGTACTTGTCATTCGCAAGGGGTTCAAGCCGGGCAGGTATTTTCTCGCAGCCTTCCTCGTGTTGGTGGTCAGTGTGTTCTTTTTTATTCTCAACAACTTTGGCGCTTTCGAAAGCGAGTTTTATGCCGCTTATGGTTTACAATTTGGCTCGGCGGTGGAGGTAATCTTGCTCTCATTTGCAATCGTTGACAAATTCAAACGCTTCCGCGAAGAGGCTTTCGAGCGCCTGGTAACCATCAATTCTATGAAAGCCCGCGCCAACGAAGAGCTGGAGCGTAAGGTGGTGGAACGTACAGAAGAAATTGTGGCCCAAAAAGTGGTGGTTGAACAGCAAAAGGAGGAGATTGTAGCAAGCATTCGCTACGCCGAGCGTATACAGCAATCACTGCTGCCGGCTGAGCAAGAAATTCAAAAGCTTTTCGCCGATAATTTTGTGTTGTTCAAACCCCGCGACATCGTTAGTGGCGATTTCTACTGGTTCGGGCGCACACACGAGGAGTACCCATGGATGGATGGCTTGCCCCTCCGTCTTTTTGCCGCGATTGACTGCACCGGCCACGGAGTGCCTGGCGCACTGATGAGCGTAATGGCGCACAACGCATTGGACCGCTGCACAACACAGTCGGATGTGAAGAATCCAGCCGATGCCTTGCGCTTCATCAACGATGAAATCGTGCGCAACTTACAGCACGAAAAACACGACAAATCTGTGCAAGATGGCATGGACATGGTGCTTTGCGCATACGATCCGGTGGCGCGCAAGCTGCACTTTGCCGGTGCCAAGAACAATCTGTACATCTTCCGCAATGGAGAAGTACTCGAAGCAAAAGGTGACCGGCGCTCGATTGGTGCTGAATTGAGCGAGGATGCCAATGTATTCGCCCTGCACACCCTGAAACTCGAAAAAGGGGATGCACTGTACACCTTCACCGATGGCTTTCCGGATCAATTTGGCGGTGCCTTGAACAAAAAGCTTAAATCCAAACCTTTACTTGGCATTATTGCTGAGCTGGCCCACCATACCATGGAGGAGCAGTGCGCCCTCCTTACCAGGACTTTTGAGCTCTGGCGCGGTGAAAATGAGCAAATCGACGATGTATGCATGCTTGGCATCCGCGTGGATTGATCAATTACAATGACCGCGTTCTGCGTACCTTTGCTCCGTGCCATCGAAAATTGACATCCGGAAGTTACGCCAACCCGAACTCATCACTGCAGTAGAGCAGCTGGGCGAAAAAGGCTTTCGTGGCAAACAGGTATATGAATGGCTGTGGACCAAGCGGGCCCGCACTTTTCAGGAAATGACCAACCTGCCCTCCGCTTTTCGCGAAAAGCTGGATGCCAACTTCGAAATACGCAGCATGACCATCGCCGACAAGCAGGTGAGCAGCGACGGCACCATCAAGTATGCCTTCAGGCTGCACGAGGGCAGCGTGGTGGAAGGGGTGCTCATCCCCACACGGAGCCGTACCACGGCCTGCATTAGCTCACAGGTAGGCTGCAGCTTGGCCTGCAAATTTTGCGCTACAGGCCGCCTCAAGCGCATGCGCAACCTCGAAGCTTATGAAATTTATGATCAGGTGGCTGAGATTTACCATGACGCCACCATCTTGCGCGACAAACCCCTGAGCAACATTGTGTATATGGGCATGGGCGAGCCCCTGCTCAACTATGCCAACATGCTGCACAGCACCGAACGCATCGCCGATGACAAGGGCTTGGGCATGTCGCCCAAGCGGATCACCGTGAGCACCGCCGGTATCGGCAAAATGATCCGCAAGCTGGGCGATGACGATGTGAAGTTCAACCTCGCGCTCTCCCTGCACGCTGCCAACGACGAGAAGCGCAGCAAGATCATGGACATCAACGACAGCAACAGCCTTGCTGAGCTGGCCGATGCCCTGAAGTACTTTTACAGCAAAACCGGCAGCCGGGTGACCTATGAATACATCGTATTCAAAGATTTCAATGACACTTTGGAGGATGCCCGTGAGCTGGCCGAATTTTGCAAACACGTGCCCTGCAAAGTCAACATCATTGAGTACAATCCCATCGACGGTGGGGAGTTCCAACAGGCCGATCCCGAAAAAGTGGATGCTTTCGCAGCCTACCTCGAATCCCGAAACGTAATTGTGAACGTACGCCGCAGCCGCGGCAAGGACATTGACGCCGCTTGCGGACAGCTTGCGAACAAGAATGAGGCGGTGCGGGGCTGAAGTTTTTGGTTCTTTGTTGTTGGATTTCAGATTTTGGCCAACTGTGCCCTCATGAAATAAGTTGACGGGTCACCTACCCAAAATCCTACACGGTCCCAGCACATCATATTTCTCCTGCAAGGCATCAATCGGCTCGGTGCCATCGGCGTTGAAAGCGGTAAATATGCGGAGCTGAGGCGAGGAGGGGGAATCGCCGGGGCGGGCCACTTTAAGAAAGGCAAACATGGAGGATGTGCCATTGCTCAGGCATCGTGAATCGGCACCTGCAAAATTCGCGGCTTGCATGGCGGCCATCAGTTTTGCCGACAGGCAGCCCTCAGTTGTGAGGAAGGCCTGCTCCATGCTGTCGAGCAAGGCTTCGCGGAGCAGGATGTTGCCCTGAATCGCGTAATTGGTGCCGCTGCGGTGGCCGCGCTCAGCGAGGCAGCTGTCGCCGGTGAAGGCCGCGGCATGGGCCTTACCGCCAATGAGCGCAGCAATGCCGTACTGCCGCTGTGCAGATGTTCCATGGGCATCGTTGGCTGCAAGCCACATGATGGCCTCGGCCGGTGAGAGGCCCTGGAGCAGGAGCTGCCTTGCGGCCTGCTGATTTTCCGGAAGGTAATATGACTGGGTGTTGATGGCTGCGGTTCCCGGCAGCAGGTCGCCGAGGAAATCGGCATCCGCATCGGGAAAGTAGGCCTTGAGGTTGTCAGCGCTGATGCAGGAAGCCCCGGCGCTGCCTACCTCACCGGTAGCCTCATCGACAGCCACGATGGAAAAGGTGTCCTGTGCCAATGCCAGCTGCGACAAAAAAAGGCCGAGAATGAACAAACAAAGCTTCATGAACGATGGAGGGATAAATCCTGCCAAAGATAGTGCAGCAGTGCGGGATAAGTCGCAAGGTATGGAAGTACCTATTACACCCGCGGGGCATCCACACGCAGCTGCTTCATGGCCCATGCGAAGGTGTGCCAAAACAGGTAGGCCAGCAGCACGATGGCGGTGTACACTAAAGTGAAAAAGGCCCGCATCCATAGGTTATCATCACTTAAAAAACTGTAGCTGAAAAAGTCACTGGTTACCGAAGGCAGGTACAGCAGCAGGTACAGGCTCCACAAGGCAAACTGAAAAAGGTTCACAAAATAGCGCCGTTTGATTAGCCTTGCCAGGAAAATGTAGGCGATGGTGGCCAGCATAGCAGCGCCCAAACCCACGTGCAGGGCAATGAAGTAAGTCCGCAATGAAGCCACATCAGTCCCCGAAAGCCACCACAAGCCGGCCATCATGGGGTAGCTCAGCAGCGACAGGGGGCCAAGGAAGAATTGATAAAGCCTTGATTTGAAGAGGCGCTGCACCGTATAGGCCCATTGCTCCCAGTGCTTGAATTGCAGCTTGCGGAGCTTGAGCCATGAATTTTCGGCTTTGAATTGGGCGAAAGCCTC
Source organism: Cryomorphaceae bacterium (assembly GCA_036751905.1). Taxonomy (GTDB): domain Bacteria; phylum Bacteroidota; class Bacteroidia; order Flavobacteriales_D; family Cryomorphaceae; genus T3Sed10-241. Next base: position 16,026 of record DAIOTP010000034.1, read on the forward strand.
CTCATAGCCCAGGCCCGCAGCCATGCGCTCTTCCATTTGCTCCCCAAAGTGGTCGCTGAGCTCGGCAAGGAGCTCAGGGCTTTCAATGCCGTAGCGCTTGAGTTGGGCCCTCAGCTGTTCCACTTGTGCATCATCCAGGCTGCTCTTCACCATCTGTATCAAGGTTAGGGTTCAGGGTGCTGTTGCGGTAAGCCTTATCCAGGGCTTCGCGCAGCGCGGTATTGTCGGGATCGGCAAGGTGGGCCCGCCAGGCTTCCACCAGCTCCGGTTGGTCGGTGTAGCGCCATTCGATGAGGCGCATTTGCGGGGTGAGCCACAGCACAAGGGCCAGTGCACTCCACACCACCAGTCTTGTGCCTGCCTTTGCGGCAAATGGGCGGAAATCACTCCGCAAGCTACCGCGGTAAAGCAGGATCAGCAGCACGGCAACAGAGAGTGGGAGGCCTAAACCGAGCATAATGGCAGAGCCGGGCCAAAATTGCCACTTGAACAACATACCAAGCACGAGCATGGACAGTACCATGCCAATACCCAATGCGGCGAGCAGCCTGCTGCCTGGCAAGCCTACATAACTCGCCTTGTTGAATGCATGCCTCAGCCTGATGCCATTGAAGAGGAAGGCTCCCAGGGGATAATACAGGCATGCCAGCGCCGAGAGCGAAAGCACCAGGAGCACCCCGCCCCCCGGCCAGCGCATGGCGCTGAACAAGAAGGCCAGTAGAATAAGGCCAATGAGAATTTTTTCAGCGGTTTTCATGCTTTTTCAAAGTTTGTATCACGCTGTCAGGGAGTAAGTCAAAGCTTTTGCGTATGGTTTGAATCACCCGAAAATTGACCACATTCAGGTAGTAACTTAGGGCAAGGCCAATGGCAATATAGCCCATATTGCTCTGAGCTGCCTGCAGTGCAATGAGCGAATTTCTGCTGGAGATAAGCCCTGAGGAATGGTTGACAAGCAATACGACATCCAGGACGATGAGCCAACCAAAGTACAGATTGCCATCGTTGAACAAGCGCTGCGTGCGCCTGTCGAAGTCGAGATAGTACAGCGTTGCCCCCAGCACCACCAGATTTTTAGATAATAGCATCCATTGAAAAATGGGAACCGTAATGGCCGATTGCATCATCCAAAAACTCAAAACGCCCAGCCCCAACACCGGAACCAAATACCTCGGATGCAGTGCCGCCCGCATTTCATGGAGCAGCATGCGCCCGGCACTTTTTTTGGCGTAAGCCGCATAAGCCGCCTGCATGCGCCTCAGCGCGCGGTAGGTTTTTTTCGTTTTGATACTGTTGAGGGCCTGTGCCCAGCTGTAGCCCTGGGCCATGAGCTCCCGCGACTTCTCGGCGTAATGGTCGGCCATTTCGGCAATGAGCTCCGGGCTGTCGAGGCCCCAGCGGTGGAGGGTGTCCACCAGCTCAGTGTACTGCTGCTCGCTGATGCCGGGCTTATCCATGGCTGGGCTTGGGATTTAAAAAGTGCTGCAGGTTGCGGGCGTACTCGGCCAGCTCGTCAATGCGCTTGCGGGCCTCGCCCTCCCCCTTCTCGGCCAGCTTGTAGTACTTGCGTTGGCGCTTGCCTATCATTTCGATTTCGGTAGTAAGGAGGCCCTCTGCCTCGAGCTTGTGCAGTGCCGGGTACAGCGCCCCTTCGGTGATGTCGAGGTCGCCCTGGGTTACTTCCAGGGCCTTCTTGCTCAGCTCGTAACCGTACATGCGTCCATTCTCCTCAAGGAGCTTGAGCAGGATGGTGCTGAGGGTGCCTTTGTAGAGGTGGTTTTTGTTCATGGCTCAGGTATGCGGAGCAAATATACATTACTTTCTTATGCATTTGCAAGTGATGGATCATTTTCAACTTTTAATGAAGTGGCTCTACTCCATCAGCTTTTGCAGAAAATGCAAATGTCAAATTGCACTGCACCATGCACATATGTGAATTCAAATTTCTAGTTTTAGCGCATTGTAAACTCAACTCAATGCTATGAAACTTAGAACTGTTTTTACTATTGCAACTGCATTTTTACTGAGCATCAGTGCTTTTTCTCAAGAAAAAAACATACGACCTTTCAAAGCGGGTGACCAGATGCTTGGGCTGAACATCAATCCCATCTTTTCATTTATTGGAAATACTTTCAACGCAAACCAGTTCAATGACTTATCAATTCCGAGCAGCGGTGTGGTGTACCGCAAGATGAAAGATGACAGCGTAGCGGCCCGCTACCGCGCGTCTTTCAACCTCCGCCGTAATTCCTCCAGCTTTCAAGAAGTTGAGCAAATCAATAGTTTCGGCTTTGTAGGCTTGGGTTTTGGCAGGGAGTACCGCAAGCAGGTCAACAGGTGGAGCATATATGGCGGTGCTGAATTCGTATTGGAACACAGCTCCAGTATTGTTCGCCTGGAGTATGATGAGCCCTTAACGGTTAACTCACCCTTTGTAGGCGCTACCCGAACAACGCGCGATCAAACGCACAGTTCGTTGGTGGGAGCAGGTTTGTTTGCCGGAGCTGAATACTTTTTCAGCGATGTATTTTTCGTTGGTGTTGAGTTGTATGCCGCACTGCTTGCTGGCCTTACCTATGGCCGCAAACAAGACTTTGAGCGCGTGGGGACCAACAACCAGGGCGAACTCATTTCCCAGGAAAGAGAAAGCAGCCGCGATCCACAATTTCTGGTCAACATGAGCAATACACAGCCTGTGGTATTCAGGGCTGGAGTCAGGTTCTGATACAGGCTTGCTCCCACAGGTCTTGCAAAATAATTTCAGGGTGTTGCAGTTCGGCTGCCTATTTTCTAATCCACAACGTGAAGGCTTCGCCTGCCGCCCTTTGATCGAAATGCTGTTCTAGTAACGCCCTGGTAGCAAGTGTGGTACTATCCGCTTCCGCAAATTCCGCATCGAAGCAGGCCAGCACTGCCTCGACCTGTGCCCCCGTTTCGGCCTCGTAGGGCTGAAGGCTGAAGGCAGGGTTGCGGCTTCCGCCAAAGGGCCCAAGCCGACCTGACGGTGCCATGCCCGCCTTCCATTTCACTGGAAAGTGTGGCTCGTAAGCCTCGTAATTGTCCAGGTTGATGCCTGGCTTCAGTGCACTGGGATACAGGCCAATATTGTAATGAAGCCAATGTTGCGAATAGTTGAGCGGCACCAGCACAACGCCTGCAGGGAGGTGCTCCACAGCTTCCATCAGGGCCGAGGCGCGGGCATCGTGGTAGCGCGCTTCTTGTAGGTTGTACCGCATCAGCAGCACATTGGCGATGGCTACGGGCAGCAGCATCCAGCGCCATGTAGCCGATTTTGACGGAAGTGAAGCCCCAAGCCATACCACCCACATAAACAGTGCGCACAGCAGCAGGCGCACGTGAATAAACCCACCTGTGGCCCAGGAAGCCGGGGTGATGAAATAGGCGAACAAAAGCAACAAGGCCGTAATACCAAGGGCTCTGGAGGCAGGGGTGCCGGGCTTGCGCCAAATGAAGCAAGCCATGCTGGCGAGAATGAGCACCACAAGGTAGATACGCGCTGCCCATGCCTGATTCACAAGATTGTGGGCAATGAGCGGCTGCAATTCCAAAAGCGATGCCCACTGTCCGGCAAGGGAGGGAAACTGCCATTGCCCAGCGTGGCCTTCAACGCCTACAAAGGCCAACACAAGGGCAGAGGCCGGAAGCAAGGGCAGCAGTCGGAGCCAGCCGTCACTGCGCAAAGCAGCACCCTCGCCCAGCCATGCCATTCCAAAATAGCCTACAAACACCAGGGCAGGCACCGGATGGCACAGCGCACAAGCGAAGAGCAAGCCCGCCAGAACCCCTCCCTCAACCAGTGAGGACTGCGGCCTCATGCGCCGCTGATAACCAACACACCATAACATTAGGGCAAGACTCAGCGAAAAACTCTGAAAACCAATGTACAGGCAAAAGTGCTGAAGCAAGGGCAAGGCCATGATTCCCATGGCTGCCGTAAGACCCCGCCTCAAATGAAATGCATAGCGAAAACCCGTGGCCGTGAGCAGTATTATGAGCAGATAGGCAATTTTTTCAGCCCACAATGGCGTGCATACGCTAAGCAAGGCCACCAAGAGCGCGTGGCCACCGAGGTTGGGAATCAAGGACTGCCTAAGTTCAAAAAAACTGCTCCAGGGCCCCTCCGGCTCAAGGATGAGCATGCGGATCAATTGCGCATTGTACAGGTGTGCAGGGCCATCGCCAGTGTAGAAATGGGTGACCAGCACAATAGGCAAAACATTGATCAAGAACAACGACCAAAACATGAGCTCCCACAACCATGGGCGGGAAAAGTGTCGTGACAGCGGCTGTAGACTTGAATTCATGCGGAGTGCAGGGCCAAAGATGGACATTTGTCCCGATTGCCCCGCAAGCATATCAATCGGAGGTATTCTTGATATGCACTCCCCGCATATGCGCCACCGAGGCTTTGATGAGTTCCTTTAGCACCTCCACGTTTACATCGCTGAGGCGCTTGAGGTAAAGGCATGCCTTGCCCGTTTTGTGCTTTCCAAGTGTGGCCATCCATGCCGCATTTTGCCCGAAGCCTTCCATCAGATAGAGTGTGAGGTTTTGCTTGCGCGGGCTGAAGCCCACCAGCATCCAGTCGAGTTCTCGGCCCGAAGCATACTTGATGTGGCAGTGACCGTAGCCTATGATGGAGGCACCCCACATTTTGCCTGGCTCGCCGGTAATTTCGCTCATAAGGGCATCCACCGCTTTGGCGTCATTCCGCTGCTGGGGGTCGGCTATCTTTTCGAGAAAATCGGCTACGGAGGCGGTTGTCTTTTGGGTTTTGAGTTCGGCTTTGGGCATATGCGTAAAATTAAGTAAGAGTAACTGTCCTCAAAAGTATGAACTTCGGCAAGCGCTTACCAAAGCCTTTGGGCGTTAAACGCTATGGCACCCTTCTTGCACTTCGCTCCATTGCCTATTTTTGCATCACATGCGGTACGCTTTCCTTTACATGATTCTTCTATCAAGCCCGCTCACGGCCATTGCCCAAATTATGGTGTACGGCACCGATGGCCATCAATTTACGGAACCCGTACTCCGGCTCGACCGTGGACGCACCTTTCCGGCCTACAGTTATAACATCAACGACGTAGCTTATACTGTAGCAGGCAACCGCATCATGGAAGGGGCATCGGCTTCTGAGTTTGACCTGCTTTACACCTTCCGCGATGGCAAGCTATACACAGGCACTGCGCTGTACAGCAGCCAGGTGGCCTATACCTTTCAAGATGGACGCATTTACCGCGGGGACAGCGTATTCATGCTCGACTTGTTGTACAACTTCCGAAACGACGTGATTTACATGGGTGCCAACAGTTTTCCCACGGATGCGCTTTATTATGTGGAGGGTGAAATCAATGTAGCTCAGCTCTTTGCGATCCTGTTGGCTTTGGGCTTGATTTCCTGAGGGCAGTATCCTTATGTTTTTGATCATATCGGTATACGGGGTATGATGCAACGAATAAAGGCTGTATTCGTTGCATAATAAGCAACGAATAAGTTGTAAATCCAGGCTTGCTGAGCTATATTTGTTGCATATTATGCAACGAAAACCTCTTTATATCCACGACTTGCCGCAGTGGCCAACCTTTGGATGGCGCACGGATGCTTTTCTTAACCTCTTGCTCCAGGTGCGTCACCTTCAAGGCCGTGTAATGGGCAAGATAGAGGGCCTGGGTTTTGAGATGAAGAATGAAGCCAGCCTCGACACCATAACCCTGGACGTACTGAAATCAAGTGAGATAGAAGGGGAGATATTGAATGTGGAACAGGTGCGCTCATCCATTGCCCGGCGGCTGGGTATAGATTTAGCAATGAGCGTCGAAGCAGACCGCCACGTAGAGGGCGTGGTAGAAATGATGCTCGACGCCACACAGAACTGTTATGAGGAACTTGGCGCTGAGCGTTTGTATGCCTGGCATGCTGCACTTTTCCCCACAGGAAGAAGTGGCATGTACAAAATCGATACAGGCAAATGGCGCTCGGACTCCACAGGCCCCATCCAGGTGGTGTCAGGTGCCTTGGGCAAGGAGAAGGTACACTTTGAAGCTCCGGCTTCTCAACGCCTTCCCTATGAGATGGAAAAGTACATCACATGGTTCAATACGGATCACGAATTCGACCCGATCCTTAAAGCCGCCATTGCCCATATATGGTTTCTGAGTATACACCCTTTCGAAGATGGCAATGGACGTATAGCGCGCGCACTTACCGACTTGCTTCTGGCCCGCGCCGATGGCAGCACGCAGCGCTTCTACAGCATGTCTGCCCAAATACGCGTTGAGCGCAAGCAGTATTACAATGTTCTGGAGCGCACCCAAAAGGGCAATCTCGATATCACTGATTGGATAAGCTGGTTTTTGCAATGCCTGCTTCATGCTTTGAAATCAACCCAGCTAACACTCAATCGGGTGCTGTACAAAGCTGAATTCTGGCAGCGCAACGCCACCACCCTCCTCAACACCCGACAAAGTAAAATCCTCAACAACCTTCTCGATGGCTTCGAGGGAAAGCTCAGCTCGTCCAAGTGGGCTAAGATTGGCAAGTGCTCGAGAGATACCGCCATCAGAGACATCAATGACCTCATGGCAAAAGGCATTCTACAAAGAGATGATTCCGGAGGCCGGAGCACGGGCTATGTGCTGGTGTAAAAGGTCTTGGATGGTTGGATTTTTTTGAGGCTCAAATTACACCAAGACTATTGTATCTCCATTTTCAGGCTTCGACAAGCAACAAGCGATGCTCATTTAAGCCGTAAGATGCTACCTTCGCTCCATCAACAAAAAAGCATCACCATGGCAAGCACAAAAATCACCGTCAACCCCAACGGCTCACTGAAAATAGAAGGGGATTTTGAGATCGTGGACAACCAGGGAAGGGCCTATGGCCTGCAAGGACGAACAGTAGTATCGCTGTGCCGCTGCGGCATGTCGGCTAATAAGCCTTTCTGCGACGGTGCCCACCGCGGTCACCTCGAGCACGAAGCCGTGGCTTTTGACCTGCCACCAAGGAAGGTTTGAAAATTGGGTTAGACCCTACCGCTCAAGCCTGATCAGGTTTATGGGTTGCTGACTCTTTCCTGCCCGTTTTGTTCCTCCTTCTCCTCCTGCGCTTCCGCAAAAAACTTGCGCTGCCCTATGAGGATGATGGCCATGCCTACGGTGATGGCGGAGTCGGCGATGTTGAACACCGGCCGGAAGAATTGCAAGCGCTCCCCTCCCAGCCAAGGCACCCACTGCGGCCATGTGCTATCAATGAGTGGGAAGTAGAGCATGTCCACCACTTTTCCCTTGAGGAAGCCGGCATAGCCCCCCTCGGGAGGAAACATAACAGCCACCTGCGGAGTGAAACGGGGGCTTTCGCTAAAAATGATGCCGTAGAAAGCACTGTCGATCATGTTGCCGATGGCACCGGCCAACACCAGGGACATTGACAGCACAAAGCCTTTGTGTGCGCCTTCTCTGATTTGCCCCCTGAGGTACCATGCTATGGCGGTAATGGCCACCAACCTGAAAATGCTCAGCAACAGTTTACCCCAATCGCCACCCAGCTCAAGGCCAAAGGCCATGCCGGGATTCTCAATGAAATGAATGAAGAACCAATCGGCGAATACGGTGATCGATTCGTCCAGGTACATGTTGGTTTTTACCCACAACTTGGAAGCCTGGTCGGCTACGAGTACGGCCACCAAGGTGATGAGGGCAGTGCGCTGCAATGCGCGCTGCCGCCCGGAATCAGCGACGGTCTTGTTGCTGCTTGGCTTCAATGCTCAATGTGGCGTGGGGAACCAACCTCAATCGCTCCTTGCGGATGAGCTTGCCTGTGGCACGGCATACACCGTAGGTTTTGTTTTCAATGCGCACGAGGGCATTCTCCAGGTGGCTGATGAACTTTTCCTGACGCGATGCCAGTTGAGCCGTTTCCTCGCGCGACATGGTTTCGGAGCCATCTTCCATCATTTTGAAGCTGGAAGCGGTGTCGTTGGTGCTGTTGTCGTCGGCGTAAGACAGCGACTGCTTGAGCTGCCGTAAGTCTTCGCGTGCTTCAGCAAGTTTTCTATCAATCAGATCTTTGAACTCTATAAGTTCGTCATCTGAATACCGTGTTTTTTGTTCTGCCATAATGGTAGGGTGATTGTTACAGTTTTTGAAGGGCAACCTTCGTGGTTATTTGGCCATCCACTTCAATGGACTTCGCGTCGGCACTGTGCACAACAGCGACGAGCTCCAAAGAGCCCGCCAAAGTTTCAGCGCAAATATACTCCAAATTGTTCTTTATAGCTTGAGTGATTTCAACACGTTCTTCGACCTGAAGCGCAATTCTATCGGTGAGTTCAAGCCCTGAGTCTTTTCGCATGTTTTGGATGCGGTTTACCAATTCTCGGGCCAATCCTTCCTCACGCAATGCCTCAGTAATTTGCACGTCGAGGGCTACCGTATAGCTTCCGTCTGTGCTTACCAGCCAGCCAGGAATGTCTTTGGTGGTGATGCCGAGCTCCTCGCGTTCCAACACCACCTCTTCACCTCCATCGAGCAGCAGTGTGATGCTGCCTTCGCGCTCTATGTGTACAATGTCATCTTGTCCTAGCCTTGCTACCGCTGCGGCCACGGCCTTCATTTCTTTGCCAAAACGTGGACCCAGTTTTTTGAAATCCGGCTTCACCTCTTTCACAAATACCCCTTCTGAATCGCGCAGATACACGAGCTCCTTCACATTGAGCTCACTGAGTATAATGGGCTCCACGTCCTTCAGCTGTCGCGCAAATGTGTCGTCGAGGATGGGCACCATCATGCGCTGCAAGGGTTGGCGTACCTTCACCTTTTCCTGTTTGCGCAAGCTGAGTACCATGGAAGTGATGTGGTGCGCGATGTGCATTTTTTGCTCGAGGTCGGTATCGACGGCGGCGGCGTCCCTTTCCGGGAAATGGGCAAGGTGCACTGACTTCGCCTTATTGCGGCCACTCACCCCATTGAGGTCGCGGTAGAGGCGGTCCATAAAGAAGGGCGCGATGGGGGCCGCCATGATGGCTACTTCTTCCAGGCAGCGGTACAGGGTTTGGTAAGCGCTGAGCTTGTCCTTTCCGTAGTCGCCTTTCCAGAATCGACGGCGGCAGAGGCGCACATACCAGTTGCTCAGCTCCTCGGTCACAAATTCCTGCAGCAGTCGCCCTGCGCGGGTGGGTTCGTATTGTGCGTAAGCGGCGTCCACCTCTGCATTGAGGCTGCTGAGGCGGCTCAGTATCCAGCGGTCTATTTCGGGCCGCTCGCTCAGGGGGAGTTCATTTTCCGAAAAGGAAAAGCCATCCACATTGGCATAGAGTGCAAAGAATGCGTAGGTGTTGTACAGGGTGCCGAAAAATTTGCGCTGCACTTCCTGTATGCCCGCTTCATCGAAGCGGAGGTTGTCCCAGGGTTGGGCATTGGTGATCATGTACCAGCGGGTGGCGTCGGGGCCGTAAGCGCTGAGGGTTTTGAAGGGATCCACGGCATTGCCGAGGCGCTTGCTCATTTTTTGCCCGTTTTTGTCGAGCACCAGGCCGTTGCTCACCACATTTTTGTAGGCCACGGAGTCGAAGCACATGGTGGCGATGGCGTGCAGGGTGAAGAACCAGCCCCGGGTTTGGTCCACCCCCTCGGCGATGAAGTCGGCGGGGAAGGCGCTGCCCTGATCGATGCGTTCCTTGTTCTCGAAGGGGTAATGCCACTGCGCGTATGGCATGGCGCCCGAGTCGAACCACACGTCGATGAGGTCGGCCTCGCGGTACAGGGGCTGCCCGTCCTTGCCGGCCAGCACGATGGTATCCACCACATGCTTGTGCAGGTCGAAGCTTTGGTAATTGGATTCGCTCATGTCGCCGGGGCTAAAATCTTGCAGGGGGTGGCTGTCCATAAGTCCTTTGGCTACAGCTTCATCACAAGCCGCTTTAAGTTCCTCAGCGCTGCCTATGCAGCGGGCCTCCTTGCCGTCTTTGCTGCGCCATATCGGGATGGGGATACCCCAGAAGCGCGAGCGGCTCAGGTTCCAGTCGTTGAGGTTCTCCAGCCAGTTGCCGAAGCGGCCGGTGCCGGTGCTTGCGGGCTTCCAGTTGATGGTTTTGTTGAGGGCAATCATGCGCTCCTTGGC
>DAIOTP010000034.1:26172-26398 GCA_036751905.1 Cryomorphaceae bacterium
GCAGTGGGGGTAGCTGTGTTCGTATTTTTCGATGAGGAAGGCTTTGCCCTCTTCCTTGAGCTTGATGGAGATGAGCACATCGACTGATTTGTCAGGTGCTTCGCCCTCTTTGTAGTATTCGTTTTTGACGTAAAGCCCTGCCAGTTCGCCCATTTGCTGCACAAAGCGGCCTTGCAGGTCCACGAGGGGCATCGGGTCGCCATGGGCATCGGGTACGAGCATGGCG
>DAIOTP010000034.1:26408-26592 GCA_036751905.1 Cryomorphaceae bacterium
CCGGCGCTTGCGGGCTTCCAGTTGATGGTTTTGTTGAGGGCAATCATGCGCTCCTTGGCGGCAGTGCTGCGGATGAACCAGGCATCGAGCGGATAGTACAGCACGGGCTTGTCGGTGCGCCAGCAGTGGGGGTAGCTGTGTTCGTATTTTTCGACGAGGAAGGCTTTGCCCTCTTCCTTGAGCT
>DAIOTP010000035.1:0-22465 GCA_036751905.1 Cryomorphaceae bacterium
TCGAATCCGGCAAATAAAAACGAAATGAGCGGAATGCTGGTGCTCACTCCATAGAGTACCAAAGCTGTAGTGCGGTGACCATAACCGGCATCAATCAACCTGTGGTGTATGTGGTTGCGGTCGGCATCGAAAGGCGAATTGCCCCGAAATACCCTGATGCTGAACACCCTCAGCGTATCGATCAAAGGATAGGCCAAAACCGACATTGCAAAAATGGCAGGGGTAATGCGCCCATTGAAATAAGGTACCAAGGTCACATCTGTTTCAATACACTGTATGGCAAGCGCAAAGGTGAATGCACCAATGAACAAAGAGCCCGAATCGCCCATGTATATCCGCGCTGGCGCAAAGTTGAAAATAAGGAAAGCCACCAATGACCCTACCAGCACGAAACTGAGCAAAGCCAAATCATAATGGGCTGTGATATAAAACCAAGATCCGAAAAAAGTAGAGGTGATCACCCCAATGCCAGCCGCGAGGCCATCACTCCCATCGATGAGGTTGAAGGCATTGACCACCACAATATAGGTAAACACCGAGAGCAGCACACTGGCGTAATAAGGAATTTCCTCCACGCCGAACACACCTTGCAAGCTGCTGATGCGCACATCGGCCATGATCACCAAAATGAAGCCCACGATGCCATGACCTATGAGCTTTTTCACAGGCGCCACGCCAATGATATCGTCTTTTACACCAATAAAAAATATAAGGATGGCCGAGGCAATGAGGTACTTGAATAGTCCTACGGCTTCCGCAAATTTAAATGGACTTCCGAAATAGGAAAGGTTATCCCATGGAAACCAGAGCGCATAGGCAAAAATACTCGCGGCAAAAATAATGATCCCTCCAATGGTGGGCACACTTTTCTTGTGGTGCTTGCGCGCATCACCAGGCTCATCAACCAGGTGCTTGAGCTTGGCCACCAGTATAAGCGAAGGGGTGGCGAGCAAAACCACAAAAAAAGCAGTCAAACCTCCCAATATAATCTCTTTCAATGCTTCACAGAAATTTAAAAGTTTCTATAGCTGCGCTGCAGGCGGCTGCGCATACCAAGGTACAATATATGATTTTGAACAGCACCAACCGCTGTACTTTGTGTGCGGTCGGTGAAGCCGGCGTAGACCTGCATCTGGTTCTTTTCGTTAAAAATGTACGCCAACTGCGTGTCCAGGTAAGTGAGCTCCACCTGTGCGCCAACAGGCTGTACAACCCCTTCAACAGGATTGAGCCTGCCATTTTGAAAATTGGCATACACAAACTCGACCCTGGCCAACATGCGCTTGTGGTAATACGTGAGTACGGCCATCCCCTCGCGGAAGCCACTGCCCAGGGGGTGCGCAAGCGCTTGTGCAAAGTGATGAAAACCCTGCAAGGCATTCTCTGAAGCATAAGCATTGCTTTCCAAGTCGTTGTATTCGAGCTGAATGTCGAATCTGTCTTTTATTCCATACGCGTGCAAGCCGAGTTGGTAGCCCCCCTGCGCAGCACCGCCGCTGTCGCGCATATACTGCCCATACAACCTCAGCTTGTTTTTGAACTGCCAGGCCGCATTTACGCCTACCATGGCATTGTGGTCGGGATTGTCAAGGCCCAAGCCGATGGTATTGGTGAAAATAACAGGATTCAACGCGGCCCATTCAAAGGCCTGAGGGCCCTCCCCTTCTTTGAAATATTGCCACTGTACTGCTTCGAAAAAACCAATTTCAAAGCTGTTGACCGGCTTAAAGCTGAGGTAGTTTACGCTTTGGTATTTGCGTTTAAACAATGACTCGGGTGTAGATCCCAGCGGCAAGCGGTCAAGGCTTTGCATCAGTGCCACATGGTTGCGGAGTTGAACTTTGCCCTCCCAAAAGCTGAGCAAATAGCCAGCGAAGGGGTAATTGAATGCATTGTCACTGAGCAACAACGAGCGCATGCCATGGCCTACAAAGTGCCTGTGGTGACCCGCTTGCAGCACAAGCCATTTGCTCGCATTCACGCCCACAAAGGCACTTGCCATATTGTAATCCCAGCCTCCTTCGCCGAAGGGTTTTACCCTCCCACTGCCCGGCACCACATTGTTCGACAACACAAAGTCATGCACATAGCCCGGAAGGCGGGCTTGGTTTTCAGTAAAATCGCTGTACACATACACCGCCTCTCCTACCCTGGCCTCCAAAGCAAAACCGCGTGTATTCACATACAAGGGATTGGCATCGCGGCTGGGCTGTAGGTTATTGATAAATTCATTGCCCAAGCTAAAATTGAACAGTGGATCGAGGGTAAACTGCAAACCCGGTTGGTTCACCACCACGAAATGCTCGTCCAGTAGTTTGCGTCTGAACCAGCTGTGCGTACGCGCAGTATCTACCTCAAGGCCGGCATCAGAATCATAGCCATCCATCAAGGAAGTAAAAACGGGCTCCATACCACTGTGTACCCTGGGTTGGCGGTGCTGTTCAGCGCGGTACATACGCATCCGGGTAAAGTCGTCGAGAGGCAAAGCGAACTGCTGTGCTATGGCCTGCGTCTGAAATGCCATGCAGACAAGCGCAGCAAGCAATGTACCAAATGAACTACTCGACCGCCGTTGCCACCTCTGCTGCATAATGCCTGAATACCTCTTTGATACCTTGGTGAAGCCCAATGCGGTGCTTCCAGCCAAGTGCATGAATACGGCTTACGTCGAGCAACTTGCGCGGGGTGCCATCGGGCTTGCTCGCATCGTATTGCAACTTGCCTTCGAAGCCGGCCTCTGCGGCAATCAAGGCTGCAAGGTCTTTGATGGCAATGTCTTCGCCTGTGCCAACATTTACCAACTCCTTGCCGTTGTAATGCGCCATCAAGAAAAGGCAGGCCTCAGCAAGGTCGTCCACGTGCAGGAATTCGCGCATGGGATTGCCGCTTCCCCACAGCTCCACGACTGCCTTGCGGTCACGTGCCGCCTCGTAAAACTTGCGGATCAAGGCAGGCAGTACATGCGAGGTTTGGAGGTCAAAGTTGTCGTTGGGACCGTAAAGATTCGTTGGCATGGCCGATATAAAATTGCAGCCGTACTGTGCCCTGTACGTTTCACAAAGTTTGATGCCGGCTATTTTGGCAATGGCATAAGGCTCATTGGTGGGTTCCAATGCGCCTGTAAGCAAGGCATCTTCACTGAGCGGTTGGGCAGCCAACTTGGGATAAATGCACGATGAACCAAGGAAGAGCAATTTGTTGACGCCATGTACCCAGGAAGCATGAATTACATGCATGGCAATGGCCAGGTTATCGTACAGAAATTCAGCACGGTAGGTATTGTTTGCGTGGATGCCGCCCACTTTGGCAGCGGCCAGGTACACATACTCAGGTTTCGCTTCCGCAAAAAATGCATCAACAGCGGCCTGGTTCCGAAGGTCGAGCTCGGCTGAGCTGCGGGTTATGATATTGCTGTAACCCGCTTGCTGCAGCTTGCGCACTATGGCGCTGCCCACCATACCTCGGTGGCCTGCCACATAAATTCGGGCACTTTTCAAAATATTACTCATTGTAGTTCATCACCTTATGCCCTCCATCCATGAGGTATTTATCACGCCTGAAGAGCGCCAGATCGGCGGTAACCATCTCATCAATCAGCGCATCGAGGTCATAGCGGTGCTTCCATCCCAGTACCCTACGGGCTTTAGACGGATCGCCAATAAGCAGGTCCACTTCAGTGGGTCGGTAATAGCGTGGATCTATTTCCACCACCACCTGTCCATTTTTGGCATGGCGGCCTTGCTCCTCCACCCCTTTGCCACTCCACTCCAAGGCGATACCCGCTTTGGCAAAAGCCTTTTCCAGGAAATGGCGTACCGAATAGGTCTCACCGGTGGCCAGCACAAAATCATCGGGGGTATCCTGCTGCAGCATGCGCCACATGCCCTCCACATAGTCCTTGGCATGGCCCCAGTCGCGCTTGGCATCGAGGTTGCCCATGTACAATTTGTCTTGCAAGCCCAGGCTTATGCGGGCAGCAGCCCGCGTAATTTTTCTGGTTACAAAAGTTTCGCCCCGCAGCGGGCTCTCGTGGTTGAAGAGTATGCCATTGCACGCGTACATGCCATAGGCTTCGCGGTAGTTTTTGGTAATCCAAAATGCGTAGAGCTTGGCTACCCCATAAGGGCTCCGCGGGTAAAAGGGGGTGGTTTCGCTCTGGGGAGTTTCCATTACCTTTCCGTACAGCTCGCTGGTGCTCGCCTGGTATATGCGGGTTTTCTTTTCGAGACCGAGTATGCGGATAGCCTCCAGCAAGCGCAGGGTACCCATGGCATCCACATTGGCTGTGTATTCAGGGGTTTCAAAGCTTACCTGCACATGGCTCATGGCGCCCAGGTTGTAAATTTCATCGGGCTGCACCTCCTGTATGATGCGTATGAGGTTGGTGGCATCGGTAAGGTCGCCGTAGTGCAGTTTGAACCTCACATTTTGCTCGTGGCGGTCCTGGTACAGGTGGTCTATACGGTCCGTGTTGAACATGGAGCTGCGGCGCTTGATGCCATGTACGTGGTAACCTTTTTCGAGCAGCAGCTCAGCGAGGTAAGCGCCGTCTTGCCCGGTTACCCCGGTGATAAGTGCCGTTTTTGAAGGCATATTTTGAATTTTGAACAAAAGTAGCAGAAATCGTCAAGGAGCCTATCCCATCAATAGCCGCTGCCACTGCCTTTGATGTACTCGATGGGGTGCCAGGTTGTTTTAATTTCTTGAAAATCCATAATGTACCAAGCTCCTGGCGCTTTGGTAGCTTCACTTTCGTAAAATATGACCCGCTTTACGTTGTCCGCACCTTGCTTGCCGAGCGCTACCTGGTCAGCGGCAGGGGCATCCCACACTGCGAGCGCATTGACATCCATGTGTGAGGCGAAGTGCGGCTGCAGTTCAGCCCGTTTTCCCGTAAGGATGTTGACCACACCGCCGGGCACATCGCTGGTGGCAAGCACCTCAGCGAAGCTCACCGCACAAAGCGGATACTGCTCTGAAGCAAGCACCACCACGGTATTGCTTCCGCAAATGGGTGGCAAAATGGCCTTTACTATGCCGGTAAGTGGCGCATCATTGGGCGCCACCACAGCCACCACGCCAGTAGGCTCCGGTACACTGAAGTTGAAGTGAGCACTCGCCACGGGATTCACGCTGCTGTACACCTGCTGAAATTTGTCGCACCAGCCGGCGTAGTGTATGATGAGGTCCATGGCTTCCGCAAATTCTGCATTGGCGCGCTGTGAACTCAATCCCATACGGGTCATTTCGTTCATGAATACCTCCTTCTTTTGCTGGAGCATTTCGGCAATGCGGTACACAATTTGCGAACGCAGGTAGGCACTCTTGTCGCCCCAGCCCTCTTGCGCCTTGCGTGCTGCCACCACCGCATTGCGGAAGTCCTTGCGCGAACTGAGGCACATGTTGGCCAGAAAGTTGCCTTCACTGTCTTTGACCTCAAAGTAACGCCCGCTCTCGGTGCGGGGGAATGCGCCGCCGATAAATATTTTGTAAGTTTTGTTCACTTCGAGGCCCGCTGCGGGGCTACTGCTTGATTTCGCTGCCATATCATTGCACATTTAAGTAAGCACGCAGGCCGTGCACCCCACCTTCCCGGCCAAAACCGGATTCTTTGTACCCGCCAAATGGTGATGTGGGATCAAATTTATTGTACGTATTGGCCCACACCACACCCGCTTTGAGGCGGCTCGTGAGGTTAAATATTTTTGAACCTTTGTCGGTCCATACGCCCGCACTCAAGCCGAAAGGGGTATTGTTGGCCTTGTCGATCACTTCATCCACTGTTCGGAAAGTTTGGATGGCGAGCACGGGGCCAAAAATCTCTTCACGGGCTATCACGCTGCTTTGGGCCACTCCTGTAAAGAGTGTAGGCCTGCACCAAAATCCCTTTTTGGGGAGGGCTTGCTCCACCTGAAACATTTCCAACCCTTCCTTTTTGGCTTTGTCAATGTATGATTCAATGGTTTTGAGCTGGCCTTTGGAGTTGATGGCGCCGATATCCGTATTTTTATCGAGCGGATCACCAACAATGAGGCTTTGCATGCGGTGACGCAAGCGGCGATTCACCTCCTCAGCCACGCTCTCCTGCACGAATAGGCGTGAACCGGCGCAGCACACATGCCCCTGGTTGAAGAATATGCCGTTTACAATTCCTTCCACAGCCTGATCAATCGCTGCATCTTCGAAAATGATGTTGGCGGCCTTTCCGCCCAGCTCAAGGGTGAGTTTCTTTTTCGTTCCTGCTACGCTACGCTGTATCAACTTGCCCACATCGGTACTTCCGGTGAAGGCTATTTTGTCTATATCAGGATGATCAACCATGGCTTTGCCCGTAGCGCCAGCACCGGTGATGATGTTGACCACACCTGGCGGCAAGTCGGCATCACGTATCAACTCTGCGAGCTTTAGGGCAGTGAGCGGGGTTGTTTCGGCGGGTTTGAGCACCACCGTATTGCCAGCAGCAAGTGCCGGGGCAATTTTCCAGGCAGCCATCAACAGGGGAAAGTTCCAGGGTATGATTTGCCCTGCTACACCCAATGGTGATACTTTCTGGTTGGGAAATGCGTAGGCCAACTTATCAGCCCATCCGGCATGGTAAAAGAAGTGTGCAGCCGCGAGGGGTACATCCACATCGCGCGATTCGCGGATGGGCTTGCCTCCGTCCATACTTTCAATCACCGAAAATTCGCGTGCCCGCTCCTGAATGAGCCTGGCAATGCGGTATATGTACTTTGCGCGTTCACCGGCAGGCATTTTTGACCATACGGTGCTGTAGGCCTTGCGTGCGGCCTTCACGGCTTTGTCCACATCGTTTTCGCTGGCTTCGGCTACTTCAGCAATTTTCTCTTCCGTAGCCGGGTTGATCGTATCGAAGTATTTTTTGCCGGAAGGCGCCTGAAACTTACCATCGATGAAGAGATTATAGCGCGATTGCAGCTGGATATGGCCTGCACTCTCAGGTGCAGGTGATAGGTTCCATGGGGTGTTTTTATCCGTCTTGGTCATATCAGTCTATTGCGAAGTAATTTCCGGACTGGTAGGCGCCGGTGTGTTGTTTGACCAGTTGCTTGAGCAAATCATTGGCCAATGAGCTGGCACCGAAGCGAAACCAGTGGTTGTCGAGCCATGCTTCCCCAAGGGTTTCCTTGACCATGATGAGGTAATGCAGGGCCAATTTGGCATTGGAAATTCCACCTGCCGGCTTCATTCCCACCATCACACCCGTGGCGAAATAGTGGTCGCGAATTACTTCGAGCATGGTGAGCGTTACGGGCATGGTGGCTGCGGGCTGTATTTTGCCCGTGGAGGTTTTGATGAAGTCAGCGCCCGCCGCTATGGCAATGCGGCTCGCGAAAGCCACATCATCGAGGGTGCCCAGCTCACCAGTTTCTAAAATTACTTTGAGCCGCGCCTTGCCACAGGCTTCTTTGATGGCGGCTATTTCGTCATGTACAAAATTGTAGTCGCCGGTATGGAACCTCCCACGGCTTATCACCATATCTATTTCGTCCGCACCGGCATCCACAGCGAGTTTGGTGTCGGCGATTTTCACCTCATGTGATGACTGGCCTGCGGGAAACGCAGTGCTTACGCTGGCTACTTTTACGCCACTGCCTTTGAGGGCATCTACGGCAGTGGCCACCATGCTGGGATACACACATACGGCTGCTACGGTGGGCAAGCCCGGATAGGCATCGTGCAGATGCATGGCTTTATAGCACATTTGGCGCACCTTGCCGGGGCTATCTTTGCCCTCAAGCGTGGTCAAATCAATCATATTGAGGGCCATTTTAAGGCCCTGGACTTTGGCTTCGTCCTTGATGCTGCGGGTGGTAAACCTTGCACACCGCTCTTCCACGCCGGTTTGGTCCACGGCTTTCCGCGGAATGTTTGGGATCATACGTTCGTGTAGGTTTGGGCCAAATATAGCACATTTCGAATGAGCACCTCAGGGCAAAAAAAAAATCCCGAACCAAAAGGTCCGGGATGACTTGACGTGGTATGTTGTTATTTCAGCGTAAATCGGATGGGCAGGTTGTACTGTACTTTCACAGATTTACCGCGCTGCTTTCCTGGCGACCATTTGGGCATGGCTTGCACCACACGGATGGCCTCTTCATCACAACCGCCACCGATGGAGCGGAGTACACGCACATCTTTCACATTGCCATTTTCATCGACTACGAATGTCACAAACACAGTTCCCTGTATGCCCGCGTCTTTGGCGATAGCCGGGTACTTGATATTGTTGCCGAGGTACTTCATCAATGCAGCTTCCCCACCTGGAAATGAAGGCATTTCCTCCACTATGGTGAAGATTTGTTCTTCCGCCACCTCTTCTTTTACCGTTTCAATGAACTCGATTTCGGTAGTTTCATCCACCTCCATGTCTTCAATGATCAGCTCCTCCTCGATTTCCTTTTCATCTTCCACAATTTCGATAACCGTGGTTGGGGCAGGGGGTGGAGGTGGTGGCGGAGGTTGCTGTTGTGAAATAGGAATGATTTCTTCCTCGATCAAGTCGAGGTCGAGCTCTCCGAGTTGTCGGATTTCAGTTTCGAATGTTTTCCATTCAAAGGCCACCAATACCAGTGCAGTGGCAAAGAGTATACCAGTGATTATAAGCGGTATTCGCTTATTTTCAAGATTGGCTTCCGTAGTTTTCTTGAGTTCCATGAGGGTTGAAGGTTTGTACCTGCGGGGCGAAAATAACAAAGATATTTTACTCTTGCCTCCACAGAGACTTATTTAAGTTAGAATCATCAAAAATTGTGCCCTATTTAGAAGTGCTGTTAAACGGATCAACTAGCGCAAACTGAACACCAGTGGAATGTTGAACATCACACTCACAGGTTTTCCATTTTGTAGTGCAGGTTTCCACCTGGGCATAGCGCTCACCACGCGAAGTGCCTCTTCATCGCAGCCACCGCCTATGCCCCTCAACAACTTCACTGACTCTACATCACCTTCCTTATTTACAATAAATTGCACATATACCTTTCCGGAAATTCCTGCATTCTTGGCCATCGCCGGATACCTCAATTCACGGGCCAGGTAAGCATACATGGCTTCGATTCCTCCCGGAAAATCGGGCATGGCTTCATGGCTGTAGAATATGCGCTCCTCATCCGCGTAATCCAGAGGATCCTCCAGTGGATCAATGTCATAAGGTTCATCGATGTCGGGCAAATGAAAATCTTCATTCAGCAAGCGGTCGTTCTCCACAAATGCGAAAACATCGGCCACCTGACGTTTGGGAGGTGGAGGAGGCAATTTTTTTTCGGGAGGAAAGGAGTTGAGCACTACTTCATCCAGCAGCATACTGGGGCATCCATCACTCCAGGAGTGTTGTGGATCAGAAAAGGTGGTCCATTCAAAAGCTGTAAGCACGAGGGCGGCGGCAAAAGTAAGGCCGAGCATAAAAAGCGGAAAGCGCCGAGACTCGAGGTCGCTTTCGCGGGTTTTAACTTGTTTCATGGTTGTATATTGTATTGGTGATTAACGCGGAGCAAGGCTGCGGTTCAGCCCTGTCCATTTCAGCAATACGGGGGCAACAATTGTGCCTAAAATGCTCCCAAGGCTATCAGCCACCACGTCACCGAGGGTGGCATAGCGCGATGCAACCAATGGAGTGGCCTGTAAAGCCTCGGTAAGTACACCATACAACACGCCAATGCTTACAATGACAAAATAGGAACTCCACGGCAATGCCAGCGTACCCATGCGCCTTTGCTCACCATACACAAGCAGTACAGCCAGCAATCCAAACACAGCCATGTGGGCGAGCTTGTCCTCGAGGTTCAGCTCCCAAAAATTAATATCCGGCAATGCATCACCTGGCATAACGCACAATACCAAAATGACCAATGCCCATACCAACGCGAAGGCATGCGCCCGAAAGAAAGAAGAAGATTGCTTACCCAATGAGGGCTTCATATGCACTGGCATTGAGCAATTCAGAAGTGTCGGCTCCCTCGGCAAGCTCAATTTTGATCATCCAACCTTTGCCATAGCAGTCATCATTTACAGCCTCGGGATTGCCTTCCAGATCAGCATTGAATTCGGCAATGGTTCCGTTGATGGGCATGAACAAATCTGACACGGTTTTCACCGCTTCAATGGTTCCGAATACCTCACCGGCTTGCAAAGTTTCGCCTTCGGTTTCTATTTCTATAAACACAATATCACCAAGCTCACCTTGTGCATAATCCGTGATGCCGACCGTCGCCGTGTTTCCTTCAATGCGGATCCATTCGTGGTCTTTGGTGTATTTCAAGTCGGAGGGTACGTTCATGGGTGTTGATTTAAGTAATTATTGCGTCAATGTAAAGCGCAAAGATATACCTGTATTGATATTGGAAGTTGGGAAAGAAATAGAAACCTTGGGTGTATTGATTTGATGGTCGTAGAAGAACCTGATATTCAACCTGTCAGAAATCACGTAATCCATTGAAGTTTTGATGGAGTACAGCAACTGCCCGGCAGTGATGAGGTTGGTTCCTTCATCCATTCGGCGTGCAATCATCTCTGTATCACGTATACTGAGGTCAGCGCGCACGTTCAGGTCACTTTTTCGCTTTTTGCCTCCGATCTTTAGCTCCACATTGGGGAAGCGGTAGCCCGCACCAATGACGTAATCCTTCGTGCGGTTTTCCGTCAATTGATAGTTGGCGGTGCTGAACGCGAGCATGCGGGTACGCCCAATCTCCACATTGGTGATCAAGGAATTTTGCCAGGTCATATCCACCCGGATCAAGGGGCTTATTTGTTCTGAAAGTGTGATGGTTTGCACCTGAAGCTGGGGTATAAAGTTGCGCTCAACACTGTTATCGCGCAAGGGAGCCCCGGCAAAATCAGTACCCGCCGCGAGGTTGGTCGTAAAGTTGTTGACGCTGAAAGTTGAGCGGTACGAGTGGGCCAATGTTACATTTCTGAATATCTTTTTCAATGCCGGTATCTTCGAAAGACCATCATAATTGATGTTCCAGTTGGGGTTTTTCATCGCATCCAAAAAGGTATACGACCCAAGCTCCAAGGGCACCAAGTCAACACTTTGACCAGTATAAGCCGCCAAAAATGCAGGAATAATAACTTCCTGTGAGCTCGGCCCATATCCATCGGCATATCTTCCCTCCACACCGGAGTTGGGTTCAGAGATGCCTCTCTCCGAAGCAAGTCGGTTCGAAATATCGCTCCTCAATTCCAGGAAACGTTGGAATACAGGGCTCAACCCATCGAGGTCATTGGTCCATGCAGTGCGCCAGGCCACCATGGTTGTTGTAAAGCTACCTGTCTGAAAAGCGCTCTCCTCAAGGAAACGTTGCAAGTCGTTGTTGAACCTAAAAAAGGAGCCGTCATTGAACGACCTGTTCTGGGCTGCATTGATCTCAACGCGCATATTGGGTAAGGGTTCCAGGTTGAGCCTGAAGTTGAAGTCTTCGGTGTACGTTTCCAGGTACTGCGTATTGATGAATTCATTCTCCACCATCCATCCGCGGAGGGCAGCCTGCCGGTTGAAGTTTTCGAACTGATGGCCGAGCACAAAGCCAATTCCGGGTGCATTGAAGCCCGGATCCATACCAATTATGTTGGAGGTACGCCCATACCCAGGGAGTAATGTTCCCTCATTTTGGCTGTACACTATTGACACGTTCTTGACCGACATCAACAGTTTTGCACCGTAATCGAGTAAGGTGGGCGCATTCGGATCTTTCTCCTTCTTCTTTTCTTCCTCTTCATCCGGTTGCGGCTCAGGTTTGGCAGGCTGCCGCGCAGGGGGCCTGGCACTTGACCGCGCTTGCTTCTGAAACTTGGTGTTCACATCTTTGAAAAACTTCACCTTGTTGTACAGGGTCAAAAAGTTGGCCTGACCATTGAGTGAAACATTTCTTGCATTCTGAATGGTGTTGCCAAGGGTATCCTGAGCGAAGGGAGCACGTTGCCAATTGTAATTTCCAGTGTATCGCAAATCGGCAGTAATCCAGTCCAGAATAGGAATTTTATCGATAGGTATCTTGTAGTTTCCCGTTACGGTTTGGCGGAAGTCTACGTTTTCACCAAATCGGAATATACTGTTCCACAGGCTATCGCGGTATGCATTGTAGAATTCGCGGTCTTCCCTGTCAATGCGCCCAAAAGGTTCGGTAATGAAGGCAAGATTGTTCGCACTGTAAGTAAACCTAAGCGAGTTGGTGAGGTCATACTGCATGTCGTAGGTGCGGTTCCAATTGAAAACTTTGGTATACAATATGGGCTGCTCAAAGTCGATGAGGTCTACGTTGTTGGCAAATTGCTGTTCGCTGTATGTTCTGAGTATATCGCTACGGAAGGAGATGCTCTTTGGTATAAGGTTGAAATTGAAATCTTTGACAAGGTTGAAATAGTCGGATTTTCGAAGAAACTTGCTTTTGGCAAAAGGCTTGATATTGGTTGGTTTCAATGCGAAATTGTATCCAAGTCCCATGCGCCACTGCCGTTGGTTATCGAAAACGGTATTGAAGTCATAGAAATCCCTGTCGCTGTACGCCACGGTAGCGTTCCAGTTTTCAATGTCGTAAATGCGGGGTTTGCGGTCGGTGTTGGTGCGCTCCTTCCTCAAATTGGTGAGGTTGATGCTTCGCCTGCGGGTATAGGTTTGGGATCGCTGCCGGAGTTCTCTGCGTTCATCCGCGCTCAAATCAGCAGCCACTTCGGTGATCTCAAGGTCGGGTGATAGGGGGTCAAATTTCGGTATCACCACTTGCTCGGCCTGGTTGAGGAAGAGGGGTATTCTCACACCGCTTTCTTCGGGCAGGAATTTTCCCAGTTCAAAATTGCCGCTGGCATCGTAACCCATGGAGGTTTCAAGCGGGCGCTCGGCTACGCGTGTTTCAAGCGAACCGAAGTTGGGTGTACTGATATTTCCCGAAAGGGAAAGGGTACCAAAGTCGGCAAGTTGGGTATTGACCCGGGCTACTGCAGCCCACCCACCTTCATTGTTGAAATCGGTGAGGCGCAATTCGTTGACCCAAATCTCGGCACTGTGGCCTAAGCCATCATCGGGTGCCCAGATATTCTCAGTGGCGGCGGGGTTGCGCACGCCTATCATGATGGTGCGCACAGAGCTGAGCACCGGATTACCCCGGATACGGATGCGCCGGTTGCCATCCATGACCGTGTATATGTTGCTTTCCGGAAAGCCAGTTAAGTTGCGCTGTGCTTTCGCTTCCTGCAGTTTTTTGAACTCAATGTTCATGTTGTTGGCCTCAGGCCAAATGTTTTGCGAGGTACTCACCGCAGTGAGTGGCGTAGGGGTTACGGGCACCTCGTATTCATAATAGTTTTGCTCAAAGTCTGTACCAAGACGGATGAACACCGAAACATCACCAAATTCAATAAGCCGTTGCAGATCGACGGATTCACCGTGGATAAACATTTCCAGGTTGCCATACATCCGCATGTCAATATTTGTAGCCCTGAAAGCTGCCCTGGCGTCACCATCCTGTAAATTAATGACCCTCAGCACAAGCGACTGCTCGTTGAGGCTGCGCAGGTTGGCTGTACCGGCATCAATTTCACGCAGAATGCCTGGAGGGGTCACATAATTCAAGGGGGTACGCTGGCTGTTTTCTTCAATGTTCACTGCAAGCAGGTCAAATTGTGTATTGCCAGGAGGCAGCGGCCCAAATTCACCTTCGCGCAATGACTGCTCGTAGCGGCGCCATTCGCCCCGGATGAGTTCCAAACGTGCAAAACGCAGCACTACAGGAGTTTCAAACCCCGTGGCCACCATGCGCATAAAGCGCACCGACCGCAAGTCCTGTATGTTGTTCACAGATCGGCCACCGCGCACGGGAACTTTAAACTGGTACCATTGTACGGTGCGTCCATCGGGTGCGATCCCGTTTACCACGTCGGTGATGAAGTTGTTGCCTACCTGCCATGACTCGGGATTGAGCTGAGGATCTGGAAGGTTGATCACATATTCGTAATATGATTCCGCTTCCGAGAGGGTGAGGTCTTGGTTGATATCCTCCGTTGTGGGTAGCGTGGTGGCCTGAGTCGGATACGGTTCAGGGCTGTCCTGTGTGGTCACCGAATTGCCTTCAAAACCGTTGAAGCGCTTGTACCTGTCGAGTATATCCGCATTTTGCTGGTCGAGCTGTCCTCCCCGGAAAAATTGGTAATTGTCGGTGGAAGGGTCAGCATTGGCTGTGGCCAAAACAGTGGGATCAATTCCGGGCAATGCCGCAAGCCGATCGAGAAAATCAGAAAAATACTCCCGCTCCCCTGCGTCGTTAAATCCATCATAACCAACATCCTGAGGAGCATTGCTGTTGGTTGTATTGTCAAAAGCGTTTACGATGCTTTGTGTAGTAGGTATACGCCCCCATGCGGTAAGCTCTGTATTGAGCCCTTGGATGTTGTTGGGGTCCAGCGGAAGTCCGTTTTCAAAACTCATTTGCCCGTCGCGGAGCACATCTTCTGATACGTTGCCCAAATGCACCAACAACCTTCCTAGAGGGTTTCCCGAAGTACCCACAAAATCGCGGCTGTCTACATTGTATGGATCCATAATCCAAAACTGGACAAACTCCACGTTTGTTTGCTCAAAATCCGTGGTATTGATGGGCCTCATTACACCACCCCAGCGCGATTCGGGATTGTTGAGGAAGCCGGTGCTTGGGTCAATCCCATCACTGCTTATGGTGGGCTCAGCATCATAGTTGTAAGGTCCCCGCTCCCGAGGATAAAAGGCAAAGTCGATCGTTGCTATGTTGGCGGGGGTTCCTGCCGGCAGCTCCCTGTCGGGAAACACCTCATTTTCGGTAACTTCCCTCTGGTAGTGGCGCCGATTGTTGAGGTTGTTGGGCGTTATATTGTCATTTCTGAAAAAGAGCGGATCAATGATGTACCACGAAAATTTGGCCCGGCGGTAGCCCAGCCTGAGGTCGTCGCTGAGTGATGCTTCCGGAAATACAGAGGGCTGGCCTTGTGGAATAGATGCAAGCGCCCATGACGCAAAGTTGCGCAGGTCAATCAGTGAAATGGTTCCCTCGAAATCATCTATGTATGCATTTCCTGTACTTCCGATAATCTTGTTGTGGCCCGGTATGAGTTGTGCAAATTCCAGTGCTGCATCCACACGCGACTCCTCGGCCGTACTCAGGAAGGGCAGCGCGTTGACCATATCCGTGAGAAAGCGCGACTCTGTTTGGTAGTGCACATCGAATCCCCACAGGGTATTGTTCATGGGCTCATCGCCAAGGTTGACCTTCTGTGTGAGCGGGCGCTCGTTGAGGTTCATGATTGTGGCCCCAATGTTGAAGTTTTCGTGAAAGCGGTAATCAAACCGTGCACCCATCAATCGCCTGGTTTGGATGCTGAACAAGGTATTGCTTTCCACCGAGATAGAAATGGGCGTTTGTGACTCCAAAAGTCCTTCGTTCAATATTTTTACCCTTCCAAGGTTGTAATCCACCACATAATCCTGGTTTTCAACCAGCGGTACCCCACCGGCAGTAACCTGCACAGCGCCCTGGGGTATATTGAGTGCATTTAGGGCAATTTCATTGCCCCCTGCCGATCGATAGGAACCTTTGATTTTAAACCGGTTGAGGTACAGGAAATTTTGCTGGGCCACAATTTTGGTTGAATCATAAAGCTGCGGATACGCAATCGCATTGATGCGCGCTTCCGTCATCCCGGCCTCTTGCAAGCGTTGTTGCAAATGCGAACCAAAAGGCTCAATCACAGGAAAATAAATTCTACCATTCTGCGATTGTATGGTACCACCGGCTGTAGCGGCATTGTCTACGAAGTCAAAGCGTCCGTCCGGCTGAGGCTGACCGTTCTGGTCGATTTTATCGAGTTCAAAAAGCCGAATAAGGGGTGTGTTCTGAACTTCAGGATCTGGAATAATGGGAAGGTCGATGCCCTTTCCAGGGTCATTGTACCATATATCGAGCAGGAAGTCCTGGCTATTGACTTGAAATGCACCGAGGGAGTACACATTCTTCATCATCAGGTCCCATATGGGGTTTGTAACGTCGAGGATTGTGGCCTTGAGCAGCTTGAGGAAAAGTGCATTGGGCGGATTGATACCGTCGTTGCTGAGGTCACCCACCTGGAAGGTTTGACCTTGGAGGGTGTATTGGTAGCCTACTGCGAGTACCTCATCATTGTTGAGCGATTGGTTGAGCGATATGAACCCGAGGCGTTCGTTGAAGGTGTATTCATTTGGTGTAAGCTTTCGGGCATTGCTAAGGCGCTCAAAGTCGCGTCCGTTGGTGAGGTTGAGCGCCGAGAGTGCTCCTGAACTTTGGTTGAAGCCGCGCACCTGCGGATTTCCGTTCATGATGGAATACATCTGGTTTTGCCCATTGCTGGGAAAACGGTTGAGCGGATTGTCGCCAATGTTGAGCGGCAGGTTGGGATTTTGGTAGAGCACATCTTCACCCAAATCTGTGAAGGCAATGATGTTGCGTGTGTCTTCAACGTTGGCAGTTTGGTTCACCACCCACACCTCAATCCGTGTTATTTGCACGCCCGAGTTCACCACTGGGAGGCTGCGCAAGGCATTGTCATACTGTGCCCTGAAGTAACCGCTCAGGAAGAAGTGACGGTTCATTTCATAATTGTCGGCAGTGATTTCGAAATCTGTGGTTTGGGCTCCACCTTGCACGTTGATTTGTTTCTTTTGCCCCCTTTCCTGCGAAAAGAGCGTTGTGGCGGTGAGTCTACCAAACTTCAATTCAGTCTTCAATCCGAACAAACTTTGGCTTCCTGTAATCAAGGAGTTGTTGAGGGGCATGCTCACATTTCCCGCTTCGATTTTCTGGATTATTTCATCTTCGTAGCCA
Source organism: Cryomorphaceae bacterium (assembly GCA_036751905.1). Taxonomy (GTDB): domain Bacteria; phylum Bacteroidota; class Bacteroidia; order Flavobacteriales_D; family Cryomorphaceae; genus T3Sed10-241. Next base: position 16,842 of record DAIOTP010000035.1, read on the forward strand.
TTGTATTCGATCTTGGTCTGGTTTTCAAAGTCGAAGGTAGCCTCCGTATTGTAATTGGTGCTGAGCTGCATTTTGTCACCAATTTGGCCTACTACGTTGAGCTGTATGCGCTGATCGAAGTTGAAGGTTGTGATACGCCGCTGGTTGATGGGTATCTGGGGATTTTCATTGTAATTGCTGTTGGCCCCAAATATCAGTTCGGCGGTACCTTGAGGTTTAATTTCAACCTTATTGCCTCCAAAAATGCGATCGAAACCCTTGCCTTTGACCTCGATACTTGGTGCAAACGGATCTGGTCCTCCTGCGCCTGAGGTACTTGACATTTCGTCGAAGGAGCGTATTTCTTTCCAATATTCTTTTTCTGAATTGGCCGCGACATACGCCATGTACTCATCAAAGTCCATGACGGTGGGATTGCGGTAATCAATATTGTCGCCGATGCGCTTGTAAAAGAAGTACTGCCCAGTTTCGGGGTCGTACTCAATTACATTGTTCATGTTGCTGGGGTCGGTAAGTGTTATGCGGTTGTTGCTCACCCAAGGGTTAACTTCATCCTGAAAAGGGAACTGAAGATCAACAACAGGCGAATCGACAGGCATGATTACCAGCTCAGGCAGGTTCACTACGGAACGGTCAATAAGGGCCCTGTTGGCACTACCCGTCCAAACCCATAGCATTAGCAATGCGACAATGGCTATACGCCAAATATTTCGAAACCGTAAACCCAAAATTCTATCAGACTAAGATTGAGCCTATGCCAATCCCTTTAAGCTCAATTTTATTAAGTCTTCAATTTTGATCGCTTCATCGCTCTTGTCGAGGATTTCATCGACCACTTTTTGCGCCCTGCGCTGATCAAAGCCAAGGTTGTGCAGTGCTCTTAACGCCTCTGATCGCACCGTATTGCCCGATTCGTTAACAAATTCTAAATTTAAGTCTTTATGTACAATTTTGTCCCTGAGGTCCACAATGATGCGTTGGGCCGACTTTGCACCAATCCCCTTAATTTTTTGCAGCGTAGCTACATCTCCATTCATAATAGCACTTTGGAGCTTATCGGGCTGCAAAGTACTCAGTGCCGCCATAGCCGAAGAGGGGCCGATGCCCGACACACTGATAAGGCTGCGGAACATCACGCGCTCTGACTCTGTAAAGAAGCCGTACAAGGTGTGGGCATCTTCCCGAATGGCAGTGTGCACGTACACTTTCACCTCTTTTTTCCCGGAAAGGGCCTCAAAGCTGTTCAGGCTGATCAACAAAAAGTACCCTATGCCTTGTGCTTCCACAACGACATGGGTTGGGGTGCGCTGCACCAAAAGGCCACGGATGTATTCGAACATTGCTACGCTTCTTTATCTATTGAGATGCAAAAATGATCCTCGCTGCCCCATGCGTTACATGCCAAGGCTGGCCATGGGTAAGCAGAATTTGGTAGGGGCTTCATTTCGGGGCGTAAATGTAAAAATCTACCTTTGGTATCTGGGTGATTCACCAAAGAACTTTTGAGCCCCATGAATATCGCAGTATTTACAGGTGCAGGCATAAGCGCTGACAGTGGAATTAAGACCTTTCGCGACCATGACGGATTGTGGGAAAGGCACCGCATAGAAGATGTGGCCACACCGGAAGCCTTCGCGAGAAATCCTGCGCTGGTTCTGGAATTCTACAACATGCGGTACAAGCAATTGCAAGATGTAAAACCCAATGCGGCCCATGAGGCCATTGCCCATTTGCAGAAGCAGTACAAAGTACATGTTGTCACCCAAAATGTGGACGACCTTCACGAAAGGGCAGGATCACTTCATGTTTTGCACCTTCATGGTGAATTGAACAAATGCCGAAGCATCGTTGATGATACGGCCATTTATCCCATGCCTTCGGGCGGCCTTCGGTTGGGCGATCGGGGTCCTGACGGACACCAATTGAGGCCGCACATCGTATGGTTTGGTGAAATGGTGCCCAAATTGGAAGAAGCCGCGCAGATAGTACGAGGTGCCGACCTGCTCCTGGTTGTAGGCAGCTCCTTGCAGGTGTACCCCGCAGCTGGATTGGTATACGAGACCAAACAAGGCACACCAATTTACCTCATAGATCCGGCTGATCAACCTTATTTGAGAGATTTGCAACTAACTCACCTCAGGGAACGCGCCGTGACCGGTGTACCAAAGATTATAAAGGAACTGTTTGGATGATGATGCAGCCGCTATTGCTTGGATACGGCATTGGTACTTACCACCGCTCCTGAAGCATCGTAGAGCCGGAGTATGTAGTGGCCTCTTGCGAGACTTGACACGTTGATGGCTTGCTTTCCATGCATGGTCTGTTGCAACACAACACGGCCATTCATATCGTGCAATACAGCCTGCTGTGCGCCAAATTCGCTTTCTATCCAAAATTGGTCGGTGGCAGGATTTGGAAAAACCTTGGCTTTCTCGGTAAGTTTCTCCGCCACACCAAGGGAGGTATTGAAAAGGTAGGTGGAAGTAACTATAATTTCTTCGGGGTCGGTGGCGAGGGCCAAATGAACAGCAATAACGGCACTACCTTCTACATTATACGGATACACATGCACATCAAGTTTTCCACTGGCACCAGCCGGAAGCTGAAAGCTTTGTGTGGATACATGGGGCAAATAACAAGTGGTGGTATCACAAATGGCACTCGCCCATTCAGCAGGCATTGATATCTCTTCTCTGGTCCAAATTATTCCCTGAGTATTTTGCGAAGTATTGGTTACCCTGCTGTTGGCTATGACATCAAATGCTGTGAAGTCCATGTCGGAAATTTCAACAACCTGTGGATTTACCGTCAATTGAGCATTCAGGTTATACATTGAGACCATCAGAATGGCCATGAGGAAAATTTTTTTCATTTCAGCAACAGGGAATTTATATTTACAATGAGCCGTCCACCTTCAAAGGTAAGTCCTCTTCGCCAAATACCAAGCATGCCCCAAAAAAATCAAAGGGTAGGATTACAAGATGAAGTGCCCCTAAAATTTTAGAAATTGCAGGCTATATACTGTTTTTCCATATCATTACACAGGTAGGTTTCCTACAATTCAGGCGCAAATGAAAAAAAATCAAGGTAGGAATACCAAATATATTGCACAAAAAATCAGACGAAAGTTCATTCTTCATCACCGCCATTGCTTAACAAAAATTAAATTTGTGACATAAACCAATGAAATATGATGAATTTTTTACGAAGATCACTTGCGGGTTGCGCCATGGCCGCCTGCGCACTGGCTATATCACCCGCCACAGCGCAACTCACAGAAGGGGACGTTGCACCCAACTTCACATATAACGATATCAACGGCAACAGCCATACCCTTTATGACTATCTCGATCAAGGTTATTCCGTTTTTATCACGATGTCTGCAACCTGGTGTGGTCCTTGTTGGAGCTTTCACAATTCAGGCACAAAAGCCTCACTCTGGGCGAACCACGGCCCTGCCGGCCAACCTGGTGTAAACCCAAATACCACCGACGACCTCATGGTCATCTTCATTGAAGGCGACCCCTCTACCAGCACCAATCAGCTCAATGGAATAGGCGGCGGTACTTTGGGCAACTGGGTGGCAGGAATGAATTATCCCATCATCGATTTGCCCAACTCACAGCTCGTAAGCACGTACGGACTTACTGGTTTTCCCAACGCTTGGTTGATTTGTCCCAATAGAATTATTAGGCGCCACTATGGTGGCTATAACTCGGGCATTATGAACCCACAGGCCATTTACGGGCTGACAAGTGGATGTCAACAAGCCATAGGCGAGGTGAATCCCGCACTTTTTGGATTTGCCGGCAACCCCGTCTTGGGATGCAGTGCGGGTGATGTAGACGTTATCGTGACCCTTCAAAATATGGGTACGCAACCCCTTACTGCTGCCACAATCGAAGTGAGCATTGATGATGCTGTCGTGCTTTCGTATGAGTGGACAGGAAATTTGAATACTTATGGTACTGTCGATGTAAATGTTGGAACACTTTTCATCGAAGAAACGACCATGCTGAATATTGCCATTACGTCAGCAGATGAATTTCCTGATGACAATACGCTTCAACAGGAAATTTTGGCCGCTCCCGAGATTGGTTTCGACATTGAAGTGCGCTTCTATACTGACAACTTTCCTTACGAATCAAGCTGGCAAATACGCAATGGCAACAATGCCGTAGTAGCAAGCGGTGGTCCTTATACAGGGCCACTAAGCGGAGGCGGGCCCGATGCACTCACCACCAAAGTTCATCAGGTAACACTGCCTGTTGCCACAACCTGTTACAGAATCCGCGTACTCGATACATATGGAGATGGCCTCAGCGAAGGCACCAATCCCATTGGGCAGTTCGGACTAGAAGTGTTCCAAGACGGTGTTTCCAAGGTGAACTTAAATCTAGGCAATTTCGGATTTGTACACCAAAGAAATGAAGCCATGTTCAGCGTAAATGTACTATCGACCGGTGAAGTATCAATCCTCTCAGGCATGAATATATTTCCCAACCCGACCAACGGTATGCTCAATTTTGAGTTCAACCTGCAATCTTCCCAGCATACACAAATCGACATATTTGATATTGCAGGGAAGCGTGTAATCGCCAAGTCACTGGGCAACCTCGGCGAGGGTTATCACCTGACAAGTGTTGATACAGGTCATTTGAATGCGGGCGTGTACATAGCCAATGTCACAACTCCGGCCGGAACTTCAGCACACAAAGTGTTTGTAACCAAATAGCAATGAGGCCACTTTATTCATAGGCCTTCCAGCAATTGATACGAAATGCCGTGCAGTACTGCACGGCATTCCACTTCACATCACCAAGTATACCATGACTAAATTCCTTCTCAGCATTTTGGGTTTGTTGCTGTTCACCGCGGTTCACGCGCAAGAGGTCCGTACCATTCCAAATGCCATCGTGAAGGGGCTTGACGGTAAAAGCTACAATACCAACGACTTCACCAATGAAGGGAAACCTATCGTGATCAATTTCTGGGCTACCTGGTGTGCCCCTTGTAAGCGTGAGCTCAATGCCATAGCCGACCTGTATGATGACTGGCAGGAAGAAACCGGGGTGAAGCTCATCGCCATATCCATTGACGATGCGCGCAGCAAAGCACGTGTACTGCCATATGTGAATGGGTCATCATGGGATTATGAAATCTACATTGATGAAAACCAAGATTTCAAACGCGCTATGGGGGTCAACAATGTGCCCCACACCTTTCTCGTCGATGGCAAAGGCAACATCGTGTGGCAACACAACAATTATGCAGATGGCGACGAGAACGAGCTCTTTAAAATGATAACACGATACGCCAATTGAGCACCCCATGGGCTTGAGGCCAGTTTTCATATTGCTTTCAGTCTTCTCATGTACAGCGCTTCTGGGGCAGGAACAGGAAAAGCCCAAGCCCGAAGTACATGGTAACTTTTCAATGGACGGGCAGTACTACCGCCCCGACCCTGATATATCGGCCGTAGTGCCCGACGAGCAAATGGCCCTGCAGGGCTTTGGAAACATCATCTACACGCAAGGCCGATTTGAGGCCGGTGTGCGTTTTGAGACCTATGTGCCTGCTTTTGTAGGTTTTCCGGCAGGTGCTCCATGGACTGGCACCGGCAT
>DAIOTP010000035.1:22475-25481 GCA_036751905.1 Cryomorphaceae bacterium
TGCCAAGTACAGTGCCGATAAGATTTCCATTACGGTGGGCAGCTTCTACGAGCAATTTGGCTCGGGCATGGTACTGCGCACCTGGGAAGACCGAGGCCTTGGAGTGGATTATGCCCTCGACGGCATACGCGTGGTGAGTAAGCCCTACAGGGGGGTTACCATCAAGGGTCTTTACGGGAAGCAGCGCTTCAATTTCAACAACGGCTTTGTAAACGGCACGGGCATTGTACGTGGCATCGACCTCGAGCTGAACCTCAATGAGCTGCTCGATACACTCGTGGCCATACCCGGACAGCTGAGCATCGGCGGTAGTTTCGTGAGCAAATTTGAACCAAACCTTCGGCCCGACTTCAATTTGCCTGAGAATGTTGGATCAGGCTCTTTTCGCATCAATTACGCTTTGGGCCGCATTTTCAGCAGCATCGAATACGCCCGCACAGGCATCAATCCCAGTGCCTTCAATTCACGCATACTCAACATCCCACAAGACCTGGATCCGAGTGTAGGCCTCTTTCAATATGGGCAAGGAGTCAATGCCAATCTGGGCTACACCACGAGGGGCTTGGGTATAGGCCTTACGGCAAATTCGCTTTCAAACATGGCTTTTCAAAGCCAACGCAATGCCGGCCCATTCGACAGTTGGATAAACTTCCTCCCTCCTACTTCAGTGCTCCAAACAGCACTTCTTGCACAATTTTATCCTTACGCCACCCAGCCCAATGGCGAGGTGGCCATAAGGGGTGAATTCTTTTACACCATAAAAAAAGGCAGCAAATTGGGTGGCAAATACGGTACCAAAATTGACCTGGGATATACACAAGTCAATGCACCGGATTACCCCTTGGTAGACGATTTTGAAATCAACAGACAGGGTATACGTCCGGTACTCTTTCGGCCATCTGATAAGGTGTACTATGCGGATTTTACCGCAAGGGTAGAACACAAATTCAGCAAAAAATTCAAAGGTAGCCTCATGTATATGAACATTGTGTACGACAATGATGTGATACAGGGGGCCTATGATTACGATGATATCCCAGCTAAGGGAACCGTGTATGCGGACCTGTTCGTGGCAGAGGGCAACCTTAATTTGAGCCGTGGCAACAGCCTGCGCTTCGAGTTGCAGTTGCTCACCACGGAGCAGCACTTGCAAGATTGGGTGGCGGCCATCGTTGAGTTCACCGCTAGCCCCCATTGGTTTGTCTCGGCCATCAACCAGTACAATTTTGGCAATGCCGACGGGCGGTTTTACAACTTTCCGGTGCTCGCCACAGGCTACATCAAAGACAGCCACCGCATCATGCTCAGTTATGGGAGGCAGCGTGCAGGGGTGTTCTGTGTGGGTGGGGTGTGCAGGGTAGTTCCTGCGAGCAACGGACTTACCATAGGTGTCACCAGCAGTTTTTAGTACCTTTAACACATGAAGCTTTTCGCGCACTATATACTTGTTACCGCCTTACTTGTCTTCACATTCCTCAGTGCTTGTGACAGGCCCGAATGTCCTTACCTCGATGAGCGCTTGTGCGATAGCCATTTCCGAGACAGCATCGCAGGCGTGCTTCCTGATACCACCAACAATGGCATTATACCCGACACCGGCATTGTGGTGGGCGATCGGGTATTGATGAATCCTACTGCTTTTCAAAACATCGCCCGGAACACACTGCTGGAGTATTACACAGGATTTCGTTGTGCGAATTGTCCTCCAGCTTCGGCTACAGCCAAAAACCTGAAGAACGTGCATGGTGAGCAATTGGTTCTGGTATTTATTCACGCTACTTCCTTTTTTGCCGCGCCCATCAATCCTGCACCACAAATGTACTCGACCGATCTCCGTACCAATCAAGGCGAAACTTTCAGTCAGGTTTTCCAAATCAACAGTTTGCCGACAGGCAGCATAAACCGCAAAAACTTTGGAACTGGTATACCACAACAGCACGGCAGCTGGCCTGAACGTATTTTTGCGGAAAACGCGGCCACAAGCAATGTGTTTCTTGGCTTTAGAAAAGTGACTTACCAGCCAGAACTCAATTCAGTCCGCATTCAACTGGCTTACCGCATCAATACAGGCAATTATGACCAATATAACCTCGTAGTGGGCCTCACCGAAAATGGCATCGTTGAAGGTCAAAAAGACGGCGCTACCGACATATTTCCATACGAGCACAACTTTGTATTTCGCGGCAACCTCAATGGTATATGGGGCAGCGAATTGAGCAATCCGATACCCCTGCTTACCCCCGATCAAGCCGTTCTATTGGAAGTAACATATCCGCTCGATGCACAGTGGAAGTTCGAAAATTCGGCATTGATGGCTTACATCATGAACCGCGATAGCTATGAGGTATTCCAGGTGACCGAGGCGCCGCTCGCTCCTTAAACAGGCCCGCTTGTGCGGAGGCTGTAGCCAGCCCTCCCAGCGTATGTCCGTCCTGAGCGGGCCTATTTGCCGAAAAGGCAGTACAATTCAATTTTCATAACTTTGAGCTCAAAGGAATTCATCTGTATGCGGTATCATTTCTTGTCATTGGCACTCACTGCAGTGCTGTACATGTTGGTAGGAGTCCACATGGCTTCAGGCCAAACCCCGGGGCGCAATATCTATGTGCAAGGAGGCCTCAACTTGAGCACCATAAGGGCCGCCTTTACAGGTCTAGATTTTAATAAACTCAACCTTTTGCTCGGTGCAGGTGTGGTGGTTCCTACCGATGATGTTCATTTTTTCTTTGGCGGCGAAGCAAACCTGATTCAGAAAGGCAACCGCACGCCCAACCCCGATCCAAGTTTTGATGCTGAGCAAACGCGGGCGGACCTCCTTTACCTGCAAGTGCCCGTATACGGGGGCTACCGCTTTGACGAACACTGGGCTGTGGCTGCTGGCCCGGCAGGAGGGGTTTTGTTGCGCCGTGGGGAGGAAAATTTATTCAGCACCAACACGTCACCCACGAACTTTCGAAGGCTTGAGCTCTCAGGTGTTTTCTTGATCAAGTATGATTATGGCGAACG
>DAIOTP010000036.1:0-11762 GCA_036751905.1 Cryomorphaceae bacterium
TTCAGAACCCCTCCAATTGGAGCGGGTTCGAATGTGAGAACAATCACCGCCTGGCCAAGCACTGGGGGATCCCTCTCGATGGCCAGGCGCACCTTGGCATTCCAATTGCCAGATGGATTGTTAACTATACCAAGCGCTAAGCTGGTTGTAAAGAATCCTGATTCAGATGAACTTGTTGGTTGCCATTCATCTTCGGCTCCTCCCGGGGCACCCTGGGTCAGGTTCACTCCATTCGGGTCGAGCACCTGAATACGCCAGTCGCTATTAGCGCCTCCTTCTTGTATACTGCCATTGATGGTAACGTTGAGCAAGTAGTTGCCTACCAAACTCGCTGGAACATTATAATTGAGTGTAGGATTGCCATCAAAAGTATCCGAAAATACAACTGAAAAATTTGCACGCGTTTCGCTGAAAGAATCTCCAGCACCAGGTAGCGAACAAGGATCGCCAATGTTGGCATCGAGCTCTGGGCAGTCAAACTGACATCCAGGAGCATTGCTTGGCAAGCCGCCAAAATCCTCGTACCCTCCCTGGCATAAGTCGTCCCATTCAACGTTACAACAGAAGGGGTCAAAAAGAATGGTGTTTTCATAAGCCTCGCTGTTCACATCGACGGCACAACCTGGATCGACGATGCAGTTGGCCCCAGTCAAAGTGCCTCCGGCGCGAGCATAGTCGCCATCGGGGGTGCTGGATTCATGCAAAGGAGTGAATAAGGCTGGTTCCTTCTCCTCCACCAATTTAACGACAGAACCGTCAATCACAACGTCCTCAACGATCGGATGTGGCACCATGTGATGGTCAAGAGTTGGTAAAAGTACATCCTTGGCATCTAGCCCTGGGCATAGCATTACAGATAAGGCAAAAGCATAAATTGTCTTCATGTTAAGTTGTTTTTTGATTTGGTGCCCTAAATAACAGACAATTCAACAAAAAATACAAGTGATATTTAAAACAATCGCCATTTCCGGCACTTGGTCTCTCTTTTTGCTCAGTAGAGCAGGCTCGAGGCAAAATTGGCCAAGGCCGCCGCATCATGGCCCAGCCCTGGCGCTTCCCGGTACAGCCACTGGAATTCTATCGATAGGCTGTCAGCAATCAAGGAGGATCTCTGATGAAAGTGTTGCGCCCTTTCCACCCGATTCATGCCCTGTGCATCGGCTTGCGGGGTGTGGCGAAGGTTGAATGAATTGGGGTCTGTGTCCATCTCACCCACCACAACCAATACCCTTCTCTGGAAGTAAGCAACAGGATCCACTTGCACTGCCGGACTTTGACCGAGGCCATACGGGAAGTCAATGACCGGATCGGGCATCATATACCATCCTGCCGCAGAACTGATGAGCCGGTTGAAGCCCGCCTCAGGGGCAAACATCAGATAGCGGTGCACCAACTGCGCCCCAGCCGAATGGCCAAAAAGATCATAATGTACCTCATTGCTCCCGACAAAAGCTTTGAAATCCTGAAAAACCGGATCAAAAACGCTGAATGTCCAATATTCTTCCGCTTGCAGTCCCGCAGCCGATGGGTTTTCGCCGTTTGTAAATATGTTGGCAAGGTTGAATGCATTGGAGCCGGGAAAATGGTCATCTGAAAATTCGGTGGCCAAAACGATAAAGCCTCGTTCGTTGGCTGCGTCGATCAAACCATTGCGCAAACCAGCTCCATCGCGACCAGCGCCGTGTACAGCGAGCAGTATGGGTGTATTGGGACTGCTATTTTCAGGAATGTGGTAAAAACACCTGATGGGTTTGTTGGCAAAAGGAGGGTAGGAGGTAAAATTATACTGACCCGATCCGGTTATTTTCAAAGCGCTGTCATCGTCATTGCTGCAGGCGGTGGTCAGCACCAAAACAAGGGCGATGATACAAGTAAAACGCATATTTCTTTTTTGCTGGGGTTGTGCAAAGTTAAAGGCTGGACGCCTTGGTTCGGAGAAAACACCACAAACAGCAATGTTCGTTGGTTGATTCACTGTCTGAGCACTTCCGCCATCTTCACAATCGTTCGGGTAGCAAATTGCGGCTTCACGCTGGAATATCCAAGGATTAATCCTTGTTGCTTTGGGGCCTGTACATAGCATTTGCTTAGCGCATGCGTGATGATGCCTTTTTGGGCCAAAGCCGAAACCACTTCTGCATCGCGTTTTCCATTGCCCAGCAAAGCCGTGATGTGCAGTGAGGGGCAATCGCTTGAAAGAGGGGTTAACAGGTCGCCGAGGTGCTCCGCAAGCACTTTCGTGAAATGCGCATGGCGCTTTGCAGCTTCTTGCGAAACATGCTTAATGTGCTCATGCAAAAACTTCTTTTCGATAAAACTCCGCAAAACAACCTGACTATTGGGCGAAACAAATCGGTGCGTGTGAACTACTATGGACTGAAAAACTTGCACCAAATGCCGGGGTACCACCGCGAAGCCTATGCGTATGCTGGGGTGCAGAATGCGGTTGAATGTGCCCAAGTAAAAAGATCGGTCTTCATTGTCGAGCGAAAATATGGGCTGCCCATCTCTTTTCGGATGGTTGATTTCGTTCTCGTAATCATTCTCCACAATATAAAGCCCATTTTTGCTGGCAATCGATAAAATCTCTTTTCTCCTTTCAAGGGTCATTTGCATACCAAGCGGATAATGGCATGAAGGGGTCACATGAATGAATTTGGTTCTCGGGCTGAGCGCTTCTTCCAAGGCCTTGGCATCCATGCCCTGTGCATCCACAGGAATACCACTTACATTGGCCCTCAAACTTTTAAAAATAGAATGCACGTTGGGAAAAGTTGGATTCTCCACCAAAACATCGTCTCCCGGGTCGATCAAAAGGTTGCCAATCAAATAAAGTGACTGCAACGACCCGCTCACCACAAATACCTGCTCGTGGTTGCATTTTACATTTCTGCTGAGGTTAAGGTAGTTGGCAATTGTTTTTCGCAGTACCTCCACACCTGCTCCGGCATAATAGGAAAGCTCCGAGGCACGAACGAACTTCCAGTATTCATCTGAGAGCTTTTTCCACTTGATGATTGGAAACATGTCAAGCGGTGGAATGCCCGGTCGGAATGCAATGCCAGGATCGTCAATGGCATTGATGAGGCCCACATTCCTGTGAAATGACTGCGCTCCCTCTGACATCTCTACGTAGTGGTGCCGGCGCTTGTCGTATGCCGGGTTCTGGTTCACATCCGGACTTGGCGTATGTACGCGATACCCGGAGCCCATGGTGGCCTCCAATAGTCCCTCCAATTTGAGCAAATCGTACACTTTAATGATCGTGCTGCGCGATACGCCCATGTGAAGTGACAGGCTCCGTGTGGGAGGCAGCTCGCAAGTGTTGGGCAAATCGCCAGCAAGGACTCCTGTTTTCAATTTATTGTAAATAAACTGATAAAGCGGCACATCTTCTGGAGCGCTGCCCGTCCATTCTACCAATTTGACAACTCTTTGGGGATCAATTTTCATAATAGGTAGGTAAAAATACAAATAATTGGTATGTGCATGCCATAATTCTGATGGCCTACATTCGTTGTTCCAGAATTTATGTAGCCGGTGAGTCCAGTTGGTCCTATATTATCTCTTGTATTTATTGCCGTCGTAGCAACACTGCTTGTAAAGAAGTATTACCCACATGCAGTGTTGCTTCTTTCAGGGCTTGTAATGCTCGGCGTGGGGTATGCACTTGGCAATGACGTACTGCCCATCATCAAACCAACGGGCAACCTGGGCTTCGATTTGTTCGCGCTGGTCAAGGAGTCTTTTTCGCAAACCAATGCGGGAGTTGGCCCCTCAGGCTGGAAAAGTTCTCCCCAAAATGCAGGCCGACGGACCAAGTCTGTCCTGATGTACTCGTTGTAGCGTACAGCAACAAAATTGGAGCGAGTGAGGCCCTCGTGGCCGTGGCTATGAAACCATTGGGGCTTCTGCGCAAATACCCCTACGTGGCGGCATCGGCGGTAATACCTATAAGCCAACTTCTTTTCATCGCTATCCCATCGGCGGCAGGCTTGGGCCTTTTATTGATGGCATCGGTTTTTCCAATTTTGGTTCATTTGGGCGTGAGCAACCTCACGGCAGTATCGGTGATTACAGCATCTACAGCCATGTGCATCGGACCTGCATCGGCAGCATCTGTGCGGGCGGCCGATATTTCTGAAATGGCGCCTATTCTTTACTTTCTGGATGACCAATTTCCACTGCTTATTCCTTTGGCCTTTGTATTGAGTGTGCTATACTATTTCGTGAACAGGCATTATGATAAAAAAATGACGCCTGAGCAGCGCAACGAAACATCGTCGGCCAAAGCGGCCTATACCGGAGCCCCTGTGGTGTATGCCATCATACCTATACTGCCCATTCTTATCTTGATCGCCTTTTCGGAATTAAATACCCTCCTCAACACAGGGATCAATATCGATACGACCACGGCAATGTTTGTGAGCCTTTTCGTGGCTCTTGTCTTTGAATTGATCCGCAAGCGCGATCTGCGCATGGTGATGGCATCGCTCAAGGAATTTTGGAACGGCATGGGCAACATTTTTAAAACAGTGGTTACACTGATTATAGCAGCCGACATTTTTTCGAAAGGCCTTATTGCATTGGGTTTTATCGATGGGATGATTGGCCTTGCGGAAAATTTTGGCTTTGGTTATGCAGGTTTTGGTGTGGTACTTTCCACCATGATCTTTTTTGCAGCCATGCTCATGGGCAGTGGCAATGCAGCCTTTTTTTCTTTTGGACCTTTGGTGCCGGGCATTGCTGCCAAATTGGGCGTTCAAACTTCTTCCATCATACTGCCCATGAACTTCGCGGCCTCCATGGGCCGCACCGTGTCGCCTGTGGCAGGGGTCATCATTGCTACTGCTGAAATTGCAGGGGTTACCGTATTCCAACTGGTCAAGCGCAACTTTATTCCTGTATTCGCCACTTTCATATTTATGCTGATATACCATTTCATATGATCACGTTGATTCAAAACGCCCGGGTATTCGCTCCTGAGGATTTAGGCCATAAGGATATCTTGGTCGGTGCTGGCCGTATTCTTGCCTTAGAGGATAAGATAGAACCCAACAAACTCTTCAATACCTGGGATGCAGCAGGCAAAATACTAGCACCAGGCGTTATTGATCAGCACATCCACATCATCGGCGCTGGGGGAAAGCGTGGTTTTGCCAGCATGACTTCCGATATTTCCATGACCGAACTGATCGCTTGTGGTACCACCACAGTGGTGGGTTTGCTCGGTACCGATGCCTCCACAAGGAGCATACATACGCTTTACGCAAAATGTAAGGCGCTCGATGCTGAAGGCATAAGCGCCTACATGTTTACCGGCTATTTCGGCCTTGAGCCAAAACACATTATGGACTCTGTACAGGACGAAATGATATTTATTGACAAGGTGCTGGGCTGCAAAGTGGCCATCAGCGATGTGCGCTCATCGTTCCCTACCGATTTGGAATTGCTCCGCCTGCTCAGGCAGGTGCGGGTAGGGGGAATGATTGGCAACAAGAAAGGCATACTCCACCTGCACCTCGGTGCGCTTGAGCAAAAGATTGACTGTCTTTTTCGCATTGTCAAGGACCATCAGTTCCCCATATCCAACATTTCACCCACGCATATGGGGCGCACCAGGGCCTTGCTTGAGGAAGGAGTGGCTTTCGCCAAATTGGGCGGAATGATCGATATATCCACTGGTGGAACCAACTATGCCGAACCTCACAAAGCCATCATGGATGCCATGGACATGGGCGCACCAATCGACAAGATTACCCTCAGCAGCGATGGCTATACATGCCTTGACCGAAAAGATGAGCACGGCAATGTGGTAGGCATCCGGAAGGCCCCTTTCGATCAAAATTTATCCCAAGCAGTCAAGCTGGCACAGCAGGGCATTCCGCTCAGCGATGCGCTCAAAGTGGTAACACGCAATCCAGCCATCAACCTTGGCCTACCTTTCAAAGGCCGGATTGCCGTAGGCGCCGACGCCGATTTTTGCTGCCTTGATGATCAGCTTGTTCTTACCGATGTGTTCGCACATGGAGCGCGCATGATGGCCGATGGAAAAGTGATTGCAAAAAACAGCTTTGATTGATCCATGAAGAAAGCATTCACCAATACCAAATTCGTCCTGTTGCTCTTTTTTGCAGCAGCTGCCAGTCAGCCTCTTTTCTCACAAGGCGTGGTGGTGAACAAATACCACATAGGTGAAGGCTACGACTTCACTACCTATGACGATGACGATTACAGCATAGCCATATCGGGATTCATACAGCCAGCATACGACAGCAAGTTCTACACCGACCATGATTTTGACGGTATGGCACAACGCTTCCGAATGCGCCGAATACGACTCCGATATACGGGTACAGCAGCACAGCAACGCATCATATGGCGGCTACAGGGTGAATTCAGCGGTAACCTCGAGGGCGATGCAACCATTGCCAACTTTCTCACCGATGCATGGGTAGGTTACAGGCTTAGCCGCAGGTGGCAATTGCGCATAGGCCAAAAGAACACACCAACCGACAACCGCCAACTGCTCATCAGGTCGCACTCCTTGCAGCTCGTTGAGCGCAGCCGAATCACAGGGGCATTCAGCACAATCAGGGAGTTTGGCATGTTCCTCGACGGCACAGTGCCCATGGGGGGCGGACAGTACCTCCGCCCGAGCCTTGTAATCACCAATGGTGATGGGCCCAATGCCTTTAATGCAAATTACGGAGGCTTGAAATATGGAGGCCGAATCGATTATTTGCCTTTCGGCCTCTTTACCAACCTCGGGCAATTTCACGAAATGGACATGATGCGTGAACTCGTGCCAAGGCTCGTAGTGGGAGTGGCCTACAGCTACAACCAGGGAGTGAGCAGCCGCCGCGGTCGGGAAAGCGGAAGCATCTTGTACCTCAATGATGCCAATCAAATTTCTCTCCCCGATTTTGCCAAGTTGGGAGTGGACTTTTTATTCAAGTATAGGGGATTCTCAGCACTTGGGGAATTTGTCACCACCCAGGCCTATGTTCCTGCTGACATTACCCAGCGCATCCGAAATGATGGATCGATCACTGGAAATTTTCTCGTCAACGGCGTGCAGGATGTCGAGAATTATGTGAAGGCACGCATGATGCTGGGCACTGGTGTGCAACTTCAGATGGGGTACCTCTTTAAAAATCGTTTTTCAGTTGATGCCCGCTACACCAATCTTGCTGCCGATGAGCACTCCTTTCTCAACAATCCCACATTTTACAACCGCCCCAATTACTACACCTTCGGCTTGGCGCAACATTTCAGCAAAATGTACGGGGCGAAGATACAGGTCTCTATGACCTATGTCGATGTGAATGAGGGTTCCAACGACATCAATGGTGATCCCATGACAGGCAATGAGTGGATATTCAGACTAATTACCTCAATAGCATTTTGATATGAAAAAGATTCTGATCATCGTGCTATCCCTCGCACCCCTTTTGCTCCTCGCACAGTTCAATCCCCAGCCCGCAAAGGTCACAGAGCAGTTCTTTCCAGATGTTGATCTTATCATTTCCACGCCTGCTTTTCAGAAAAGGGGCGGCTTTACCAACCATAAGGAGATGATGGGCTTTTTGAACCAAAAGATCGTGGCTTATCCCGAATTTATCAGCTCTGGCTACATCGGGGTATCACAGAAAGGAAAGCTGATTCCCATGTTTACCTTGACCAATAAAGCAGCTGAAAACGATAAAGTGCGGATCTGGATGCAAGGTGGCTTGCACGGCGATGAACCCGCTAGCACAGAGGGCTTGCTTTTTTTGATCGATCAATTTCTCGAAGTAGACAGCTTGCGCAGCATGCTCGACCATGTGGTGATACAAATAGTGCCGATGGCCAATGTAGACGGTTGCGATAAAGTGCACCGCCATGCCGCCAATGGTCTAGATCTCAATAGGGATCAAACCAAACTCGCTGCGCAGGAATCCGTGTTTCTAAAAGATGCTTTCAACGCGTTCGACCCTGAGGTTGCACTGGACTTTCATGAGTTTCGTCCTTACAGGCGCGATTTTGCCCGCATGGGCGATTGGGGAGTTACCACCAAATACGATGTAATGTTCCTTTACAGCGGCAACCTCAATGTGGATGAAGGTCTTCGAAAATTCACGAAAACGGAGTTTGTCGCTGAAGCTGGACGCGAGCTCGACGCCCATGGCTTGCTGCACAGCGATTACTTCACTTCCACCAAGGTACACGGCGAGATTCAATTCAACCGAGGAGCCACCAGTCCCCGCTCCAGCGCCACATCATATGCCCTGACCAATTGTGTTTCCACACTGGTAGAGGTGCGCGGTGTAGCACTCGGCCGCACATCATACCAACGAAGGGTGTTTACAACGTACACCATAGCAAGGTCATACATCGAATCAGCGATCAACAAAAAAGATGAGTTACGTGAGGCCATAGCCAATGCCAACGCCACCCAAAGCGATCAGGTGGTGGTAAAGGCTTCGAGACAGCGCTCGGGTGAGGAGGTGCCATTCATTGATTTGGCTACCAATACTTACATTGCTCTACCGGTTGTGGTGCGTGATGCATGGTTATCAAAACCTACACTGTCACGTGAGCGCCCTGAGGCATACCTGATACTCCCCGACAACCCTGTGGTGGTCGAGAACCTCATTACCCTTGGGCTCGAAGTAGAGGAACTCAATGCCCCGGAGCAAATGAAAGTAGAGGCTTTCAAGGTGGTGAACTACCGCGAGGATGCGTTTGCCTACGAGGGTGTGCACATACAGACAGTGCAAACCAGCATTGAGTACCTCGACATGACCTTCCCACAAGGTACCATTCGCGTGAATTCCATGCAGAAAAATGGCAACATGCTGCCCGAGCTGCTGGAACCCGAGGCCGTGAGCAGCTTCGTGACATTCGGATTGATCAAAACAGAACTTGGCAGTGAATTGCCCATTTATCGACTAGTAAAAACCAAGAATCCATAATGCAAATCATATGGTGACGAGATACATTATTCTTTCCATGGCGCTTGTTGTCGCCATTTCAGCCTCAGGCCAAATAAGGCCATCACAGAGCACTGCCGATTTTGAACTCGGCACAGGCCTCAATTTCATGTTCAATGACAGTGCTTACCAATTTCGCATCGGCGGTATGGTGCAACCCTACCTGGGTTTTGAGCAAATCGAGGGAGAATCAACCGACTATTTTCTCAATCCGAAACGCTCCTACCTCAATTTTTATGGCAATGCCGCCAAAGAGAAGGTGAGTTTCTTTTTCCAGCTTGACTTCAGCGATTTGAATCCACTGCTCGATGCATGGGTGGCTTTTCACCCTGTCAAGCACCTCAATATCAAGATTGGGCAAAAACAAACCATCGCCAACAACCGCGAAATGCTGTTTATGGAAGACCACCTCACATTTGCCGACAGGAGTTTGATGAGCACCACCTTCAGCCGTACTGGCAGGGAGTTTGGTCTGTTCATCGACTATACCTACCATTGGAATGAGGTAGCCGTCGTACCTTCCATTGCGCTCACAAGCGGTGATGGCCGCAACTCCTTTGGAGCCGATTCAAGGGATGTAGACTATGGAGGAAATAAGTATGCTGCCCGGGTCGATGTGTATCCGCTTGGCCTTTTCAAGCCAAGCAACATGGGTCAGGTGGCCGACCTTGCGCATGAAGAAACGCCCAAACTCGTGGTGGGTGGGGCAGCAAGTGTAAACCGCGGAGCCAGCGATGCGGTGGGCGAGGGCCATGGAAGCTTCTTTCTTTTCGAAACCAACGGCCGATTGGCATTTCCAGACTACCGGCAGCTGTACGCCGACATATTGGTGAAGTACCAGGGATTTTCGCTGCTCGGTGAGTATGTGGTAGCCACAGCCAATAACCTCAATGGCATATACAAAACCAGTGATGGCATAAACCCACTTATCCCAACGGAGATCAGCCAGTTTCTCGCACTCGGCACAGGGTACAACCTACAAGCCGGATATGCGTCACGCACCGGTTACGGCTTCGATGCCCGGTTCTTCGGTGTGGCACCTGAATTTGCAACCAATGAAGAGTCCCTGATCAGTGATCGTACGGGTTGGTCTCTCGGTTTTTCTCGTTACTTTAAAGGACAAGCAGCCAAAGTGGGCTTAGCTTACACCGCGTTCAACTCGCCCTCGGGCCCATCGCTGGGCATGGGCGAAGTCCTGTTTCAAGTAATTTTTTGATATGAATCAGGTCCCCATTTTATTTACAAATTGATCTTTGCCAGCCATGCGCACAATAGCCCAATACACAGTTTTCCTACTTTTTCTTACCCCATGGGTTCAGTCATGTGAAACCAATGACGTGACGCCGGTGGTATCTTTGGAATCCTCCGGTGCAACCCTCGATGCATCGTCCGGTACAGTCGACATTATTGCGCGCCTCAACGGTCCTGTAAAGGAAACCGTTACCGTATCTCTAAGTTTTGCAGGTACAGCCGAGGTTGGGGCTGATTATCAAAGTGAGGCAGGGCAAATCGTGGTTTCTCCCAACAGCATTACAGGCTCCATCACCCTTACAGGAATTGAAGCGGGCGATCCTGACGGGAAATTTATCGAGATAAGCATGGTTTCAGCGAGCAATGCCGTCCTCGGCAGCCCCCGCTCGGTGAATATCGACTTAATTGATTGCCTCGGCGACATTGACGGCGACGGAATTCCCAACTGCGAGGATGGCTGCCCTTTCGAGGCGGGGCCTATCGAAAACGACGGATGCCCATGGTTGGGCCTGTTCTTTAACGAGGTGCTCTTTGACCCTCCCCAAGGCATTGCAGGCGACTCCAACGGCGATGGCACAAGACAGCCCTCTGAAGATGAATTTGTAGAGATTTACAATGACGATTTTGAAATAGACATCAGCGGATACACCCTCTCCGATGACGATATGGTGAGGCATACATTTCCCGCCGGCACCATTGTCCCTTCACGGGGTGTTGTGGTGGTATTTGGTGGCGGTACACCAACCGGTACATTTGGCGGTGCCGTTGTACAAACGGCTTCTACGGGGCGCCTGAGCCTCAATCGAGACGGTGATGTATGTACCCTCCGCGATGCCAATGGCAATGTGCTTGATGCATTCGATATCAAACTTTATGACAACCGCGCAGGGCAGGCCTACACCCGGAATCCTGATGTGAGCGGCGCATTTCAAAAACACACCGAAATCCCGGCTGCTTCAGGAGCTTTTTTCAGTCCGGGGACGCGGCTTGATGGATCAGTATTTTGAGTACCTGCATCTTCTGCTTTTGTTTGTTTTATCCTTTGGTTTTGAATCCCAAATGCGGGATACAAGCCATATGCTTTCAAAGCGTAAAACCGCAGTAAGCACACCTTGCCGCCTCAACCCGCTTATCTCAATCGCTTTTCAATACCTTTGCGGCCAATATGGAAAGAGCAGCAGAGCGACCGCTTATTTTGGTCACCAATGATGATGGAATTACCGCCAAGGGTATCCGCAGCCTGATTGAGGTAGCACGGGAATTCGGAGAGGTGTGGGTGGTGGCCCCTGACAGTCCGCAAAGCGGAATGGGCCACGCCATCACTGTAAACAACATTCTCCGCCTTCACGAAGTGCACAATGATCCTGAAGAAGTGCGCGAATTCGCATGCTCCGGCACACCGGTTGATTGTGTGAAACTTGCGGTATACCGCGTCCTCAAGCGCCGCCCCGACCTGCTGCTCAGCGGTATAAACCACGGAGCCAACAACAGCATCAGCGTAATATACTCCGGAACCATGTCGGCTGCGGTGGAAGG
>DAIOTP010000036.1:11772-24624 GCA_036751905.1 Cryomorphaceae bacterium
TCATTGCTCGATGGGGCCGCCGATGCCGATTTTACAGCTGCCAAAGACGTAGCGCGCACAATGATACGGAACGTGCTGCACAATGGACTCCCTGACCATACCTGTCTCAACGTGAATATACCCAAAGGCCTGCCTCAGCAGATTCAAGGCATCAAGGTGTGCAGGCAGGGACTTGCTTTTTGGGAAGACGATTTTGAGCCCCGCAAAGACCCTTCCGGCAAAACATACTATTGGATAACAGGTGAACTCAATGTCATTGACAAAGGCGAGGATACCGACATATGGGCGCTCGATAACAACTATGTTTCTGTAGTACCTGTACAATTCGACCTTACTGCTTACCATGCTATGGCCGTACTCAATACCTGGGATTATGAAGGTAAAAAGGTATGACAACCAAAAGCTGGGAATTGCCATAGGCATTGTGGGGCCTTTCTTTGGCTTTCTCCTTTATGGTCTCGCGTGGGCTACCTATTTCGCACGAAGCTTTGGAGAGTTTTACACAGAAATTTTTGTCGCCATACCCACGTTTCGGGCGGGAATTCTTACCCTAAGCTTGCTGTTCAATCTGATTCCATTCTTTTTCTTTATCCGGACACACCGCTACAAAAGCGCAAGGGGAGTACTGCTTGCTGTATTCCTGTATATTCCTTTGGTGGTATATTACCGTTTTTTTAACTGATGAAGTACTACATCATAGCAGGCGAGGCTTCAGGCGATTTGCACGGCAGCCGCCTTGTAAAGTACTTGCGCAGCGGTGATCACCATGCCGATGTGCGCGCCTGGGGTGGCGAGCTGATGGCCGCCGAAGGAGCTGATGTAGTAAAGCACTACCGCGACCTCGCCTTCATGGGTTTTGCCGAGGTAATCGGCAACCTGCGCACCATCAAGCGCAATTTTGACTTGTGCCAAACCGATTTGCTCGCCTTCGCCCCCGATGTGCTGATCCTGATTGACTATCCGGGATTTAACCTGCGCATGGCCAAATTTGCAAAAGCCAAGGGTATCAAGGTGTTTTATTATATCTCACCGCAAATATGGGCATGGAAACAGAGCCGTGTAAAGCAAGTGCGCGCCTACGTGGATGAAATGTACGTGATCTTGCCTTTTGAGCAGGAATTTTACGCGCGCTTCGGGGTCGATGTGCACTATGTAGGGCATCCATTGCTCGATGCAGTGCTTGAATTTGAGGCCTCTGCTTCCGCAAATACAGCTTTTCGCCAGAGCCACGGGCTTGATACGCGTCCCATCATTGCCCTGCTGCCAGGCAGCCGCAGGCAGGAAGTGAAGCGCATGTTGCCCATCATGTTGCAGGCGGTAGCCTCTTTGGTGGATTATCAGGTGGTGGTAGCAGGGGCACCTTCGCTTCCAGCTGATTTTTACGAAAGTATACCGGGTATGCACGGTGTGCGGCTTATCGCCGGGGCTACATACGCACTGCTCAACTGCAGCCATGGCGCCTTGGTCACCTCAGGCACCGCCACGCTCGAAACGGCCCTCTTCCGCGTGCCGCAGGTGGTGTGCTACCAGGGGGGTGCAGTGTCGTACTGGATAGCGCGAATGCTAATCAAAGTGAAGTACATCAGCCTGGTAAATCTGGTAATGGACCGTGAGGTGGTCAAGGAAATGATCCAGGACCAAATGCAGCCTGCGCTCTTGCGCAAAGCGCTTGCACCGCTTTTGGCAGAGGGTGAGCCGCGCGACCTCATGCTCGCTGATTATACCCAACTGCGCGAAAAATTGGGTGGGGGAGGTGCTTCCGCCAATACTGCCAGCCTCATGTTGAAAAGTCTGGGTCTTGCTGGTTGAGGCCCTACGCCTTGAAGCCTAATTTGGCACCGTGATAAGGCAACTCTATGTATACCTGTTTTTGTGCTGCTCCATTCCCCAGATGTGGGCCCAACAGCGCATCATGGATGAGGTGCGCATAGGCATTTCACAACACCTCAAGCCTACTTCTGCCCAAGTAATTACCGAATTCGGGGTGTACAATGTCTGGGCCGATGGCAAAAAAATTGTACAGCTCCAACCGCGTGATCGGGTTACCTTCATCAAGCGCGATAAACTCGTTGAGGTAAGCGTGCCGGGCAAAGTATTGGGCAATTTTCGCACGGTAGAGCTCAGCGCCCTTGGTGATGATGGGGTGTTTCGGCTGTACCTGCTCAAGCCGCAGCGCCATGAGCGTGTGTACGACGACCACCTGCTCATTACAGCCAATGGCAATGGAAGCAACAGCCTGAAATTCATAAACAGGGTGGATCTTGAAAAGTACATCGCCGGGGTAGTTGAAGCCGAGTCGGGCAAGGAAAAGGGTTTGGAGTTTTACAGGGTGCAGGCCATCATATCACGCACCTACGCATTGAGCAACCGCAGGCGCTTTCACAAAGAAGGATACAATCTCAATGACAGGGTTGATTGCCAAGTGTATGAGGGTAAGGCCCGCTGGGAACCCGATATCCTTACGGCTGTGCATGATACCGAGGGTCTTGTGCTTGTAGACAGTGACATGAAACTCATCACCGCGGCCTTCCACAGCAACAGTGGGAGCGAAACAGTGGGCAGTGAATCGGTGTGGTCAAGTGCCCTGCCTTATCTGATAGCGCGACGCGATGAGTTCTCGGTTGGAGGCGAACACTACAGCTGGGAGCGCATGCTGGGTAAGAAGCAATGGCTTGATTACCTCCAGAAGAAATATAGTTATAACATTGCCGACCCCACCTTATATGCACATGCCATTGGATTTGAACAGCCCACGCGCATGCTCTACTTTGTGGACAAGCGCTTCAACATACCCTTGAAAGAAGTGCGCAAAGATTGGGCCTTGAATTCTACCTTTTTTGACATCGAGGAACGTGGGGATTCGGTTCGCTTTATTGGCAGGGGCTTCGGCCATGGCATCGGTTTAAGCCAGGAGGGAGCCATGCGCATGGCAGAGCTCGGATTCAGCTACAGCGAAATCCTTCACTTTTACTACAATGATGTACACATCATCGATTTGCGCAGCCTCGATTTCTTTATGGCTGAGTGAGTACTCCGGGTAGTTTTGTCTGTGCTTGCAAAATAAGCAGCCGGAAATCATTGGGGCCCACGTGCCAAGTGCAATGCCACTTCGCGTTTGCCCATGGTGTATGCCCTGTACACATAGCCTACGCCCATCAATGACCAGCCGAGCGGCAATAACCAGCTGTAAAAGCTGCCTCCGACCAAAACTACCACCGAAAAAATAAACATACCCCACCCCATCAGGTACAAGGCGAAGATGCTTTTTTTTCTAAATATGTGCCTGTGCAGCAGTTCAAGGCGCTCCCACCAAAGCTTTCGGGGCATCCTGAGGCCGCTCAAGGTGAAAAGGCTGAAGTCGTGCATGGCTGCTTTGTAGCGCGGATCCAACTCCGGTTTGTTTACCGGTGGAGGGTTTTTGAATCGGTGACGCGTACCGTACCGTCGGTCATCGGTACCTGTGTGGCGCGCGGGCTGCCCCTTATGGCTCATGGGGCGCCGTGCCGCATGCAATTGGTGCTGAAGCAGCATTTGGTCGTAGCGCTTGCGCCGCGCCGCGTTGCCAAGTACCTCATATGCGCGCTGTATCTGCTGAAATTGTGATGTGGCCTCAGGCCCCTGATTGCGGTCGGGGTGGTACTGCAATGCGAGGCGCCGGTACGCCGATTTGATCTCAGCGGCCCCGGCACCTGGCGTAATACCCAAGGTGGCGTAATGTGAACCCATGCTTATGCTCCTTGATCTATTTAGGCTGGTAGCGAATGCATCTCATTTCGACCATTTCAAATGTACTAAATTGAGGGACAAACATACACCTCACAACTACAAAGCGACCTATGTATTGGGCAATGAGCCAGCTTTTCAGCCATTTTCAAATTATTGGGATTTTTAAGTTCCATTTCATCCCGACTACCTCATGCCTCTGATCTATCTTTGCGCGCAACACCTTAAAGCCCAGAAATGCCTGCAAATGCATCCGAATTGCTCCCTTCCGTTGTAGAACTTTCACGCGAGGTAGGCCGTTTTTTGCGGAAGCTCCAAAGCGAAATACAACAAAGCGAAATCCAGTTCAAAGGCCGCAGCAACGACATGGTATCGCGTGCGGATAAGGAAGCAGAGCAGCGCTTTGTTGAGGGCCTTTCCCAATTGCTGCCTGAGGCAGGTTTCATCGCCGAAGAAGGTACAAGCACCAAAATAGGTAAGGACTACAACTGGATCATCGACCCACTCGATGGGACGACCAACTACCTGTACGGCATTCCTTTTTACTGCACCAGTGTGGCCTTACGGCAAAAAGAGCACATCGCACTCGGCGTCATTTATGATCCGGTGCATGATGAATGCTTCAGCGCCGCACTAGGACAAGGTGCGTACCTCAATGGCAAGCGCATAGCCGTTTCACAACAAAACGACTTGAGCAAATCCCTGATCGCCCTTGGCTTTCCTTATGACCACCGCGGCA
This sequence comes from Cryomorphaceae bacterium, assembly GCA_036751905.1. GTDB lineage: Bacteria > Bacteroidota > Bacteroidia > Flavobacteriales_D > Cryomorphaceae > T3Sed10-241. The sequence goes on from DAIOTP010000036.1 coordinate 16,235, forward strand.
AGCTCGCATGGTATCTGGACATCCTCGAGCGGGTCACCAACAGCACCCGCGGAGTGCGGCGGCCTGGTGCAGCAGCGCTCGATATGGCATATCTCGCTTGTGGGCGCTTCGAGGCCTTCTATGAATATGGCCTCAACCCATGGGATGTGGCTGCGGGGAGTATCATCGTCACCGAAGCAGGAGGCCGGGTGAGCGATTTTGCCGGAGGTGATGACTACATCTTTGGTGAAAACATCCTGTGCAGCAATACCCTGCTCCATGAGTCCTTGCGCAGCCTGCTCACGTAATCTTGTGTCAACAGGCCCTATTCACGCTTCACCACTTTGGCAGTGCTGCGCAATCCGCTGGTGCTGATGTGTTCCAAAAGGTAAAGGCCCTCCGGAAGCATGGCTATGTCGATATATTGCCTTCCCGCTGACACCTGCAGGTATTGTATACGCCTGCCACCCAAATCGTACATAGCAAGGTAGCCAGCATCAGGTATTTGCACGTGCAGCATCCCGGCGCTCGGGTTGGGCCATATCTGTAGCTCAATTTTATTTGCCGAAAGGGCATTGGTAAGCGATGGCTCGGCGTATACCTGCACCGCTACCACCTGTCCCAGAATGGTGCTGATGCGCATTACTTCGCCATCGAGTTCGGGGCTTAGCCAGCTGTAGTCCACCTGTATGGGGCGCGCTATACCTTGATTGATGCCGAGTTCGGCAAAGTTGATCGTATCGGTGAGTATCCTTTCGGCGCGTACACGTACCACGTCGTAGCTGTTGTGCGGAGTGATGAGCGTGCCCCATGCATCGGCGTGGTTGTAGCGCCATCCCTTTTGACCATAAGCGCCGAGAAAGGGAATTTGACTGAGAAATTCCACATACGAAGTGTCATGCTGCCCATAGCTCAGCGGAAATTTATAGATGCGGTCACTGCTCGAGTAGGCTGTTATAATGGGCAAGCCGGATATGGAAAAGGAATTGCCAACCTGAAAGTAGCCATTGCTGCTGCGTCGATAAAAATCATAGATGTCAGAAAACTGAACAGGCAGCTCATCGCCAAAATCGAAATCGGGGATATCAATCTCCCTGTAATGCGTGGCTTGTGCTTGTTGGTTGAAGGGGCTGTTAAAAATGGCCTGATAGAAAAAATTGAGCCCGCCAATGCCGAGATAAGATTCAGCATTGAGCGTAAATACATCCAAATCCGAAACGTCCCATGTCATTGCTTCACCGGCTTCCTCCAAATCAAAAGGCAGAATATATGCCGGCGAACTGAGTTCATACTGCAAGTTAGAGCCCGGTCCGGTGAAGGTATTGCCTTGAATTACAGGCTGACTGAAGGCCAGGCAAGGGCTTATGAAAGTGAGGCAGGCAAGCAGGTGGTGGATGGTCATGGTGTGGTCTTTGCTGCGTGAATTTACACTTTTGGCATGGTGATGGCAACATGGTGCACAAAATCCTTATTTTTGAGCGATGAAACATATGTTACGCACCTGCCTCATTCTTGTTTTCCTGGCTTTCGTTGTCAGTGAAACCAAGGCCCAGCGCACCACCAACGATGATGACCTCATTCAGTTTTCGGGCGTGGTAATCACCAACGACAGCCTCAACCCTGTGCCCTATGCCAATGTGATGATCGCCAATACAGGCCGCGGAACAGTGACAGATTATTACGGTTATTTCTCCTTCGTGGCGCAAAAAGGCGACTCCATCATTTTTTCGAGTGTGGGCTTCGAGCGTGCCAAATACCACATTCCAGACTCGCTGAAGTACAACCGCTATTCGCTCATACAGGTACTCGTACGCGATACCGTTTTGCTCTCTGAGCAAATTATTTATCCATGGCCCACCCGCGAGCAATTCCGGCAGGCCTTTCTCGATATGGAATTTGCGGAAACGGATTACGACCGCGCCCAGCGTAACCTCAATCCTTCCGAGATGGTGGCCCGAATGGATAACATGATGCCATCTGGAAGTGAGACGTTTAAAGTAGGTATGCAGCAGTACCAAAGTACCATTTACCACGCGGGGCAGGCAGCGCCCATTCAGCTCATGAATCCTGTAGCCTGGTCGCAATTCATACAAGCTTGGAAGCGGGGCGATTTCCAAACTGAGCGCAAACGTGGGGGCAACTAAGCCTTCTATTTACAGACATGGCAATAAGCGCATGCTTTTTCAGTTAAGTTTGCGGTGTTAAAAAATTTGAATTGGATACGGTTTTGAGGCTACGCCTTATCTGGGGTATTTTGTTTTCGCTAACTACCATTGCCTGCTTTTCGCAAAATAAGGCAGTGGTGGTTGGCAAGGTAAGCGACAAGAGCGGCCGTGCCATTGAGTACGCCAGTGTATACGTACGTGCGCAGGGAGCGGGTACCTTTACCGATGCCAAGGGGCAATACCGCATGGAAATCAGAGCAGGCGAGAACATCACCATCGAAGCGAGCCATACTGCTTTCCGCAAAAAATCAGAAGTCATTGGCCTGCAGCCGGGTGAAGAGTATAAACTGGACTTTCGGCTCGAACAACTCGAGCTTGAAGGGGTGGAAATATTCGAAGACCGCTCGCGCAAAAGTGCCATGCAGGCCGTTCCCATCAAAGATTTAAAAATTAATCCATCTGTGCAGCAGGGCATTGAAAGCATGCTGGTTTCGCAGCTCGGGGTACAGGTGGCCAATGAGCTCAGCTCGGTGTACAGTGTGCGCGGGGGCAGCTACGCTGAAAACCTGGTGTATGTGAACGACATTGAAGTGTACCGCCCCTTTTTGGCCAGAAGTGGCGAACAAGAGGGCCTGAGCTTTCCCAATCCCGATATGACGGGCAGCATCAACTTCAGCGCCGGCGGCTTCGAGGCACGCTACGGTGACCGCATGAGTTCGGTACTTGACATTCAGTACAGAAAGCCGCGTTCATTCGGAGGCAGTTTCAGTGCCAGCCTCCTCGGTGGTTCCGCAAGTGTGGAGAGTACCTCCAAGAACCAAAAGCTCACGCAAATAACAGGAGTGCGCTACTTCACCAACCAATATGTACTTGGCAGCCTTGACACCCAAGGTGATTACCGCCCCGACTTCACCGATGTGCAAACCTACTGGACCTACCAAATCGGCAAAAAGTGGGAGGCCGCCTTCCTCGGCAACTATTCCAGCAACAACTACCGGTTTATACCCGGCACCCGCGAAACGCAGTTCGGAAGTTTCAATGAGGCCTTGCGCTTTACAGTGTTTTTCGATGGTCAGGAAGTTACTTCATTCGAAACAGGATTTGCCGCCGTATCACTCGAGCACAGGCCCAACCTGAGTACCCGCCTCAAGTTCATAGCATCAGCATTCCGCACTGTGGAAGAAGAGAATTTCAGCATTTTGGGACAGTTCCGACTCGATGAGCTGGAGCGCGACCTCGGCAGCGATGAGTTCGGCAATGTGGTGCGCAACCGCGGTATCGGTGGCTTCCTGCAGCATGCCCGCAACTCCATCGATGCCAATGTATTCAACTTCCAGCACAGGGGATACAAAAACATTGACAACAAATTTCTGCAATGGGGAGCCTCCGTGCGCCTTGACAACATCAACGACAGGCTCAATGAATGGCAGTACATCGACTCCGCGGGCTACGCCACGCCGATAAGCCCCTCAGACCAAATACTGATGAACGATGTGATCAAAGGGGGCAATGAGGTAGTGAGCACCCGCATCATGGGTTATTTCCAAAACAGCTGGGACCTCCTCCTCAACAACGAAGCCGAGCTTACGACCACTGTGGGTGTACGCGCCCACCATTGGTCATTCAATGGCCAAACCGTGGTAAGCCCGCGGGGTACCATCGCCTACAAACCCAAATGGCAAAAACAACTGAACGATACCACCATACTCAACCGCGATGTATTGTTCCGCTTCAGTACAGGGTTTTACCACCAGCCGGCATTTTACCGGGAGCTCAGGGCCATTGACGGTACCATCAATCCGAACAACCGCGCACAGGAGGCCATACACTTTGTGCTTGGTGCCGATGTGAATTTTAAGATGTGGGAGCGTGACTTCAAGTTTATCACCGAAGCATATTTTAAACAATTGAATGGCCTTGTGCCCTTTGAAATTGACAACATCAGGCTGCGCTACTACGGTGATCAGGTGAGCAATGGTTACGCAACAGGCCTCGATATGAAGGTGCACGGTGAATTTGTCAGGGGCGTGGAGTCATGGTTCAACCTGAGTTTTCTCCGCACAGCTGAGGATATTGTGGGCGACAGCTTCCAGCGCCTGATCAACAGCGACGGCGATGAAATCATTCCGGGTTTCACCTCCAACAACACCGCTGTGGATACCATTACCGTATTTCCCGGCTTTATACCGCGTCCCAATGACCAACTGGTTTTTTTCAATTTGTTCTTCCAGGACGAAATGCCTAGCCTGCCATCCTTCAAAGTGCACTTGAGCATGATTTACGGATCCGGCCTGCCCTTCGGCCCTCCCAACTTTCAGCGGTGGCAGCAAACGGAGCGCTACCGTGCTTACCGTAGGGTAGACATTGGCTTTAGCAAAGACCTGAAGTCACAGAGCAATCCTGACAAGGGCTTATTCGGTCGATTTGAAAGCGCCTTTCTCAGTGTGGAAGTGTGGAACCTGTTTGACATCAATAACACCATATCGTATACCTTTGTGCGCGAGAGTGGTGGCCGACAATACGGTGTTCCGAATTTCTTGACAGCGAGAAGATTGAACCTGAAGCTTGCAGTCACCTTCTGAGTATCCCTCAACACGGGTTGTGGTTCTTTAACAATTCTCAACATCGTTTTTTTTTCGCCGTAGTGCTTAATGGCTTTATTTGCACTCCGCAGATAAAGATAACTTCACATTTATGAGAACACTTACCAAAGAACTTCAGGAAAAGATTACCCCGGAGCAAGCCATCGAAATCTTAAAGAATGGCAACAAACGTTTTGTACAAAAGCGTATGCAGGAACGTGATTTGCTCGCGCAGGTCAACATTACTTCAGGCGGACAATATCCCTTTGCGGTGATTTTGAGCTGTATCGACTCAAGGGTTCCTGCCGAAATGGTTTTCGATCAAGGTGTTGGCGATATTTTTAGTTGCAGGGTGGCTGGCAATGTGATCAACGAGGATGTGCTGGGAAGTATGGAGTTCGCCTGTAAGCTTGCCGGATCAAAGCTCATCATGGTGCTTGGCCACACCAAGTGTGGTGCGGTAAAAGGTGCCTGTGACAATGCCCAGATGGGTCACCTCACCGGCCTCTTGAGTAAAATACGGCCAGCGGTGGCTGAGGAAAGCACTGAAAACAACGACCGCAGCTCTGGCAATGCATCTTTTGTGGATAAAGTGGCCGGAATCAACGTGAAGCAGGTGATGAAGGGCATCAGCACGCGCAGCTCCATACTGCATGAGATGATGCTTAACGGGGAGATAGCCCTGATAGGAGGCATGTATGATGTGGAAAGTGGAGAGGTCGAGTTCTATGACCCCATCACATCGTCTTAATAAGCTACCACAAGTTTGGCCATTGCCCTTGTAGCATCCGGCCAAATGACTTCCACAAGGTATACACCAGGCGTCAACCCTTCAATGGACAGTTCTTCATTGGCAGTTACCGCAGGATACGTCCTTATTTGCTTCCCCTGAATATCGTGAAGCGATACCCTGGCAATGGCTTCTGTTGTTGACCAATTGAGCCGTACACCACTGTTGGCCGGATTGGGTGCCAAGCTTAGGTCGTGGCTGGGTTCAACACGATTTACACCAAGAAAGGAGTCGATCAGGATATTGTCGATGAGCAAATGATTTGCTCCACCATTGATCCCAGTAAACATGAGGCTAACGCCCGTTTCATGGTTGTAATTGGGTAAATCCCAAATGCTGAATATAAATTCAGCAAGCGACCAGTCGCCACCACTAAGCGGCAGTCCATCAGCTGTATTGGTGTTGTTGGTCCAGAGTTCAGCGCCGCCTTTTCGCCACAACACTTTGCTGGCATCGCCGCAATTGTACACTGCCGAAATTTCGAGTGTGTCCTGTCGGTTGGGGCTGCTGCTTGCTCTTTTGTACACATAGTCGAAACTCACACTGTATGAGGGGCCCATGTTGCTGAGCACAGGTGATATGAGGTGGTCACGTTGGTAGTTGATGGGAAGGTAGCTGTAAAAATTGAGCCATGCCACCTTTCCTACTTGTCCATTGCGCTGAATGTGCTCACCGACTTGCCATGTTTTTGATCCACCCGGATCGATCACTCTCCACTTGTCAAACCCGTTGTCGAAATTTTCTTCATAAAAGAAATTGGACTCAGACAGTTCTGCAAGCTGTTGCCAGCGCCTTACGCGGTGGTTGTTGAGTACATCACCCTCGCCGGGAAGGGGAGCGATGTGCACGTGAAATTCTACCTGCTCAGCATTGCTGCTTACCGACATTTCCGGGAGGAGGAAATCCATCACTTCAGCTGCCTGCAGGCTCACCGTTCCCAAGTCAACCTCGAAATGATTTGCCTCATTGATCGAGCCATACACCGTGATGTTTTCGGTAAATGCAGCTCCTTTGTTGCGCACGCGAATTTCAGGCTGTATCATATTGGCGCTTGGATTGGCACAACGAAATGCGGCATTGGGTGCTCTAATTTCAACCAGTTCAATGTCTATTTCCATATTTGCCGGTGGATGCGGTTCATACATTTGTGCGAGGTAATCAAAGGCTGCTTTCAGGTCAATCAAACCATTGCCGTAGTCATTGTCCTCACCCGGCTCTCCCAAATCAATGGCCGTGTGGTACAATGCGAGCAGTACTTCCTCGCCGGTGAGGGTGGGGAAGGCCTCCTTGAGCAGCAGCACACCTCCGCTCACGTGCGGTGCGGCCATAGATGTGCCGCTGAATACATCATATGCTCCTGCATTGCCTACCGCTGAGCGCACATTCTCTCCAGGAGCCACCACTTCGGGCTTTATGAGCAAACTTCCGGTTTCCTCGCAGGTGCTTGGACCCCGGCTCGAGAATTCGGCAATGGGATAATTGGGCCCTGGTACGTTACCATTCACTGCGCCGGTGGCAAATACATTCACCAATCCAGCATTGATGTTTTTGGGGCGGGTAATGGTAGAGGGTTCGGGTCCCATGTTGCCGGCTGAGAATACATTGGCAATGCCCGCAGCCTCAACATTGGTCAATATATTTTTCATTACAACCTGACAGTCGGGGCTCTCTGCACTGACTGTGCCACCCCATGAATTGTTGATTACATCGGGCATATCGTCGGTGGTGTCGGGATTGCCATCGGGATCAATGGCCCATTGGTGGCCTTGCAGAAGTTGTACAGTGGAGAAAAAATAGTCAAAGTCACCGGAGCTCAATGGATCAGCAGCAATGAGATAAGCTTTGGGCGCTACACCAATCGTATCGCCGCTTTCAGGTTGCAGCCCTGCCATGGTGCCTCCTACGTGGGTGCCATGGCTCGAACTGCGGTCGGTAGGCATTTGAGAATAATAAGGGAGCCAGGAGCGCGACAGTGGCATCCGGTTGCTCAAGTTGCGGTCGGCGAGCGCTACATGGTTGGGGTGAAGTCCTGTATCGTGCACCATGCCTATGCGGTTGGTTCCATAATATCCCATGGCCCAAAGTTCAGGAGCACCGATTACGCCTATGCCGGGCTCCTTGCTTCCGGCAGTTTTGGCCTCACTCAGTTTGCCTCGGGTATCATCAATTCGGCCTGAAATGCCAGTATCAAGCTCGATGTATGCCACTTCGGGCTGGTTCATAAGATACCTCACCATGGCCTTATCAGCTTTCATGGAGATGGCATTGACAAGCCAAAAGCCCTTCACATCTGTGTGCACATGCCCCGAGTCATCGGCTTTGCGCAGCAGCTGCGCTTGTGTGTCAGCAGCTTTTTGCTGCAAAAGCTTAATGAGGTGCGTGCTGCGCTGCTGTACGGGCCAGCGCTCTGCGTCCATTTGTGTCTTGAGCGCGGTAACATCCACTGCATCACTGAGCAGAATGATGATATCCAAAAGTCCGGTATGCCTGTCATCCCGCAGTACATCCTCCAGACCTTGATCCAAATATGCATACTGAGCCAGTAAGGGCTTACCCAGGCAAGCCATAATGAGGAGGACAAATGCTCCTTTTTGCGCAAATCGTTCTGCTCTTTTCATTGTATCATACCTTCATTCAATGCTTCACTAATTTTACGGTACCCTTGCGCCCGTCATCAGCAATGATGTGCACAAGGTACAGACCTGGAGTCAAGGTTCCGGTATCGACCCAAGCATTTTTGGCGTAAGCCTTTACACGCTTTATGAGGCGCCCATCAATTGCAATAAAGCTCAGCTCGGCCATTTGTTCAGAACTGCGCCAGTTGAATTGAACTTGATCGTTGGCAGGGTTGGGTTGAACGCTGAGCTCAAGTGC
>DAIOTP010000037.1:0-24611 GCA_036751905.1 Cryomorphaceae bacterium
CTAAACGAAAAAACCGCCTCGTTTGGATAACGAGACGGCTTCTTTTTATTCTGCCATCAAGCCCATGATTTCCTCAAGGTACTTCTGCCGAAATTGCCCTGAGCGGTACCATAAAATTACTCCTTCCGCATTGAGCAAATAAAAATATGGCTTTTTACGGTCGTCTATTCCAAGTGCATCCAAAGGTTGAGCGTCACCGGAATAAATGTAAACATGATCAAGTACCAGCTTCTCATTGTTCTCACGCAATTTCTTCAGCACTTGACCCTTTGAAGCTTTTGAGGCGCCTGTAAACATCGGAACAAAACCAATCTCCACATCCCACAATTGATCCATAAGTCCAGTTTTCGCTATAAAAGCATTGTAAACAGGCTCTTGCCATGTCCTTAATTCCTCTTCCGCTTTCGCCGATGATGCAAGTCCTATAAGGGCAAAATCATTGTCGCCAAACAAGGGCAACAGGGCCTCTGATCCATCAATCCTTTCCACTTCCAATGCAGGGAATTGTTTGCCAATTTGAGCACAAAGGTTTTGAGCTATGCATGATGCAATAAAAAAAAGGCCCATGCTGAGCCTCTTCAGTTCAATAGCTTTTACGAAATACAACATCGCGCTTACTCCCTGCGTACAGATTGAATAAGTACCGGCTCAACTGGCCAATCACGGTATTGTTGAAACGTACCCGTTTTAACCTGACGAATGGCATTGACCACTTCCATACCCGAAGCTACCTTCCCGAATACGGCATAACCCGGATTGCCGGGTGTGTAATTTAAAAAATCATTGTCCTTCACGTTAATGAAAAACTGAGCCGTTGCACTGTTGGGAACATTGGTCCTTGCCATCGCTACGGTGCCCACATCGTTGGTGAGTCCGTTTTGACTTTCAAGAAATATAGGATCCTTCGTTGGCTTTTGGCTGCCATCGGGAGTGAATCCACCACCTTGCAACATAAATCCATCAATAACCCGATGAAAAATAGTCCCGTCATAAAAACCTTCATCCACATAGCTCAAAAAATTGTTCACCGTTTGTGGAGCATTGGTTGAGTCAAGTTCCAGGGTAATTGAGCCCATACTGGTTTCAATCACAACATACAAATAAGTAGATTCGGCCATAGTGTCGTTGCTTGTTTCGCTTGTGTTTTGATTTTGGGTTTCCTCCGTACTGTTCTCAGTATTTTCCTTTGTGGTTTCCGTTGTGCCACAGGAACACAGAAGCAGCACAAGCATGGGTATCAAAATTTTTTTCATGGGTCAAAGGTATTCATTTGCAACATTGGCAAGCTCAGAGCGCTCTCCTTTTTGCAGCGAAATGTGCGCTGCTATGGAAAGATTTTTCACCCGATCGATGAGGTATGAAAGTCCATTGCTTTGGCTATCAAGGTACGGCGTATCTATCTGGTGGATGTCGCCTGTGAGCACAATCTTGGTATCGTCACCAGCACGTGAAATGATGGTTTTCACTTCATGGGGCGTGAGGTTTTGGGCCTCGTCGATGATAAAGAATATTTTCACAAGGCTGCGGCCCCTGATGTAAGCAAGCGGAGAGATGGCAATTTTCTCCGTTTCGACCATTGTTTCAATGCGCTTGTGGTTCTTGTCAGTGATTTTAAACTGCCCCTTTATGTATCCAAGATTATCCCAAAGTGATTGCATATAAGGATCGAGCTTACTTTTAATATCGCCGGGGAGGTAGCCTATATCGCGGTTGCTAAGTGGTACTACAGGACGCGACACGAATATTTGCCGGTAATTGGCGCGTTGCTCGAGCGCAGCTGCGAGGGCGAGCAGGGTTTTGCCTGTACCAGCCATACCCTGTATGGTAACCAGTTTAATTTTGGGATTGAGGAGCGCATGCAGTGCGAAGCTCTGCTCCGCATTGAGGCCTTTGATTCCAAAAGCCTCCTGGTCAATAACCCGCTCCAATAGATGCTCCTCCTTGTTGTACCAAGCGAGTACCGACTTTCGTCGGTTCGAGAGAGTAAAGAATTGATTGGCTTGTATATCTGGGATACCCAACAGGTCAGCACTGGCTACCCCTGTCGCAAATAGCTGGTTAATGGCCTCTTCATTGGCATCATTTACTACGGCATGGCTATCGTGAATAACACGCACATCTTTTACCTTCCCGGTTTCATAGTCCTCCGCCATAACATTCAGGGCTTTGGCCTTCAACCTCAGGCATATGTCTTTGGTTACCAAAATCACGTTTCGGCCTTTGTGCTCTGCTTGAAGCGAAAGTGCACAATTCAATATTTTGTTGTCGTATTTGCTGTCCCCAAAAACGCGCTGTGAATCTATACCATTTGCTGATGCGTGAAGCACGACTTTAAACTTACCGCTGTTGGGTCCATTGAGCGGCACCCAATCATTGATAAGCTTTTCTTTGGATATGCCATCGATAAAGCGAATGAACTCACGCGCTTCAAAATTGACCGTTTCATTGCCCTTTTTAAAGTTATCAAGTTCTTCCAAAACTTGAATAGGGATGGCTATGTCATGCTCTTCAAAATTTTTTATTGCATTGCTGTCGTATAGAATAACTGAAGTATCGAGAACGAATATTTTTCGAAGCGCTGGCTTTTTAGCGCTTTTTCTTTTTTCTGCCATAAAGAACTTAATTCGATGCTAAATGTAGTTGCGCAGTACCAACAATTTGTTGCTGCGCACCTCCACTTTTACACAATTTCTGGTTGAAAGCTAGCATAAAAACAGTATGGCGGACCAAACTTTCGTTTAATCCGCCATAAGTAACACATGCCTTGACACATACTACCTAATGAACTACAGTTGGCCAACTTCAGAAACATATACGGGACATATTTCATCTTGAAAATACAGAACCATCTCTACATCCTCACGCACCTGCCTGAGCAGGTACACCTGTGATTTATGGGACAGTTGCTTTTCAGAGCAACTATAAATCACAGTTTCGGAAGTGAAGACACACTCATGGAGGCCGTTACCGGCAAACCACTACCGTGAAATAGCTTTTGCGAACTTAATCATTTCAAAAACGGCGAAACCATTTTCTTTCACTATTCCAACAACGTGCTGAAGACCTTGCTTTCGCAATTTTTGCCCGTAGGCTCAAGCCTTCGAATTCTCTTCTTAACAGCCCCTCGTTTAGGGCGTTGGTTGACTCTCGTTCAACTGTTTCAAATGTAAGAAGTATTTATTCTTGAGCAAGGAAATACACGGGTTACTTATTAACCTTATGTCCACATAGGATTTCAACAATTGTTGAAAACCCTGCCTTCCACCCAATGATGGCTCAATATCAGTAATAAATGGGCTAAATTCAGTATGACCCCTTCTCTGGAATACTGCTCAATTCAGGATACTTGGCCACGACTGTACGAAAGAATGCGTAGATGATATCAAAATCTTCATCCTGCTGACCCGTGGGGTGAAATGGATCACTCACCTTTACGAGGCGTTCCGCATAGTCAAAAGCGACCATAATGATGGGTACATGCGCTTGAACAGCCATATGATAAAATCCTGTCCGCCACTTATTAACTTTGCCTCGGGTACCTTCAGGTGTGATGCACACAGCGAAATTCGGGATGGTCTGAAACAAACCGACCACATTGTCGACGAAACTGTTGCTCTTGCTCCGGTCGATGGGATACCCTCCCAGTCTGAGCAAAGTTCCCTTCACTGGCCACCGAAACAATTCACTTTTTGCGACATATTTCACTTCTAATCCCATCAACTTACGGGCGGCCACTCCAATTGGAAAATCCCAATTGCTGGTGTGGGGGGCCACAATAAGCACATACTGCAAAAGTTCGGGAGGCAGATTTTGTGAAATTCGCCAGCCCTTGGCCTTAAACCACCTTATGCACAACCATTCAAATATTCCGCTAAACATGGGGTGCAAAGAAAACGAAATACCATGAAAAAATCAGTGCTTGTCCTTAACATGCAATTTACGTCTCCCCATTGCAGAAAGTTTTTCGGGTTTGCGTGTGTGCATTTCGCCTTGACGCTTACCCAAAAAATTTGTTGATTAGGGAATTATGAGCTTACGCACGGCAATGGCGTCCTCTATCTTAAACTCTACCATGTACAAACCAGACGCCATTTGTGGCAGTGCAACTTCCTGATAGCGGTCAGTGCTGCGGTAGGTACCCTCATACATGGTTTGCCCCTTTTGGCTCAAAACCCGAACATTTAAATCTTTGGAAGAATTTTCCAGATGAGGCAATGTAAAGCCCATGGACCTGCCTGAAGCCGGATTTGGATAAACGATGGGATTGAACCAAGCTTCTTTTCGCAGCAAGTTGTTTGCCGAAAAAGGCTCTCCGACTTCGATCAACCTGAAATCATCCAAATCAAAACCTGAACCCTGCGGCAGCCTCAACTCCATGGTGCCACTGAACCTTGTGGTTGGGGCATTGCATTGGAAAAACCACTCATACTCATTCCATTCATTGCCTGATATTTGGAATGAATTTGATGCAAAATTCGTAAGGGTTGTTAAACCCGTAAGCATGCGAATTGTCAAGTCACCGGACCCTGAGAAGCGTCTGGCTTTGAATGTGAGCTTATAATATGAACCCTCATTCATGATGATATTTCGGTTCAGGATTCTCAACAAAGCATCCGGATTGCCAGCCCGAATAAACTTTTGCCCATGCGGAGCAGAGAATGCGTCACCCAGTAAGCTGACAAACTGGTTTTGTTGGGTTGCACCAACTCCCAGCACTACCCACCCATTCAAGTTTTGCTCAAAACTGCCATGGTATAGCGACTCGTTCAGATCGGTTAAGTAAAGTTCCTCATCAAGGTCGATGGTTGCGACCAAGGCCTGTCTTAATGTCGACTTCACATCGGCGTATGCATCATCAGCTGCAAGGTTGTACCACTCAGCCCGGTCATTGACCATGTCGTAAAGTTCCTCCTCGCCAGTAGCATAGAGCATATAGCGGTGTGTTCCTGTACTGATGGAGTAATGTTGGTGCCGTCTGTCCAGGGGCACAAGCAGAGGGATTGACTCATCTGAAGCAACTGTGGAGATTGCACCGATAGGCCCAAACCAATCCGCAGTAGGATCTGCAAGCAAGGGCATCAATGAATTCCCGTCAATGTGTGAGGGCACTTCCGTGTTCGCCATTTCTGCCACGGTTGGGTAAACATCAATGAGAGATACCGGCCTTTGGCATATTGCACCTTCCATCACACCCGGACCACTAATGATCAGGGGTACACGCGTAACCCTATCCCACAGGGTAGTTTTGTTGAGCAAAGTCTTCTCTCCGAGCTTAAAACCGTGGTCAGAGGTCAAAATTACATAGGTGTTGTCGGCATGTGGACTGGCATCCAGGCTATCCAATATTTGACCCACAAGGTCATCCACAAAACTCACGGAAGCGTAGTAAGCTTGCTGGTAACGTCTCAGCCAATAAGAGGTATCCGTGCTATCAACTGAAGCATCCATGAGGACCTTAAAGTTTTGCACATTGCCAGCGCTGTTCCATCGGTTGTTGATGGAGGCCACGGGCACGTCGCTCAGATCCGAATCCAAATAGGAGGTTAACTCCAAGCTTTCCAAAGGATACAGATCAAAATATTTCTGAGGAACGACCAGATCCGTATGCGGCTTGTGGATACCAAAGGTCAAAAAAAACGGTTCCTCGGTGGAGAGGGTATTCAGCAAAGAGGTGCCCCAGTTGACTACCCTTTCATCGTGTAGTGGGTCTCTTTCACTGTCATTTACATACATGAACGGCGTGCCATCAAGGTTTATCCATCCAGTGTAGGAGCCAAGGGTTGGCACATTGTCAAGTGGCATGAAGAGCTCTACTGATTCAGCCATTGAAGTTGGAATCTCAGGGTGCGACATTGGCAAAGGATCTCCACTCGGTAAGAGGGTAACCCCATCCCACGCATATGGCCCTTTGGTGATGCCCGCGTTGAAGTACTCTGTAAAATTCTGAAGCAAAGGCGTGTCGTGGTATACCTTCCCAGAGCCATAGACGCCATAACCACTGTTGAGCATATGCTGATACATATCAACATTCGACATGATCACTTGGTTATCAAGCCAGGAGTTCTGGCCCATGCGGTAACCGTAATAACCCGTGGATGATGGGTATAAGCCTGAGATCAAACTTGCCCGCGAAGGGCCACATATGGTGGAGTTGGCATGCGCATTCTCAAACTTAACACCGCGATCAACAACGCGTTGCATATTGGGAAGGTCAACTTGCGGATCACCACCCAAAGTTTCACCTAAAATTGACATATCGTCTATAAATATGAATACAATGTTGGCAGACTGCTCTGATGACTGCCCGGAGGAGTTCAGGACCAGCATTGTTGCGAGAAGGCAAAGGAATCGGTTCATTCCAGGGATTTTAATACGCGTGATTATGAACCGAAGATATGTACAAAATGGAACCAAAACAATACACTGCATTAATATTTGCCTAAGTTGCTATTTGCCCCCGGCGAACTGTGCCATGTAGGGTGTGTCCCATGCCGGGTATATCAATACTGCACCTTGTCGTAGATTTGCGCTTACCCATCGAAACAGAACACTGATTTGGCTTTTTGGTCCATGACCGGGCACGGATTGTGGGCTTGTTCACTACCTTTGCAGCGCTTGAAGTACGCCATAATAGACATCGAAACCACCGGTGGCAACGCCCGAACTGGAAAAATTACAGAGATTGCAGTGTTTCTGCATAATGGTCAAAAAATAATCGATCAGTATGAAACATTGCTTAATCCGGGTATTCCTATTCCACCCTTTATCAGCAAACTGACGGGAATTACAGACGAGATGGTCCTTGATGCTCCCACTTTCGAAGAGGTTGCCAAAGAGCTTGATACGTTTACCGCCAACGCAGTATTCGTAGCGCACAACGCGCACTTCGATTATGGCTTTGTACGAGAGGAGTTCAGGCGGGTGGGAATAGAATTTAAGCGTAAAAAATTGTGTACTGTTCAGTTGAGCAGGCATTCTTTCCCTGGATTGGCCTCGTATAGTCTGGACAAAATCACCAAAGAGCTCAAAATAGTGCTCAATGGCCACCACCGCGCTTCGGCCGATGCCGAGGCTACTGCTTTGCTCTTTGATCAAATCATCAAAGCCAAAAGTGAGGTGGGTCTTTTCGACGCGCATTTCGGGATCCCAACCCTAGAGGGAATCAACTCACCCTATATAGATGAAGCATTTCTACTGAGCATTCCTGATGAAGTTGGGGTGTTTCGTTTTTACAATGAAGCCGATGAGCTGATCTACAGCAAGCGATCGGGCACGGTACTCAGCAGCATTTGCGAAAAGCTAAAACCCAATGCATCGGAATTATCCAAAAAGTTGCTGAGCTCAATACACCGCATCGACTACCAACTTACGGGAAGCCCAATGCTTGCTCAATTACTCGAAATTGAGGATGTGATAAAGGAAAAACCAATTTACAACCACGGGAAGTTTTCACTTAAAATACACTTTGCCGCTGTTGTGAAACTCATTGACGACGTGCCGCACCTGGTATTGGAAAAACGTGGTAACCACAGCGAGGCTGCATTGGTTTTCACCAATTTTTTTGAAGCACGGCATCACCTCGAGGTATTGGCACAACGGTGGAACACACCTCTAAGCATCATCAGTCAGGGCCGCCGCAGTGCACCGGCGCTTGCTATTCCTGAAAAAGTAAGCGAATCAGGCAACATCAGTTCATTGAATGACACCCTGATCTTTGTGGACGAAGGGCGTTATGTAAAGGAGCACTGCCGAATTTTCATCGAGAAAGGGGCCGTATTGGGTTATGGATACTACGATGAAGATTACCAATTTTCACCTCAGCCATTGGATGATGTTCAGGCCACCCTCAGCGCTCTGCCAGAGCAAGAATACGCCGTTCGCAAATTCATGGAAAAGGGGCGGTTCGAACGCGTAATCAAGCTTTGAATCCTTCACCTTTAAGGAAAAGCGCATGAAGCGCAGCCACTTGTGGTATCAAGGCCCTGGAATTGTCATTTTCAATAACATGTTGTGCCAAAGGCCTTTTCACCTCGTCCGCCCATTGTGCTTTGAGCCTTTTCTGGAAATCGTCAACTGTGATGTGGCCCCTTTGCATTGCCCACTTTTGCCGTAAAGGCAGAGGTGCACACACCAGCACAACGGCATCATACTGCGCCTGTTGTCCTATTTCGAATACGATGGCAGCTTCTTTGAGCACATAGGGATACGCGGAATGTTTACTTCGCCACTCTGCAAAGGCCTGTGCCACCCGGGGATGAATAATTTGGTTCAGGGACAAACGCAGGCCGTTTTCGCCAAAAATGCGCGAGGCTATGTATTCACGGTTGGGCACACCTGATCGATACGCCTCGGCGCCAAGCAGGTTTGTTACCTCCTTAACTACTTCAGGTTGGGTCGCGAGGATAATTTTTGCTTCGTCATCAGCATGAAAACATGGGGCACCAAAAAGCTTCCATAAGCGTGCTACAGTACTTTTGCCACTGCTTATGCCTCCTGTAATGCCCACTGCGGGCGGAGCACTACTTTTTGGCGAGCTCTTGCTCATCGGCTGTAGAATCAGCTGAGATGGCCGATTTCTCCACACGCAACTTGGTGCCTCCGGTATCGAGCAGCACAGTGGTGTCATGTACCTCTACCACCTTGCCGTGTATGCCTCCGATGGTCACTACACGAGAACCTTTGTTGAGTGCTTCTCTAAACTTTTTGGCTTCCTTGGATTTTTTGGCCTGTGGTCTGATCATAAAAAAGTAAAAAACTGCGATGATTCCTACCCAGAATAATGCACTGATGAGTGGGCTGCCAGAGTCCTGCAGAAGGACAGAAATGAAGTTCATGGTATGGTATTGATTTTAATTTATTGTTGTTGTTGTTGTTGTTGTTGTTTATTGGGAGCTACAACATGTGCCCTTATAATCAGTTCTGTACGTGACTTGGTGGTATTTGTACTCACCGCGATTACAGATACTTGGTCACCCCATGAGTTGCTTGTATCATAGGCTACCTCAATGGCACCACCCTCGCCGGGCATTATTTTTCCCTTGGGGTAGTTGCGGGCTACCGTGCAGCCGCAACTCGCGGATACATCACTGATAATTAGAGCAGATTTTCCCGAATTCACAAAAGGAAACCGGATGGTGCGCTCATCACCTTGCAGGATGCGGCCCACTTCTACTTCTGCAAATTCAAACGTGATCTCGGGCTGTTTGCTCTTGCCCTTTTTGTCATCGGCACTGTAGGGTATATCGACTGCTTCCGTGCCGATTTTGCGGTCTTCATTGCTGGTGTTGCCACAAGCACTGAGCATTAAAACCACCCCAATGGTAAGAACCCTGTACATGTACATTTACGTAATGAGCCCTCGCCCTACTTTTTTAATAGCCCCTTCTGCCTGCATTTCCTCAAATACCTTGTCGAGTACTCCATTGATAAAATTGCTGCTCTTGGGTGTGCTGTAATACTTAGAGAGTTCTATATACTCATTGAGGGTGACCTTTACGGGAATTTGTGAAAACTCTTGCGCCTCAGTAATGGCCATTTTCATGAGAATCATATCCATCAAAGCAATGCGGTCCAGCTCCCAATTGTCGGTATGCTTGTGAATGATGTCTTCGAGGGTTTTGTTGTTGGTTATGGCTTTTCTAAACAGCGTTTTCACAAAGGGCATCTCGTCTTCGGGCTCCTTCCACAAGGGGAGCAACTCGTGGTTGGCGCTGGTATCTTCCTCAAAACTTTTGAAAGTTTTAATGGTCATTGAAGCCACAAGGTCAAGGTCATCCACCCAATATATGCTGCGTTCTTCGAAGAACTCATGCAAATCGGCGTAATTGATCAGGTGGCGCTTGAACAAGCGCAGCACCACTTCCTGATCCTGCTTGTAAGCAGGCTCCGCGCCTGTCATGAACGTTTTAAATTCTTCCGTGTCTGTGAGTTGCTTAAAGAACTTGCGCATCAGCTCGCCCTCACCACCCCAGTTGATTTTGTGCTTTTCGGAGGCGTGGGCAAGGGAAATGTTTTGCTCCAGCTGCTTGAGAAAGCGGTTGTCGATAAACCGTGTATTTGGAAAAAGATCCTCTTTGCTTGGAAGGCGTTTTTTCTTGTTGTCTTCAATTTTTCGCTCTGCCACTTCGCGTATTTCGAGCATGATCAACATTAGGAAGAGGTACATTTCGTACATTTTCTGGATGTTGTGCATGAGCTCCTTTTCAGCCTTGGCTAAAGTTTGATCCTTTGCCTGCTCAAAAGCATAAAGCGTTTGCAAAATTTTGATGCGCAGGTGACGACGGTTTAACATGCTTATTTAAGAATTGAGAAGGAATGAGAAATAGGGTATAAGCAGCGGGGCTTACGGCGTAAATCGGAAGCGCAGTGCAAGCACATCCTTGAAGAGGTGGCTGCCAGAAATGAAATGTCAAATAAGCACTGATTCATATATGCCAGGGCCCTTGTAGGGCAAACATCGCTGCGAAGATGGTGTTTTTATCGCAATAATAAAGCGTAATTTTGCAGCTCTTCACAAGTCCGTCTACAAAGGTAAGCATTCAGGGAAGGATAGCATTTGATGAAGGCGCTCAGCGATTATGAAGGCACTCGGTTACCTCAACAAATATTTACTGCAATATAAATGGCAGCTGGTGCTGGGCACAGTGTTCATTATTGCGTCCAATCTTTTCGGCATTTATGCTCCACAGCTCATCAGGGAAGCATTTGACCTTGTGCAGGAAGCGGTCGACATTTACAAAAGCGGAGATTTATCGGAGGCCAGCCTGGAGCTTCCGGACAGTGTGCGCTGGTTGGCAACACTCTTCGGTGTGGAAACGGAAAGCCTCACGCAGGCCAATAGCAAGGAGGTACTGGCCGCAAGCATCGCGACACTTTCACTTTTATTGGCAGCAATTTATTTGCTCGTTTCGCTGCTGAAAGGCTTTTTTCTGTTTTTCACAAGGCAAACCATTATCGTAACTTCAAGGCATATTGAGTTCGACCTCAAAAATGAGATCTATGACCAATACCAGCGTTTGAGTTTGGGTTTCTACAGACGCCACAATACCGGTGACCTCATGAACCGCATCAGCGAAGATGTATCGAAAGTGCGGATGTACCTGGGCCCTGCCATCATGTACAGCATCAACCTCGTGGTGCTGATGATTTTGGCCCTATGGGCCATGCTGCGTGTGAATGTGGAGCTCACCTTTTATGTATTGTTGCCTTTGCCCATACTGAGTGTATCCATATATTATGTAAGCAAGCTCATCAATGAGCGCAGCGAACTTGTGCAGCGCCAGCAGTCGCACTTGAGTACGATGGTACAGGAAGCCTTTTCAGGCATCAGGGTGATGAAAGCGTACAACCTTGAGGAAGCCATGCGGAGTGAATTTCAGCGCGAATGCAATGATTACAAGGTCAAAAAGCTTGACCAGGTCAAAGTAGATGCCCTGTTTATGCCTGCCATTATCCTGTTGATAGGCTTGAGCACCATCATCACTATTTATGTAGGTGGTATACAGGCTATACGTGGAGAAATCAGCATTGGCAACATTGCCGAATTTGTTATTTATGTCAATATGCTCACATGGCCTTTTGCGTCAGTGGGATGGGTAACGAGCATTGTACAGCAAGCGGAGGCATCGCAAGAGCGGATCAATGAATTTTTGCGGACTGTTCCTGAAATAAGCTCTCCGCACCAGAGACCTGAGGAAATCCTGGGAGAAATTGTTTTCGACAATGTCAATTTCACTTACGAACACAGTGGCATACACGCCGTCAAAGACCTCAGCTTCAGAATATCACCGGGAGAAACCATTGCTATAATTGGCCACACCGGTTCGGGCAAAAGTACCGTTGCGAACTTGCTGTGCCGCAATTTTGATGTACAGAGTGGGTCCATATTGATTGACGGAAGGCCGATAGAACAGCTCAACCTAGACAGCTTGCGCGGTCAGATTGGCTATGTTCCTCAAGATGTCTTCTTGTTCAGTGACAGCATAGCCAACAACATCGCTTTTGGACTCGATGAGGAACAAACATCCGAGAAGGTCATCATTGAGGCCGCTGAAGATGCTTATGTGGCTCACAATATAGAGGATTTTCCGAAAGGATACCAAACCTTGCTGGGAGAAAGAGGAATAAACTTAAGCGGAGGTCAAAAGCAACGGATCAGCATAGCAAGGGCCATAGCGCGCAAACCCCGAATTTTGATTTTTGATGATTGCCTTTCTGCGGTGGATACCCACACGGAGGAGCGCATTCTTCAGAACCTGAAAAAGGTGATGAACGACCGCAGTACCTTGTTGATCAGCCACCGGGTGTCGACTGTAAAGCTTGCTGATCACATCCTTGTAATGCAAGATGGTGCCATTGTGGAGCGCGGCCGACACGAGGACCTTGTAAAGGCTGCCGGGGTATATGCCGAGCTGCATGAATTGCAACTGCTTGAAGATAAAAAACCAAGCTTATCATAGCATTTGTCCACAAATTGTATATTTGTACATCCTACATGAACTACTAACACACACAAACTGACATTTATGTCCGATCAACACGGTGATTCTATTCGAGACGATATATTCTCGAAGGCAGTAAGAGCGGGGAAGAGAACGTATTTTTTTGACGTTAAATCAACCCGTGGTAATGACCTCTACCTTACCATAACTGAAAGCAAAAAGAGATTCCACGACAATGGAGACCAAAGCTTCGAAAAGCACAAAATCTTCTTGTACAAAGAGGACTTTGACAAATTCGTGGATGGCTTGGGCGAGGCTGTAGACTACATCAAGCAGTTGCGCGAGGGCAACAACGACTATGTGGATCCTCTTCAAGAGGACAATCATGAAGTAGACGGCAACAGTTTTTCACGCACTGAAGCTTTCACAAGTGTAGACTTCGAAGATCTGGAGGATTAATTGCGTTAAAAACGCATTAAACCTTCTATCTGTTGTTCCATAAGTGAGCGGTATTCAGCATTGACGATATTTTTATTTGCGTCGATGTGCTGATGTATTGCTGACAAATAGGGTTTCAAATAATACACATCCGCTTTCAGGTAATGCAATACCGCCGTAAAGTGGTCGAGGCCGCGTACGTTGCCTGCCCTGCCTGTGGCGACACCGGTCAGAGCCACACGCTTGCCTGCCCATACCGAAGGATGTATGATGTCCATGAAAAACTTTAATATGCCGGGGTAACTGCCGTTGTATTCGGGAATGATGAACAGGAAGCGCACAGGCTGAACGATCACAGTGTTGAGAACTTGTTCAAAACTTGTTGATGGCGTACCGTAAATTCCCTTGGTGAAAAAGTCGTCAGGAAGATGTTCGAGCGAAAAAACCTGCGATGGAATTCCTTTTTGGTGGGTGATATCTTGGTAATTGCGTGCTACATTGGCACTGTGGCTGCCGGTCCGGTTTGTTCCGACAATGATACTTATCATATAGACTTATGTATAAACAGAAAACTGTGCAAATTAAAGCAATGAACAGGGAACATTGTAAGGTTCATTGTACTAGTTTTAAGCAATGAATTACTCCCGACAATTATGAAGGTAACATACTATGGTCATTCTTGTTTTGGCGTTGAAGCCAAAGGCAAGTATATTTTATTCGATCCATTTATAAGTCCCAACAATCTCACCCAAGGTAAGGTAGATCCAAGCAAGGTGTCTGCTGACTATATCCTCATTACCCACGGGCACGAGGACCACGTAGCCGACGCTGTTGCTATAGCCAAGCGCACGGGGGCTCAGGTAGTTTCAAATTTTGAAATCACCACCTGGCTCAATGAGAAAGGCATTGAGAACACCCACCCCATGAATATTGGCGGTAGCGTAACTTTGGCCTTTGGCCGTGTAAAATATGTCACTGCCATTCACAGCTCTGTGCTTCCCGATGGAACTTATGGTGGAAATCCCGGTGGATTCATCATAGATTTTGGCGACCTTTGCATTTATTATGCCGGTGACACAGCGCTCACCCTTGACATGCAACTTATTGAAAGGCAGTTTGATGTAGATCATGCATTTCTTCCAATTGGCGACAATTTCACCATGGGAGTAGATGATGCCATCACCGCAGCACAATTTGTTAAGTGTAAGAGCGTCATTGGCATGCACTACGATACTTTCCCCTACATTGTAATTGACAAGGAGGAAGCAAAAGCGAAATTTGAGGATGCAGGGTCGAACCTCACCCTCATGGAAATTGGAGAAACGATTGAATTATAACATATGGGTAAAATAATCAGTATTGCCAACCAAAAAGGTGGAGTTGGCAAAACCACTACAGCCATTAACCTCGCAGCTTGTTTCGGGGTACTGGAATACAAAACGCTGTTGGTTGATGCCGACCCGCAAGCCAATGCTACAAGCGGAGTGGGAGTTGATCCTAAAACAGTAAAAACCAGTATTTACGAGTGTCTGGTAGGCGATATAGATGTGAAAGACATCATCATCACCACCGAAAATCCCAACCTGGACATTATTCCGGCGCACATTGATTTGGTAGGTGCTGAAATTGAGTTGATCAACATGCCAAACCGCGAGCACATGATGAGGCACGCCCTTAAGCAGGTTCGCGAGGAGTATGATTTTATTATCATTGATTGCTCCCCTTCTTTGGGATTGATCACCGTGAATTCACTCAGCGCGTCTGATTCGGTGATTGTGCCTGTGCAATGTGAATATTTTGCACTTGAAGGATTGGGTAAATTGCTCAATACCATAAAAATTGTGCAATCACGGCTCAATACCAACCTCAGCATTGAAGGCATCCTGCTCACCATGTTCGATAGCCGCCTGCGCCTGGCCAATCAGGTGGTGGAAGAAGTGAAAATGCACTTTCAGCAGCTGGTTTTCAATACGGTGATACACCGCAATACACGCTTGGGCGAAGCTCCCAGCCATGGTGAAACCATCATCATGCACGATGCTTCCTGCAAGGGTTCTATCAACTACCTGAATTTGACCAGAGAGATATTGCAGCGCAACGACCTCACCCGCATAAAATCGGAAGACAAAATTATTGCACTCGAGAATGAGTAAGAAAAAGGGCTTGGGCAGAGGCCTCAGTGCGTTGCTCGAACACGTTGAAACCGATATTACCACAGGCACCCGCAGCGAACACGCCCAGCGGGTGCTCGGTTCTGTGGCTATGATGCCCGTTTCGCAAATTCAAGCGAACCCTTTTCAGCCGCGTACTATATTCGATGAGGAATCACTCCTCGAACTCAGCCAAAGCATTAAGGAATTGGGGATCATACAGCCGGTTACCGTTCGAAAAATGGGCTATGACCAGTTCCAGCTCATCAGTGGTGAACGCCGCTTCAGGGCAGCACAAATTGCAGGGCTCACAGAAATTCCAGCGTATATCCGCATTGCCAATGACCAAGCCATGCTTGAAATGGCCATCGTAGAAAATATACAGCGCAAAAATCTGGACCCAATCGAGGTCGCGCTCAGCTACCAACGGCTCATTGAGGAGTGCAACCTTACGCAAGAGGCCATGAGCGAGCGTGTGGGAAAAAAGCGCGCCACCATCACCAATACGCTGCGTCTGCTCAAGCTCCCGCCTCAGATTCAACTTGCCTTGCGCAAAAACGAAATCAGCATGGGCCATGCCAGGGCACTTCTCAGCTTTAATGATGACACTGATATGACCTACGCTTTCAAGTTATGCGTAGACAATGGCCTTTCGGTGAGGCAGGTAGAGCAGATGGCCAAAGGAGTTGTCGAACGTAGTGATGCCGCGGGCAGTCAGCAGCCATCCACAAAAAAACGGCCTGTAGCACTTTCCTTTGAGCAGCAAAAGATGAAAGCCGAACTTATGGATCGTTTTGGTACAAAAGTTGATATAAAGCGCGATGATCTTGGAAGCGGAAAAATCGAAATCCAATTTGGTTCAGATGACGAGCTGCGGCGCATTATGGAAGCTCTTGATGCGTAAAGTCTTCATTGCATCATTTTTATGCACATGGGCATCACTCCACACCTATGGCCAAACCGACACTACTGCCGCTGAACCTGTGTTGCCTCGGGTAGAAGTAGAAACGCGCACAGGGACCATAGAAGGTAAAAAAGTGGGCAAAAGCGACGGCATCAATTACGACATGCCTATGCGAAGCCCCAAAAAAGCTGCCATGTATTCCGCAATTTTTCCGGGAGCGGGCCAATTCTACAACCGGAAATATTGGAAAATACCCATCTTGTATGCAGGCTTCGCAGTGACAGGTTATTACCTGAACGACAACCTCCAAAACATGCGTTTTTACAAGGACCAGATTCTTGCCATTATTGAAGATCCCACACTGGATCCTACAGGTCAAGAAAGGGATTTTGCCACTAGAAACCTGGAGCAATTTACCCAATGGCGTGACCTTGCCTACATCACATTTGCCATCATTTACATCCTCAATATCGTTGATGCCAGCGTGGACGCCCATTTGGCCTATTTTGACGTAAGTGAGGATATTGCCCTACAAATCAAACCCTTTTGGACCCCTCTGGCTCCATTTTCTCCGGGAATCACATTGTGCCTGAAGTTGTAACTTCACCGCCGCTTAATCGACTTTAACGCATGCGCATCGCACTGATAGGCTACGGCAAAATGGGTAAACGCATTGATGAACTGGCAACAGTCCAGGGACATGAAATTACCCACCGCATTGGTCTGGAAAACATGGAGGAGCTCGCGCAACTCCAAGCATGCGATGTGGCCATAGAATTCAGCAGCCCGGAAGCGGCGGTAGACAACCTCCAAACACTTTTCCGAAAAGGAATACCCACCGTGTGTGGCACCACAGGTTGTTATGCGCGCTATGATGAAGTATACACACTCGCCGATAAACATCAAGTCCCCTTCCTGCATGCTACCAACTTCTCCATCGGGGTGCAGCTTGCCTTTGCGGCAAATAAGCACCTTGCAAAGCTCATGGATGCCCACCGCAACTACCTGTGCCGCATCGAAGAGTGGCACCATACCACCAAAAAAGACGCTCCGAGCGGTACCGCTATTACCTTCGCCGAAGGAATTCTCGAGCACCACCACGCCTTTGGCGGATGGCACTTACAAAATGGTAATGAACTGTCTGAGAGCATTCCCATCAAAGCCTACCGCGAGGAAGATGTACCTGGTACCCACAGGATAACCTACCGGAGCGAAATTGACGAAATACAGCTGGAGCACAGAGCCTATAATCGAGATGGCTTTGCACAGGGGGCCATTCACGCAGCTGCGTGGCTCATCAAGCAAGCACCAGGCATTTACACCATGAACGACTTTTTGAAATTATGATCATCGCCCAACTCATTTTTTTCGCTACCCTCCTCTCCTACTTCGCTTGTCTTTGGAAAATTTTCGAGAAGGCAGGCCAACCCAAGGTGGCCGGTTTCATTCCCGTATACAATCTATTCATTTGGCTCAGAATGATGCGCAAGCCGTGGTGGTGGCTGCTGCTCCTTATTTTGCCAGGACTGAACTTCATCATGCTCACCGTGATGCACATAGAGCTTGTACGTTCGTTCGGGCAGCGCAGCCTGCCGCATTATTTGCTTGCCGTATTTGTACCTCCGGCTGCGCTGGCTATGTTGGCTTTCAAGGAAGATATCAAGTTCATCGGCCTGCCTGACTACAAGCAAGAGAAAAAAAGCACTGGCCGCGAGTGGGCCGAAGCCATCGTGTTTGCAGTGGTTGCAGCCACCATTATCCGTACCTTTTTTATCGAGGCCTTTACCATACCCACCCCATCCATGGAAAAATCACTGCTTGTGGGTGATTATCTTTTTGTAAGCAAAACCAGTTACGGGGCACGCCTGCCGATGACACCTATTGCCGTGCCGCTCACCCACCACACTGTGCCTGTGCTTAATGTGCGGAGCTATGTAGAATGGCAAAAGCTGCCCTACCTGCGCCTGCCGGGTATGGGCGATGTAGCGCGCTTTGACGCTACGGTGTTCAATTTTCCGGAAGGTGATACCGTCGTAATCAACATCCAGGAGCAAAGCTATTACCAGTTGGTGCGCAATTATGGCCGCAAAAATATCCACAACGAAAACTATACCCTCCCTAACCGCGTGAAAACCGGCGGCCTAACCGTAAGGCCCATCGACAAAAAGGAGAATTACATCAAGCGCACCATCGGCCTCCCTGGCGAAACCCTTGAACTGCGTGACAGGGCTGTTTTCATCAATGGAGAAAAGATGGATATGCCCGAAGGTGTGCAACACAGCTATCAAGTGTATACCAATTCCTCCCTCTCCGGCGATGTACTGAAGAACAAGTACGGTATAGAAATCACCGACAGGGACAGGGAAATATACCGCCGTGCAGGATTTTACTACCTGTCCCTCACCGACAAAGAGGTGGATGTGCTCAAAGGATTGGGCAGCGTAGATTCCGTGTATATGGAGCCCAAACGCCCTCAAGCCGACTACCACATCTTTCCCAACCACCCGAGTTACAGCTGGACTGAGGATGATTTTGGACCCTTGTGGATTCCCGGAAAAGATTTGAGCATTGATCTCACCTTAAACAATTTACCCCTGTATGAACGCAGCATTGCCGTGTATGAAGGCAATGAGCTGGAAGTAAAAGATGGCAAAATATTCATCAATGGGGAGGAGGCCAACAGCTACACCTTCAGGCAGAATTACTACTTCCTGATGGGTGATAACCGCCACAACTCGGCCGACTCAAGATTTTGGGGATTTGTGCCTCACGACCACGTAGTTGGAAAGGCTGTTTTCGTATGGTTCAGCAAGGACCCCAACAGTGGTGTGCGCTGGAACAGGCTCTTTACCAAAGCCCGATAGTCCATGGCTGCGCTGCCCTATAAGGTGTGCAGCCCCCTGTGCATGGTGCCTCCCATCGCACTGATTCGCTTGGGCTTACAACATGATGGAGTGGCTTTCGACGCCGGCGAGCACTATGTAAAGCAGAGCTTCAGAAACCGCTACCACATCCTTACGGCAAATGGGGTGCGCGCGCTGAGCATTCCCGTAAAAAGTACGGAAGGCCACGCAGTTGTCACGCCAAATATCCGGTTGGAGCATGATAAGCCATGGCTCCGCGAACACCTTAGGAGCATTCAGGCGGCTTATGGCAGCTCACCCTTTTATCACCATTACATTGATGAGGTAGAAGCCTTGCTGTGCAGCCCTGCTGAATCCATTGGCGGCTTTTTTTCACAAACTTTCGGAAAATGGTGTCAACTGCTGGGTGCTGAATTGAAGTATGGGGTGTCAGCAAGCTACCTGGAAGAGCCATTCGAACATGACTTACGGCTGAGAATCAAGACCCCAGCCGATTTTCCCACAGAGGGAGCAACGGGATACTACCCGCAGGTTTTTGAAGACCGCTTCGCCTTTACTGCAAATTTGTCGGTGCTCGACCTGCTATTCAATGAAGGGCCAGCGGCAAGCCAGGTTCTCCTCGCATAGGTCAATTGGCTATATTTGGCCACCTATTCGAAAATCCATCCACCCTATGCCCACGAAGCAAGAGCTTGAGCAAAACAAGAACGAAGATGAGATGCGGCTGAAAATCGTAAAGATTCGCCGCGAACTTGATAAAATTTACCTGGGCGGAGGACAGGCCAAAATTGACAAAGAGCACAGCAAAGGAAAACTCACTGCCAGAGAACGTGTTGATTTACTGCTCGACCCAAAGGCCCCCCGGATAGAAATTGGCGCCCATGCGGGCTTTGGCATGTACACCGAACATGGTGGCTGCCCCGGTGGTGGCGTGGTGGTGGTAATGGGCTACATCAAAGGCAGGCAATGCGTGGTGGTGGCCAATGATGCGACCGTAAAAGCGGGGGCATGGTTTCCCATAACGGGAAAAAAGAACCTGCGCGCACAGGAAATTGCGATGGAGAATCGGATTCCGATCATTTATCTCGTTGACAGTGCCGGCGTATACCTCCCGATGCAAGACGAAATATTTCCCGACAAGGAGCATTTTGGGCGCATTTTTCGCAACAACGCGGTGATGTCATCTTTGGGCATTCCACAGATAGCCTGCATCATGGGCAGCTGCGTGGCCGGAGGCGCTTACTTGCCAATCATGAGCGATGAAGCACTCATCGTGAACAAAACGGGCACCATCTTTTTGGCAGGTAGCTACCTTGTGAAAGCCGCGGTGGGCGAAGACATTGACAACGAAACCTTGGGCGGTGCCGAAACCCATTGCGAAATCAGCGGGGTGACCGACTACAAGATGGAGAACGACGAGGAGGCGCTCAAAACCATCCGCGATCTCGTGGATAAGCTCGGTGACAAAGGCCACAAGGCCGGCTTCAGCTATGAAGCGCCCCAACAACCTAAGGCGGAACTCACTGATATTTACAAATACTTCCCCACCGACAAAGCGAAGCCCTATGATGTACGCGACATTGTGCGCTGCATTGTTGACGACAGCGAGTTTACAGAATACAAAGCCGGTTATGGCAAAACCATCTTTTGTGGCTATGCCCGCATAGAAGGATGGGCGGTGGGCATTGTGGCCAACCAGCGGCTCATCAGCAAAACAGCCAAAGGCGAGATGCAATTTGGTGGGGTAATTTACAGCGATTCAGCCGACAAGGCGGCCCGATTTGTGATGAACTGCAACCAAAAGAACATTCCCCTTGTTTTTCTGCAAGATGTAACCGGATTTATGGTGGGCAGCCGCAGTGAACACGGTGGCATCATCAAAGACGGGGCAAAATTGGTGAATGCAATGAGCAACAGCACGGTACCTAAGTTTACCATAGTGACTGGCAACAGCTACGGTGCAGGCAACTACGCCATGTGTGGCAAAGCCTATGACCCACGCCTCATTTATGCCTGGCCCACTGCTGAAATAGCAGTAATGGGTGGGTCGCAAGCCGCCAAAGTTCTGCTGCAAATTGAAGTGGCCAGCATGAAGGCCAAAGGCAAAGAGGTAAGTCCTGAGAATGAAAAAGCACTTTTCGATAAAATCAAAGACCGGTATGATTCCCAAACCAACCCGCAATACGCCGCGGCGAGGTTGTGGGTGGACGGCATCATCGACCCTGCCGAAACGCGCATGCATATAGCCATGGGAATCGAAGCGGCCAACAATGCACCAGCACAACGCGCATTCAATGTGGGAGTATTCCAAACATAAATGGGCCATGAGCCCGGTGTTGTTGGTGGTGCTCTGTATGAGCGCCTGCGCCAACGATGACCGTCCGGACCTGCCACCACCTGCTGAGCAGCCTCAGGATACCCTTCACACAGATACGGTGCTGGTTGATACCCTGCCAACAGCGCCTGACACCCTGCGTTTCAACTACCTCGCGCTGGGCGATAGCTATACCATTGGCACCGGCCTACCCGATCCCGCCGGACGCTGGCCAGTGCAACTGGTGAACAAACTCAATGCTGAGGGAATTTACCTCAGTGAAGCGCCCCGCATCATTGCCCAGAATGGCTGGACCACGGCCAACCTCATCAATGGCATCAACAACGCCAACCTGGATACTACGTATCGGCTTGTTTCCTTGCTTATTGGCGTGAACAACCAATTTCAAAACCGTCCGATAGCGGAATACAGTGCGCAGTTCTCATCATTGCTTCAAACTGCGGTGAATTTGGCTGGAGGAGAAAAATCACATGTTTTTGTGGTGAGCATCCCCGATTATGGGGTCACTCCATTTGGTCAGGGCTACAACCCAACAGCTGTGGCTGCTGCCATCGATCTTTTCAATGACACGAGCAGAGAAATCACCCTGGCTGAAGGCATCAGCTACTATGATATTACCGGCATTTCGCGACAAGTGAGCACCACGCCGGGCATGCTTGCCCCCGACAACCTTCATCCCAGCGCGCTTCAATATGCGTTATGGGTCGACTCATTTTATGAACAAATCAAAGAGAAACTCAATGAGTAAGTACATGCTTTGGGGTGCACTGGTGTACCTTGTATCATCTTTTTCAGTTCAAGCTCAAGTATATAACTGGGCCGACGGCGAGGCGCCCAAGGAGCCTGTGGTGCTGGACGAATTGCAAGGCCTTGTGATAGGCTTAAACCTTGGTTTTTATCAAGCCAACCCCAATACCGCCGGTATTTACGGGGGTTATGGATTTGACCGGGAGGGCGCTCGCCTTGGCTTTGCACAATCATGGCTTAATCAAGCCCTAACCGGAAACCCAGAATTCATTCGGCGAACCAGTACGGCAGTTGGCTTGGCGGAAGGAGAATGGCTCTTTGAGGAAAGTGACATGCCCGGAGAGATGCGATTCAGGCCTTCGTTCATGTGGGGAGCGCATTTTCGCTATTTGTTAAACCCTGATTTCGGGTTTTTTGTAGAAATTAACGGCACAAATCCTGTGACAATCGGTGAGTTTACCATCCAAACACCCGCCATCAACCCCATAGGGCAAGTGGGTTCTCTGCAAGCATTTAGAATTCGGGGGGAGGAGCAAAGGCTCATGTTTGCAGTGGGTGCGCATCGAGTAATAGGAAGAAAAGAGCGCGAGCGGCAAGGAAAATCTACGGGTGTACTGCCCATTATTGATTTTGGTATCAATACCACTTTGGCTCAATTCGAAGAGAGCTTTATCGATTTAGGTGAAATCGTAGGTCCAGTTGATCTCACGATTTTTTATCAGCAGCAAGGCATTCCGATTGATCAGGCACGCATTCTGAGTGGCGTTGGGTTTGGCGGCTTTGCAGGAGGTGGCGTGCAAATACATCTCGGCGCTGACATCATGATTGACCTGATATACCGCGCCAGCTTTGAGCAAGTACGTCTGGGTGAATGGAATGAGCGTGGATTTCAGCACATTTTTGCCTTGAGGGCCATCTGGACAAGGTTCTAGGAATTTTTTAGCAAGACCTTGCCATATAAAAATGGTTGACTACCTTTGCCCTCCCAAATGAGGGAACTAAATTGGCTCCGTAGCTTAACTGGATAGAGCACCACACTACGGATGTGGAGGTTCGGGGTTCGAATCCCTGCGGGGTCACTAAAGCATAAGAAAAGGCCGTGCCCCTCTGGGGCACGGGTTTTTTTTTATGCCCAAATTAAAGCGCAAGCCTTTTCGCTTGCAGGTTTTAATTTGGGTATAAAAAAAAGCGAGACGCACAGCGGATCGCCCTTTTCGATGTAGACTTCGGTCAAGCAGGGATCACGCAGTAATCCCAAAGCGCAAGCAAGCCTTTTCGCTTGCAGGCTTTAATGTGGGTATAAAAAAAGCGAGATGCCTACCGGCCGAAGCTCAAGCCAGTGCAATGGCGGCGGGCATAGGGGAGGGACAATTTCCGTCGTTGACCTCGATCAAACAAGCATAAAGCAGATCACCCTGAACAAAATCCCAAACCCCGATTGTTTATCTTTGAACACCAACGATCAACACGGAAAAAACCAATGAACTTCCACACGCGCAAATGGGTAAAGCCAGAAGACCTCAACCCCAATGGCACCCTCTTCGGTGGGCGCCTCCTCGCCTGGATCGATGAAGAAGCCGCGCTATACACCATTGTACAGCTTGAAAACAAGAGGATTGTCACCAAATTTATTTCAGAAGTCAACTTCATCAGCGCCCCGGTGCAAGGCGACATCATCGAGCTCGGCATCGCACCGGTAAAATGGGGCAGCAGCTCCCTCACCCTGCGCTGTGTGGTGCGCAACAAACTCACCCGACAAGAGGTGCTCACCATCGAGCAAATCGTCATGGTAAACCTCGACGAAGCCGGCAATCCCGCGCCACATGGGAAGAAGGAGATAACTTATGTGAAGGATAGATTGTAAATGTCAAAATTCGAACGCATCTATTCAGGCCCTTTACCAAAATTGAAGGAATCACTGCCACTAGCAAAGGAGGAAATTTCGTCCATTAACACTGAGATTAGTGGAAATGAAATAGAACTTTCACTCGGTAGCACGATCATGGAGAAAAATGGCCAGAGGCCGATATAGTAGTCACCACGCTAAAGCGTGGCGACAGCGGTCTAACAAATCGTCATGGTAAACCTCGACGAAGCCGGCAATCCCGCGCCGCCTGAGGCGACGCCTCAAGCGTCGCCCATGTCCCAATTGTCCCACGAGAAGTGGTGGCGCAGCCGCCTGTGGACCAGCTTTGCCGGGATCTGGGTGACGCATGGGGCGGCGGGTGGTGCCGGGCTTTTTTGCGGCAGCGTGGCTGTTATGTCCTCGTGGGACTCGGGCGACATGGGCTACGCCCTCAGCGTCACCGGTGTCCCACGAGAAGTGGTGGCGCAGCCGCCTGCGGACTTGCCCTGCCGGAGCTGAGGTGCTGCATGGGGCGCCGGGAGATGCCGGGCTTTTTTGCAGCAGCGACACCGCTATTTGGCCAGTATCCCGGGCGTCCCTCTAGCATTGGAATTAATAACTATGTGGGACAAAAATTAGCTCCTACCCCTCCCTCCGCAGCACCTCCAGCGGCGACTTGCGCAGCACATCGCGGCTGTTGCTCAGGCCTATGAGCACGGTGAGCCCGGTGATGGCGAGGTACACCAGAACAAGAAGGCCAAAGTCGGGGTTGAGGGCGGTGTCGAAACTCAGTTTTGCCAGCAAGGCACCTGCGATCAAGGCGATGCCAATTCCCGAAAGGGCGGCGAGGCTGCCGAGGAGGAAGTACTCGAGGCTGTTGATTTTCA
>DAIOTP010000038.1:0-24127 GCA_036751905.1 Cryomorphaceae bacterium
AATAACAACCCAATGAAAAAGTTCATGCACATTGCTTCTTTTTTCGCTGCGGTAAGCCTCACCACAGGCTTGCTATTCAAAAACATGCACTGGCCTGGTGCCAGCATCCTACTGCTTCTGGGCACGTTCCTTTTTGTATTTGCCCTGCTGCCACTCATTTTTTACAAAGCCTACCAGCGTGAACAAAGCGCAGATGTAAAACTGAAATTAAAAGTGGCTTTTGGCTACTTCGGGTTTGCCCTGCTCGCTGCGGGCTTCCTTTTCAAAATGCTGCACTGGCCCACAGCCAATGTGCAGATAGGCCTGGGAATCGTACTGCTAAACTTGGGTTACTTTCCGCTTGTGTTTCTTAAAATGTACCGGCAGTCGGCCGGATAGCGCATCGTCTTTTTTGATTTTGGAAACCTTCCTTCCGGGGAGGTTTTTTTTTGATGCCCGCTCAGTCCATTTTTCACTTCACTGTATATCGAAATTTGAAGCCCTTGGTATTGACGCAAAGCGGAAGCGCAGCCGATCTAAAATCTAAAACCATAAATCAAAAATTTTTTACCTTCATCTCAACCAACCACACAACCATGGAAAAGCCCGACCCAGGAAGCCACCTCTTTATACATTATGTGATTGCGGTAGGTGGAGATTTAAACACGATTTATCTTTTTTTGCAGCCGCAGGTCGAAGCCTGCATCAAAGCCATAGCCGAAGAAGATGGCAACACCCCCATGTGCGTGGCGTGCATGCCTGACCATTGCCATATCCTGCTCGATTTGAATTTTGAATGTTCAATTGAAACCTGCATTGAAAACATCAAGGAAAAAAGTGCCGCATGGATCAATGACAACCTGCACGTGCCCGAAACCTTCACCTGGCAGGAAGGATATGCCGCCGTGAGTGAGGGACTTTCAACTGCACGCCGCCTGATCGACCATTTGCTCAACCAGGAGGAGTACCACCTTGAGCACAGCTTTAGAGAAGAGTACATCGCCTTGCTCGAAGCAAATGAAATTGACTATGATGAGGACGGTTTGTTTGAATTCAGGGAGTGAGTAATCAATATTTCCTTCATTCCCGGCATGTGTTGAACCGTGATTGAGTCTGCGTGTTTCATTTACATGAAAACGACTGTACCCTTTCGCAGCTTCACCATCAACATGAGCAACGGCGAGCGCCGTGAGGCAGAAGCCCCGAGCCTTGAAGCCTTGATGGCAGCTGAATTTGGCGATGAAGCCACTTTCGTAAAAAATGTAGCCACCGTGATGTGGAAGCAGAAATCTACGCTTTGCACCTATTTCCCGGAAACGTGCGAAACACATACAGAAATCGCTGACGCCGATGTGAACCCCTATGGCTGGCGACAACACCACCGCTGATGAGCCGACCTGTCCCCGACCCGATCGGCCCCGGCGAAGAATCGGTGTGGGAGTATCCACGCCCGCCGCGACTCGAGCCTTGCAACAAGCTCATCACGGTGGTATTCAACGGCCTTGAAATAGCCCGAACCACCGGCGCCTTCCGCGTGCTGGAAACGAGCCATCCGCCTGGTTACTACCTCCCTCCGTATGATGTGGATACCTCCGTATTGCGCCCATCAGCCCTCCGCACCGGCTGCGAATGGAAGGGCACTGGTCGCTACTACCACCTCCAGGAGGGCGAAGCTTTCAGCGAAAATGCGGCGTGGTACTACGACCAGCCCCGGCCCGCTTTTGAAGCCATTGCCGGCTACCTTTCATTTTATGCTGGTCGGGTGGACCACTGCACCGTAAATGGCGAAACCGTTATAGCCCAGCCGGGTGAATTCTACGGCGGCTGGATCACCGCCGATATCAAAGGCCCTTTCAAAGGAATTGAAGGAAGCTGGGGTTGGTGAGGAATGAGGTCAATATACAGGCCTCCTATCTCAATGATTTGGAGATGCCTTTTCTTTCACCATATGAAAATACATCATCCTCCACAACAATGCCACAGAGACTACCGTGGAGGCTGACTGTTTGATTGTCACCCTACCCCGGTTTGATTTTTGGCAGCAAAGTCGACTGCCTGATTATCTTTGCGGGACCCTACTAAGCCCATATTACTTATGTCAAGCAACTTACTCCTGCGCTGGAGTTGTGCCTTACTCATAGCGCTGTGCCTGCCACCATTTGCGGCAAAGGCGCAACAGCAGGATGTACCCGAGGTGCCTTACTTCACATTCGGTCGTGGATTTGGCATAGCTCCTCCTGATAGTATGTACCTGCTCAACATACGCTTCAGGGTACAAAATAGGGTAGCGCTCAATTACTTATCAGATACGGATGAGCTGCTCGATGAGGTAGAAGCCCGCGTACGGCGTCTTCGTCTGCGCTTTGATGGCTTTATGTTTGACCCGCGCATCACCTATGTCGTTCAGTTGAGTTTTGCTCGGGGTGACATTGATTTTGAGGATACCGGTTTTCCGAATTTGGTGCGCGATGCCATGATTTTTTATGCGCTTTCGCCAAAATGGACCATAGGCCTCGGCCAAACCAAATTGCCTGGCAACCGTCAGCGTGTGGTAAGCTCAGGCGACCTCCAATTTGCCGACAGGAGCATTGTCAATGCGCGCTTTAATATTGACAGGGACTTTGGGATACAAGCGTTTTACACGGAACACTTTGGCGACCTTGTGACCATCACAAGGCTTGCCATTACCTCGGGTGAGGGGCGCAACTTCAATTCTACCGACCGCGGACTCGCTTACACAGGCCGGGTGGAAGTACTGCCCATGGGTTTGTTCACCTCCTTTGGCGATTACTTTGAGGGCGACCTCATGCGCGAGCCAAAACCCAAATTGAGCATTGGCCTTACGTACAGCCACAATCAAAATGCCACAAGGGTAGGTGGCACCATTGGCCCATTCCTTTTTGAGCCGCGCGATATCAACACCTGGATGGCCGATTTTATTCTGAAATACCGGGGTTTCGCAGCCACCGGAGAGCTGTTTTACAGGGCTGTAAATGACCCCATCACCATGGGGGCGGAAGGTGAAATAGTCTACGTTCTCAACGGCACCGGAGCCATGGTACAAAGCAGCTATCTTTTCCGAAAGGACTGGGAAATAGCATTGCGCGCGGCCGGCATCAACCCCAACGAACGCCTCAACGAACTTGAATACCAACACCGCGAGTACCAGGTGGGCCTATCACGCTACATACGCGGGCACCGCCTCAAGGTGCAAACGGACTTGACCTATGACGATTTCAAACCAATAGGCGATGCGCTGACACCGCGAAGCGGGTGGTCCCTGCGTTTTCAGGTAGAATTGGGTATTTGAAACGGCGTGGCACTTTGCTTTTTACAAAAAATTGCCGTAATTGCCGATCAAAACCAGTCCAAATGCCTTACAACCGTATCAGTACGGGCCTGCACAGCTTACAGCTTTTCGCAATGCTAACTGCAAGCGCCCTCCTCATTACCTCTTGCCAAAAAGAAGAAAACGAAACCCTTCCGGAAATACAAAAATCGGCCTTAGCGCTCGAATTGCGGCAGGATATCGATCCGCTCAATGGCCGCGAGCCCATTGACAAATCAGCGCTCACGCAAATGGCAATTGAATACATTGATACCCGCGGCATATTCCAATGGAGCGAAATGAGTGATTATGCGGTGTGGAGTGCAGCCATCGCTTCGGACAGCATTGTATCCATAGGTTTTCAACCGGAAGGATTTGCCGACCTCGATGGCCGCATCCATGAAGTGGATATGCGTGATCCCGAATGGTACGAGCTCCGCGAAAGCCTCATCAACTTTGTGCTGGACAGGCACCGGCAGCTATATCCCGGAATGGAGTGGGGCCGCGAACGCATACTCCCATTTGGCGTAAAGCCACTGCCCTACCTCAACTTCAAGGTGTGGGATTATGAAACCGTAGCCATGCTCCGCAACTTTACGGTAACCCGCTACTGTGAGCCTATGGGTTTTGGTATTGACGACAACCATGGCCCCCTTCGTTCTGACAGTGGTTGTGGAGGCAATACGGCTGCGCCCAACGTGCCCTCCGATCACTTTACCATAGCCCCGCAGGGTGCCATGCTCAGCTGGAATTATTTGCCCATGAACATCCACAAGGCCTGGCTGGCTGGCGCGCGCGGACAGGGCGTTACATTGGGACTTATTGATACGGGCATTTCACCAACGCAGTCCAAGCTCAATGCCCAATTTGGCGGTGGTTTCAGCGGTAACCGCAGCATCACCAAGGCAGGCTTTCACGTAGCCTGCAGCTGGCTCATATTCTGCAGCAATGACGGTGTGAACGACCTTTGTGGGCACGGCACCAACATGGCTGGGGTACTTGCAGGCCCCTTCAGCGCTGACGGGGCGCCATCGGGTGTGGCATGGCGCAGCAACCTCATCAGCGTGCGCGCCACCGAAGATGTGGTGGCCAACAGCAGCGCTGAGAAAAATGGTGTGAGCGATGCATATGTATTTCTGGGCAACAATCCCGCTGTGAGCATCATCAGCATGTCGCTCGGTGACCTCTTCAGCAGTGGGCAGGTCACCGATGCGGTGAACTATGCATACAATCAAGGCAAAATGATTTTCTGCGCGGCAGGGACCAGCTTCAGCTTCACCACTTTTGTAGGGGTGATCTTTCCGGCAAATTTGCCAAACACCATCGCAGTAACTGGAATCAAATCGGGTAGCCTGAGCAGCATGCAAAAATGTACCTCCTGCCACAGCGGCTCCCAAGTGGACTTTGTGGTCACCATGGAGGACATCAACAATGAAAACAAACGCCCACTTACACTGGCCGATGCCGGCATTGCGCCCACATACACCGGTGGTTCATCGGTAGCTACTGCCACGGCTGCGGGTATTGCCGCACTGGTATTGGGCACTGACCTCAGTCAGTCACGCGAACAGGTGCTGGAGCGCATGAAGCAGGCGTCTAATTTCTACCCTTCGAGAAACGGTCAATTTGGATGGGGCAGGATCAACGCAGAGGCGGCCATTCAATAAGGCTATGATTTTCAGCAGCATAGCTAGCAAAGTCGCTACTTTTCAGCCCCCCTTGCTCCCAGTTCGGCCAATTGTTCGTAGAGCTTCTGCTCCTCGACACTGAGCTTTGTGGGTATCTGTATGCCCACTTCGGCTATAAGGTCGCCAAAAGTGCCGGGCTTGTCATAATCGGGCATGCCCTTTCCACGAAGGCGCAGCTTTTTACCGGATTGGGTTCCTGCGCTGATGGGCACATGCACAAGTCCGTGTAGTGTGTGGAGCGGCACCTTCCCTCCCAATACGGCGGTGTAAACAGGTACCTGCAAGGCCACGCTCAGGTGGGCCCCATCGCGCTTGAATCCCCATGGCTCCCGCACATCAAGGGTGATGAGCAAATCACCCCCGCCCTGTCCTTTGCCTGCTACCTTGAGCTTTTGCCCGGTGTAAACGCCTGGCTTGATATTCAGTCTGATTTTTTGACCATGCAGCTCCACCACTTTGGAGCTGCCGTGAAAAGCGTCGTCGGCACTGAGCTCGAGGCGGGCACTCGTTGTGGGCGCGCTCCTTGGTTGGGCCCTGTAAGGATCACCTCCAAAATCAGCCCCGCCAAAACCCGAACCTCCAAAGAAAGCCTCGAAGAAATCTGAAAATCCGCCGCCGCCGCTGAAGGAACGCCCTTGCTGACCGCTTTGATAGCTGCGCCTTTGTCCGCCGAAACCAGAATTCTGAAATTGCTCATACTGCTTCCAGTTGGCGCCGAGTTCGTCGTATTTTTTGCGCTTTTCTGCGTCGCCAACCACTTCGTATGCTTCACTGATTTCTTTGAATTTTTTTTCAGCGGAAGCATTGTCTGGATTTTTGTCTGGATGGTATTTGACAGCAAGCTTGCGGTATTGCTTCTTTATTTCGGCTTGTGTAGCCGTTTTGGCAACGCCCAATACTGCGTAATAATCTTTGTAATCCATGGTCTAGCTGCTTAAGCGTCTAGTGATAAACGTGCTTAAGATAGCTCAATTTGTATGCCGAACGCCTGTATGCTGCCATATTTGCAGAAAAGCACTGGAATCCGATGGCCGGATCAGGAGGAATGGCACAGCGCTGCGCCCCTTCAAAATTCTATGACCACGCCGATGGTAGGCAAAAACGTGCCTACACTGTTGGGAATCCCTGAGAGCAAATAGCGGGTCGGGTCATTGGGGTTAACCACAGGCATGCCCGCTTCATTGCGCTCCACATCAAGATTGGGCTCCAGCTCAAAAAGTGCATTGGTCACATTTTCAATATCGAGGTAAAAATTCAGGCTCCACTTGTCAAAAAAGTATTTTTTGTCGAGCCGTATATCGAGTTGGTATACATTGGGATTGCGCTCGGTATTGAGCCTGGCAAAATCGAATACGCCACGCCCGCGCACATCCCACACCTGCCTGAGCGAACTCACTTCAAGATCGAAGGGTGTGAATGGTGTACCCCCGAGGGCGCGAAAGCGTGTACCAAACTCCCAGTTTTTGGCAAATTTCTTTCCCAGGGTCAGGGTAAATATGTAGCCATTGTCCCAACTTGATGGCGCAAGGCTGCCTTGTGCATCACCAAATTCACTGCGCACAAGGGTGAGCGCTGCAATGCCGAATAACTTGTTGTACAGTTTGCGTTGCCACAAAAATTCCAAGCCATAAGCCCGGCCAGTGCCAATGCTCACCACAGCTTCGTTGCCTATAACGCCAAAATCGGCTCCCTGATTGGCCAGGCTGATGCTGTCGCGCAGGCTGAAAGGGTAATTGTTGTACCATTTGTAAAATCCCTCCACCGACACTTTGGTGTTTTTCGGAAAGATGTATTGAAAGCCTGCTACCACATGCTCATTTTGGATGTAGGTGATGCGGTTGTCGCGGTTCACAAGGTTGCCCGCCTCATCGCGAAAACCGAAGACGGTGTAGGGTGGCAGCTGAAAGTAACGTCCCACATTGGCATTGAAGCTGAGTTCGGGTGTGAGGGCGTAGGAGAGTGACAACCGCGGCGAGACCTGCTCCAGTGGATTGCTCATGCTGCTCACAAAATCATTCCAATCAGTGCGCACGCCAAGGGCCAGGATGAGCCTCTCTTCCATAAAGTTGCGGCTTACTGAGCCAAACAAACCATAGCGTAAAAAGCGCACGCGCGAGTCAAAATCAATTGTGGACAGCGTGCCGTCGGGCAGGTTTATGCGGTTGAATGTTGCGCTTGTAAAGGTGATGTCTTCGAGATTGGCCCCTACATTGATGCGGTAATTCCCGCGGCGCTCAGTATGCTCCAGGCGAAGTTTGTTTTCAATTTCTTGTGATACGTAGTTCAGTATGAGGTTAGCAGGATCAGAGTCGTCATTGTCCTGGTACTTGAAGGCTTCATTGTTGAGGTGGGTGCGGCTGAGCACCACGTTCTGAAATCCGCGGTTTGAAAAATGCTTGTAATTGGCGCCCACGGTGTAATTCCACTGCTCATTCACCGGGATATTTCCAAGAATGAATTCATTGCGCCTCCGCAGTTCCGGGTCGGTTTCATCCAGCGCGGCCCGCTCATTGAGCCTGAAGGTATCATAGGCCCCGATGCCCACAAAGGTGATTTCGTTTTTCTTGTTGATGCGGTGCTTTACTTTGAACTGGCTGTCGTTGAAAGTGGGCAAAAAAGGCAGTCCAATAACGCCAAAAAGCAATTGCAGGTAGCTCCTCCTTACGGAAAAAATAAAGGTGGTGCGGTCGCTCAGTGGACCATCGAAAGTGAGGCCCACATCAGTAGCGCTCAAGGTAAAGTTGGTGCGCAGCCGCTCCTCATTGCCATCTTTCTGGGTAAATTCGAGCACAGCGCTCAGGGCATTGCCCCTATTTGCCGGAAAGGCACCCGTATACAAATCAACGTTCTCGATAAAGTTGACATTGAGAATACCCACCGGACCTCCACTGCTTCCCTGTGTGGCGAAGTGGTTGATTACAGGAATTTCAATGCCATCGAGAAAGAAGCGGTTTTCATTGGGCGCACCACCCCGTATAATGATATCATTGCGAAAAGACAGGGACGATGCCACCCCAGGCAGCACCTGTATGGCCCTAGAAATGTCGCGGTTGCCTCCGGGATTTCTCTGTATTTCATTGGTTCCCAATTTTTGTAAGGAGAGTGGGCTCTCCTCATTGCGTTCAAATACCTGGGTGGTAATTTCCACCGTTTGTAGGTCGGTACCTGTAGGGGTGAGGGCTATATTGAGCGTAAATGCCTGCTTGGCGGTGACCTGCAACTCGAAAATGGTGCGCGGCCTGTAGCCAATGTAGGTGGCCTGAACATTGTA
The DNA here is from genome assembly GCA_036751905.1 of Cryomorphaceae bacterium. GTDB lineage: Bacteria > Bacteroidota > Bacteroidia > Flavobacteriales_D > Cryomorphaceae > T3Sed10-241. Next base: position 8,267 of record DAIOTP010000038.1, read on the forward strand.
CAAGCCCGGCTCCACCCCCTCAATGGTATAATTGCCATCTATATCGCTCACCCCTCCCAGGGTGGTATTTTGCAAGGCAATATTGGCAAATGGGATGGGTTCATTGGTGCTTTCGTCGAATATACGGCCGCGAATGCTCCCCCTTTGGGCTTGTACGGTGGCAACTGTGATAATAAAAATCAAGGAAATCGCTGTAAGGTATTTCAATGGTGTGCGCATCAATGGTCTTAAGGTGTGAAAAATTCAAAAATTAACGCATCCGCATAAAAGTTGTTCCCGCTTTCCGCAAAATTTCCGAGGCAGGTCAAGCAGGTTTATGGCCTCATCACAATGCACAATAAAAGCTAGCCTTTGCGCTTAAAGTACCACACACCGTAAATAAAACTTATCCCAATCAATATGGGAGCTACGTGAAAAATGGGCTCTTCGCCACGTGGGGTAAGCTTGGACAGATCATCAAAATACGCCAAAACAGGAGCAACGATCATGACCATACCCGTACCGATGGCCACAAAGTCAAATGCATTGTAAAGCACCATAGCAGTGCGGTACACACGGGTTTTCTCAAAATCACCAAAAGGCATATCTGCATGATGGGCAGCGCGTTGCTTCGCTTCTTTCGCCATTTTTTCTTTGCGCTGAAGCGGTTCCTTCTGGCCGTAATACCTCTTGAGCGCAGCACTGATAAATTCTTCCCTCTTCATGAGCATTTCGTAGGCCTGATTTACCTCGATAAACTTGCTCCTGGTGTTGGGGTCACCACTGCGGTCGGGATGGTATTGCTTGGCGAGCCTGCGGTAGGCCGATTTGATGGCTGCATCATCGGCCCCTGAGTCCAGCCCCAGAGTAGCATAGTACGGCGTGAAAAACTTTAGTTTGCTCAAGTGCGCTATTGATGGCGTCTAAGATAGCAATTCGTCGCGCCTCGTACACTTTTACGCTACCAAAGGGCCCGTACCAGCGACGAATTGTGCTTTTTTCGCCTACATTCGTATCCCACAATGACAAAGGTATTTTGCATAGGTGCCAACAAGACAGGCACCACCTCTTTAAATGAATTTTTTAGGGTGCACGGTTACCGTGTTGGAGAACAGCCGCTTGCTGAGTTACTTTTTGTAAAATGTGCACGTGCTGACCGTTGGGATGAATTGACCGAATTTGTACGAACCGCTGATTTTTTCCAGGACCTGCCCTTCAGTGCACGCCACACCTACCGCCATCTGAGCGACGCCTTTCCAAAGTCTCTTTTTTTGCTCAGCACACGAAGCAGTGCCGAAGAGTGGTATAATTCACTGATCGCCTTTCACGCCGCCAAATTTGGCGATGGACTTCATCCCCCAACCAAAGCGCAATTGAAGGCCGCCACTTACCGCTATCCCGGCTTTGCTTGGGAAGCCAACCGGCTGCTTTACAGCAGCCCTGAAGAAGATCCTTACCGCAAGGACAACCTCATCCAATGGTACACCACCCACCTGTACGAAGCCAGAACCTGGTTTGCCGAAAGGCCGGGCCGCATGCTCGAAATCAACATCGCCCATCACGAAGCCGCACAAACAATAGCTGATTTCGCTGGTTTTGAACTTCGTATGCCTGCACTTCCCCACCTCAACAAAGGTGCCGCATGAACATACCGCACAGCAAGCCTTTTCTTCCGCCGCTTGAACAGTACCAGCAGCTCATTGCTGAGGTATGGAGCAGCGGTTGGCTCACCAACCACGGGCCCAAGCTGCAAGCTTTTGAAAAAGCCATAGCCCAATACCTTGGTTTGCCATACGTGTCGTATGTAAGCAGCGGTACCACAGGCCTTCAGTGTGCCTTGCGCACCCTGCCGAGGGGGGGTGAAGTCATTACCACGGCCTACAGCTATGTAGCAACGGCCGGGGCCGTATTTTGGGAAGGATTCACCCCCGTATTCGCCGATGTAGCCTTGGACCGCCTTTCGGCAAATCCCGAAGACGTGGCGCAGCTCATCAACCCGCGCACCCGGGCCATACTCATCACCCATGTGTACGGTGTTCCCGCCCACACGGAAGCCCTTCAAGCGCTGAGCGATGCGCACAACATCCCATTGATATATGATGCTGCACACGCCTTTGGGGTGATGCATCAAGGCAAAAGCCTGTTGAGCTACGGCCACTTTAGCATATTGAGCCTGCATGCCACCAAAATATTCCACACCGCCAATGGCGGCCTTGTGGTGAGCCACACCGCCAAAGGCAAGGCCATGATTGACGGCTACCGCAACTTCGGCCACGACGGGCCAAACCATTTCAAGAGCCCTGGCATCAACGGCAAAAACTCCGAACTGCATGCCGCACTTGGTCTCGCCCTCCTGCCCTATGCCGATGCCTTGCTCAAGCGCCGTGCTGCACAATGGTTGCACTACAAAAACCTGCTCAGCGCCCTGCCCGCAAAGCACTTTCTGCAAATTCCCGATGGCTGTGACCACAACGGGGCCTACTTTCCCCTGCTGCATCTCCGCAAGCAGCAATCCGTGCGCATTGCCTCTGCCCTATCCATGGAGGGGATCGAAGCCCGGCGCTACTTCAGTCCGGCGCTCAATACCATTGCATACATGCGCGGTGCCCCCTGCCCATTGGCCGAGGCACTTGCCGAAACCGTGCTATGCCTTCCACTGTTTCACACCATGGATGAAGGCCAACAGGCGCACATTGCACACATTATCCTACAGCATTTCCATTCTTAAAGCGGCATGAGCACAGGCATTTCGGTACTCATACTCACTTACCAACACGAGCGCTACATCGAGGCTTGCCTCAGGGGCATCGCGATGCAGCGTTACCCAGGCAAGGTGGAGGTGCTCATCGCCGACGATGCCTCTACCGACAACACCCAGCAATTGGTCAAGGACTTCATAGCCAAGTATGGGGACCGTGTACCCGGCATGCACTTTACGCTGCTTCCGCAAAAAAAGAACCTCGGGGCTGCCGTCAATTTTATCCAGGCAGTGCGGCAGTGTAGCCAGCCATACCTGGCCTTCTGCGAAGGTGATGACCGCTGGACCTTTCCGGAAAAACTGCGACTCCAAGCGGAAGTCCTCGACGCCAATCCCGAGCTGAGCATCAGCTTTACTGACTACAGCCGGGAGGATGAACATGGCCAACCCATCGCCGCTTGCACCCTCAATACGCGGAACGAATTGTACCAAATTGCTGATTTGTTCACCAAACAAGGGCCTGCAACAAATGCCGTAATGATGCGGCGCAGTGCACTGCCCACGGCCATTCCCGAGGCGTTTTATGAGGTTCCCAATCCTGATATCTTCATTTTTGCATGGGCGCTCGTGCACGGCCACGGCCATTATACCCCTCAGGTATGCAGCGCTTACAGGGTTCATGGCAAAGGCATCTGGAGCAGCAAACCGCAGCAGGAGCAGGAGCTCATAAGGCTCAGTACGCGAATTAAAGTGCTAGACCACATACGAATGGTCATCGGCACAGAGATGGCCAGCACCCTCTCTTCTCTGGAGCCCGCATTAAGAACTGCCTTCGAAAAAGCGATGTGGCAACTGGCAGTGCATGGCAATCCATTGTATCACAAATACAAAAACCATCTTTCCTTACTCAGCCGAGGTCATTTTGCTTTGCGGTGCATTTACATGCAATTGCGTAAGGGCATTTAGCTCGCCTTTGATTTTGGCCAATTTTGCGGAAAGCAAAACCCAAAGCCCCGACCATTGTTAGTACCTTCATACCATGCAAGGATTTCAATTCACCGACTACATACCCGAAAAGGACCAGAAAAGCCCTTTCGACCGTCTTTTGGAAATATTCATGGAGCTGCTCACCTACACGAGCGGTGATGTGGATGAGGCCATAGCCTGGCTGCGCCAAATTGACGATGCGCACCAGCTCACCACGAAAGATTACACCATCGACGACTTTCTCGAAGACCTGATCGAGAAAGGATACCTGCGCGAAAGCGGTGATGGAAATGGGGGTATGGGGCTCAGCGCCAAGAGTGAGCAAGCCATACGAAGGCGCGCACTCGATCAGGTATTTGGCAAGCTGCGCAAGGGGAATCTGGGTGGCCACAAAACCAACCAAAGCGGACAAGGCGATGAAAACACCGGCGATCACCGCCCTTATGCCTTCGGCGATACCCTTGACCGCATCGACTTCACCGACAGCATCCGCAATGCGCAGGTGCGTGGGGGTATCAGTGATTTTTCACTGCAAGAAAATGACCTGGTGGTCAATGAATCGGAATTCAAATCCTCGGTGAGCACGGTCTTGATGATCGACATTTCACATTCTATGATCCTGTATGGAGAGGACCGCATCACCCCCGCAAAAAAGGTGGCCATGGCCCTGGCTGAGTTCATCACCACGCGCTATCCCAAAGACTCCCTCGACATCGTGGTATTTGGCAACGATGCATGGCAAGTAGAAATCAAGGATCTTCCCTACCTCAAGGTAGGACCATTCCACACCAACACAGTGGCTGGCCTTCGCCTGGCCATGGATTTGCTTCGCCGCCGAAAAACGGCCAACAAGCAGATTTTTATGATCACCGATGGCAAACCCTCCTGCCTGAAAACCAAAGATGGATACTACAAAAACAGCTTTGGACTTGACCCGGTCATTGTGAACAAATGCCTCACCTTGGCTACCGAATGCCGCAAAATCAAAATACCCATCACCACCTTCATGATTGCTGAAGACCCTTACTTGCAGCAATTTGTAGATGACTTCACAGAAGCCAACAAAGGCCGCGCCATCTATACCGGCCTCAGCGGATTGGGAGAATGGGTATTCAACGACTACGAGCGCAACCGCAAGCGAACTTCGTAAATGATTACTGTTGAATCACCAACTTCTTGGTCTCGCTGAAAATCTCTGAGTGCATTTCGAGCAAGTAGGCCCCCGATGGCAGATTGCCATAGCTCACTTCAATCAGGCTTTCGCCCTGGGTACTCAATCCTTGCCACACCCGTCTTCCGCTCAAATCATAGAGGCTGAGTGTTGTCACATAATCGGAGTATGATGCCGGCAAGCGCACATAGGCGCGTCCATCAAAAGCAGGATTGGGGAAGAGGAAGGCCACATCTTCGTCCTGTTCTTTCAGGTTGCGCACTACACGCACATCCGAGTAGCTAAAGCTTCCGTCAAAATCCGTTTGCCGGAGGCGGTAGTAGTTCAATCCGTTCAATGGAGCAGGATCAACCGTTGCGTAATTCAAACGGGTATTGGAGTTGCCGGCACCGGCCACTATTTCTAAAGTCTCCCATGCAAGGTTCTCTCCTGCCCTTTCGATGGTGAAAAAGTCGTTGTTGGTTTCGGAGGCGGTACTCCAGGTAAGGTCCACCACCGCACCATTGAGGCGGGCATCGAATGATAAAAGCTCTATTGGCAATGGTACCATGGAACTGCTGTTGCCTAAAGCCATATACATACCATTGACCACAGGCACGTTGGAAAATGTCACAAAGGTACCCGTGGTAGGTTGTGAAGGGCCAATGGTGTAAACAGCGGCGTTGCTGAAATCATTCGGATGGGAATTGGAATGGGTCAACAATCGGAGCATATCGCGGTCGTTGGCAAATTGGAAGGCATTGGAACTGCTTCCAAAATTGATTTCCACATCCACGTTTGTAATTCCGGTTGCCGGTTCACTGTAGAATTTCCATACCCTTCCTGAGCGTTCCACAACATCACCAGGCAGGCTTGCATTTCCGTATGAAAAAGGCCAGGTATTGGTGAGGCTCTCACCGTTATGTGCCCAAGTAAGAATGGCCTCTGAAGTATTGAAGACAGGGGCACTTACCCTCAAAGGCGACTGCCCTTGCGATATGCCATGAACGAGTTCTTCCGGTCCATCCATAAGCCTTCCCAAGCCTGCCAGATCAACGTTGAACAGAGGATCGCTGGAACTGGCATCCGCAAAATTCAAATCGGCCACCTGTCCCGTGGTCAAGGGAAGGTTGAATTTGGCAGAAAGATAGTTGTGAATAATTCGGTTGCGCGTTTCGTGGAGTCGGAAATCAGAACTCAGGTTGGGCTCATCGAAATAGATGAACTCAGCGATATCGCCATTGTAAAAATGGCTTGCAGTGGTGGTACCTGTTGTCATTCCAATTCCTTCTATTGATGAGCCATTCCACATGGCGCCCAGGGCGGCTTGTCCAGAATGGGTAAACATACGGCCTACAAAGGCAGCTCCACTGTTGCTTACAAGCTCCCCATTCACATATAGCCTCATTGCGGGAATTGCATTGGCATCGTAATGTGCGCTGATGATGTAGGGCTGATCATTCACCAATGGAGTAGTATATTGAAGCACCCTTCTTCCACCTGCATTTTCATTCAAACCCCAACCCGGCTGTCCATTTTCGGTGATTCGATTATATGCTGCAAAGTGGAGTCGGCTGTCACGTATGTAGAGATTCAATCCGCGGTCCTGCCCACCCTGCTCATATAAAATTTGCGCATTGGTTGAGGCACTACCTCCGGGCATCATAGCCACATTCCTTGGGATGATGACCATATAAATGGACTTGCTGCTGTATTGCCCCGACATATTGACGAAGGGATGTTGGCCTTGCACATCACCCGAGCCACTGCTGCCCACGGCTAGTATTTGACCTCCTGAGTTGTTGTTCGTAGTGGTGCCATTGAACCTGATCACTTTGTTGCCATTGAGTGTAAAATCAGGCGGTACCACAGGGTTGTTGTTATTACCCATGCCTGAAAAAGTAGGTCTGCGCAATTGAACATTGGTTTCGGAAATATTAGGAACTGAAAGCACCTGTCCTGTGCCCGTGATAAGGTCAGGGCGCATCCAAACGGTATTGTTGCGCAGGCGGCCTACCCCGCCGGCACCAGTAAATTCAAAGGCGCTGTAGGGCTTAATGGTGTAGGTATGTTGAATCTGCGAACCAAGTACGCCATTCACAGGATCGTCAAGTTCAAAGAGGATGGTACGGTCTTCCGTAACCGAGGTATTGTCTTGCACAAAGATGTTGAGCGTATTGTTGTTCTTGTTGAAATACAGGATGCCCAAAGTGTCCAGAGGAGGAACAATGACCGTTCCGGTAACCGCGGCATTAAAGTCTTCCGGGGTTTGTGAAATGGCTCCATTCAAGGCCGTACCACCGACAATGGAAAAGGGTATCTCTGTGGTTTTCGCACTGCGCCCTGAAAGCTGCACATTGATGATAGGATTGCTCACTGTGCGGTATCCCTCTGAAACAGGTGTGACGAAATTAATGGTAGGTGCTGGGTCATTGTCTGTAATCCGCACCTCAGTCAACAGGTTGGTACCTGCTGCTATACCTCCTGAAAATCCTGAGACGAACAAAACTATGGACTCATCAAACTCATGAATGTTGTCGTCAGTTAAATTGATGGTGTAAAACTGAGTCGCATCACCCGGGTTAAAAGTCAAGGTTTGGGTCTGGCTGCTCACCTGAAAATCAACATTTGGAGTAGCAAGCACACCCGTAAAGCCTGAAGGATTGACAACGTATCTGACTGTTGCCGTTATTGGGCCAACAAAGTCACCAATGATTTGTACCGGAATCTGAATAATTCCTGCGCTCTCGTTGAATGTGTACAACGTTTGCGGAAAAGTGATTACCGGATCGGGATCATCATCATATATAATATATTCCATGGTATCGCGTGCACCTACTACAGGGTCACCTGGTGAACCGGTACCTGTGAGAAATATAGAAAAATCCCGCGCGGAAGGGATATTTTCGATTTCGTCATAAAGCACTTGAAAAGGAATATTGGCTGTTTTCTGACCTGGAGCAAAAGTAACAGGGCTGTTCGCAGGAATCCACAAATAATCAACTCCCAGTTCACCTGTTCCATCGATAAAACCAACATTCACAGAATGAGATGTTAACGGCACATAGTTCAATTCTATAGTGGCAGATCGTGCTACAAACTGAGATGGTGGAGGCAAGGGGTTACCTTCAACAGTAAAATCACTTTCCAACTGGAATTGAACACTGGGCCTAAAGGCACAAATAGTGAAAAATGCATTGTCAGGGATGGGTAAAAGCGCTTCATAAAAGCCTCCCCCTACAGGGACCAATTCAACAATGGTGGAATTCGCTTCGCTAAAATTCGGAAAATTTGGGCTGGTGCTTTCCAACATGATACCATACTTGGTAAAACCCGTTGGCAGTGCTGGCAGTTCGGGGAGCGCCTGAGGCCCCGATTGTGCGTTGCCGTTGATGCGAATACGCAAGTTGGTACCGGGTTGGGTATTGCCATTGTGGTCGAAGCGCCAGGTGCGGCGAAGGCGCTGTACGTTGACAGGGTCAGGTACGTTTTGATCCGTCCATAGCAAGGGTCCGTTGTTGTGGCCTGTCATTACGTAACCGGGGGCATTGCTTGGAAACAGGGTATTCACCAAGCCCGCGTCCACGCGCATCTCAAACAGGTTGTCAGCCTGGCTGAGCAGGTGGCGTTCAGTAGTACTTTCCTGTCCAATCCCAATAAGTCCTTCGGCGAAGCCATTTTTGTGCACGTAGCGCTCATTGGCTATTTGTCCACTGTTGTATTTTGCCGCAAGGTAATTTTCAACAATGATGCGCTCAGCAGGATTAAGGCTTGCGGCGTAGTAAACGATTTCGGCGATGCGGCCCAAAAACCGGTCATTGCCAGTGCTGACAGTATTTACAGGACCACTTTCATTGTAGGTGGTTCTGTTTTGGGCACCAATACCGATCGGATCAGGGTGGCGGAATACGCCTCCAACCCGTGCATCATCACTTCCACAGCAATTTTTCAACATGGTGGTTGGGAAGGCTTGCCCATTCAAAGTCCCGCCCAAGCCAAAATACTCGGCATTAGCGTTGGTATTGGTGATCGGGGTGTTGTTCGTAGGTACCTTAAAAAGAAGGGAAACCGTGTAGGTAGTATTTGGGGATACCGGAAGCGTTTTGTAAGTGAAGCCGAAGGCGGGAACACGGGGCAGTGGAGGCACCCCAGTATCCAGATCATTCCCATTTCTATCATAGGCCGACACGCGCAATTGACCATTCAAAATGTGGATCGTAAATCCTCTTTCACTTCCACCCTCTTCCCAAATAATCTGACGACCATCTACATTGGCACCTGTGCGCAGCACGATGAATACCGTTTGCTCGTATGTAGTTAACTTATCGGCATTCGAATTGAGGTCAGGGGAAATATTGGCACTCTCATTCCCTCCATTCCAGGTACCAATGGCCAGCATCCCTCCTTCATCAAAGCTCACTGCAGGCCTTCCATTGATGCCGGCGCTCAGCGAATTTCTAAATGTAGGCGCCACCGGCGTAAGTCCAGTATTCCAAAAAAGCTCGTCTACGTGGGCTGACACCGATTTGTCCACCCAAAGCGTTACTGGATCGAGGTCATTCAAGGTTTTGAGGTCGGCAGCATCTACCCAAAGGCGGCAGTTGCGCTCGTTGCTGCTGTCATCACTCACACCACCGGGCCCACGCTGCGCGAAAGCCGGTAAGAGCATCACAGTCAATAGTATAGTAAAGACTTTATTCATAGCAATTAAATAAATGCCTTCTCTTTGGAAGGCGGTGAAAAACACGTTTTAGCAGATGACGAACATCGGTTTCAGGGCTATGAAAATCTGAAATTACACGATGAACGGCGCAAATGTAGGATATTTTAACATGCCGCGCAAGTGTTAAATAATTCAAGGACAACCAAACAAGCAAAAAACATACAATATTTAACAGACCGATCTATAGAAACTCCGCACAGGGACACAATTTAGCACGCCATAACCACAACGCTGCACCGCGCGCTGGACGTGACAATATGATTTCTTCCCATTGTAATCCACCTGCATGATGTGGCTATGAATCCAACCTTCCGAAGGCCTTGGGTATGGTTAAGAAGAATCAGTGTGCACAGTTGGAATAGCCATTGCCCGCTACATTGGCTATTCATTTCAAGTGCGGGTTAATCCCATAAAAAAAACACCTGCTCTAAATGAACAGATGTTTTCAAATTGACTTTTGAAATAATCCCCAACCGGGGAGGGTTATATTCTTTGGGAATTACAATACCTCTGCATTAAAGACCCCATTGGTAACGGTAATCTGACCAGATCCCGTCAAGTTGGATGCTGTAAATGAGAAGGTACCTGTAACGCGTTCTTCTGTTTTTGAAACAACATTTAAAGTACCTGTTTGTCCGGCAGTTACGCCATAAGAAGACAGTTCTTCTCCTTCTGAATCGAGTTCTGTGTAAGTCACAAAGAATCCTCCCGAGGCTGAAGTTGCTGCAGCAGCGCTTATGGGATATTCACCCACATCGGGCATGGTCGCGCCAAGGTAAACAAATGAGAGATCGAATGATGATGTGGATCCAGGTTGATCACCATCGAAACCAGAAAGTATGGTTGAGGAAAACTGGCCAAAACTGAGGGAAATAACAAGTGTAGATCCTACTTTATTGGCGTTGATATCTCCCGCTACTGTGAAGGAAATTTCATCTGTGTTGCCCACGGGATTCCCCGTTCCACCACCACCGCCGCCGCCGCCGCCGTTGTCATCATCGTCATCATTGCAGGCAGAAAGTGACATGGCCATAGCCAAGGCCACAAAAGGAATAAAAAAAGATTTGAACGTAATTTTCATTGGTTTTATGATGTTAATTCTGGCGATGAAGATATGTCCTTTTCTTAATTACCACAACATCAAAGTAACAGCCGGGTACTTTCGCTGCACATTCGGCAACTCTGGTCCAACGTTTGAGAAAAAAACCTGGCGCATAAACTGCACCATGCAGCCTTTACACTGGTGATGAAATGAAAACCGAAACAACTTGTGAAATTCAAGCCATGTTGTGGTACACCTGCTGCACGTCGTCGTCATCCTCGAGCTTTTCGAGCAGCTTCTCCACCTCGGCCTCTTGCTCTTCGTTGAGCTTTTTGGTATCCATGGGGATGCGCTCAAAGCCCGAAGCAATGACCTCAATACCCATGGCTTCAATGGCTTTCTGCAAATTGCCAAATTCGGCAAATGGGGCATAAATCATCACAGCATCCTCTTCCTCAAAGAGCTCTTCAGCGCCGAAATCGATCAATTCGAGCTCAAGTTCTTCGATGTCTTTATCGCTCACGGCAATTTTGAAATAGCATTTGTGGTCGAACATGAACTCCACGGAGCCAGAGGTACCCAGGCTTCCATTGTGCTTGTTAAAATAGCTGCGCACATTGGCCACGGTGCGGGTATTGTTGTCGGTTGCAGTTTCCACAAGTACGGCAATGCCATGCGGTGCATAGCCTTCGAAAATCACTTCTTTGTAATTTTCCTGGTCCTTGCTGCTGGCCCGCTTTATGGCACGCTCCACATTGTCTTTGGGCATGTTCACCGCCTTGCAGTTTTGAATAATCGCACGCAGTCGGGCATTGCTTTCCGGATCGGGACCAGCTTCCTTCACCGCAATAACGATGTCTTTACCAAGGCGGGTAAATGCCTTGCTCATTTTGGACCAGCGCTTCATTTTGCGCTCTTTGCGGAATTCAAATGCTCTTCCCATGGTGTAAGGGTGTGGTATTAATTGGCGCGAATTTAAGCAGTTTGTCCGCTTTCGCGAAAATCGCTTGAAGGAAGGGCATCCTTATTTGCGGAAGCGAAACCCAGCTTGCCTTCATGCAAGGTGATCAGGGCGTTGAGTTGGCCATGCACCATGTGCGAGAGCTCCTGAATGCTGCTGTTTTTCACGAAAGTGGAAGAGATAGGCTCGCCGATCACCACCTTGATACGGCCTGAAGCCAGCTTCGCGTTGAGTGGAAGCACCTCTTCACTGCCGAGCACGGCCACCGGAACCATGGGAATCTCGCCACTTTTGGACACATGAAATACGCCCTTCTTGAAGGCTTGCAGCCGCCCATCCTTGCTGCGGGTTCCTTCTGGAAATGCCAGTATACTTTTGACTTTTTTGATGGCCGTGGCGGCTCTTGCCATGGAGTTGCGGGCTTTCTCCGGATTGCTGCGGTCTACAAATACCATCCCGATGCTGTACATGCCCCAACCAAATACGGGTATTTTGAGCAATTCACGCTTTGCAATAAAATACAGCGGCACCGGAATGGCGCTGCACAGCGCGGGTATATCATAATGGCTGCGGTGGTTGGACACAAAAATGTAGTGTACATCCTCGCGCAAGTGTTCCTTGCCATGCACTTCGAGCTTTGCCCCAGCCAGCCACAGCAATCCCGGCCCCCAGAGTCTTCTGCTCACCCATGGGTACAAGCCGCCCTTGGGAGCCCATGAAAACAGCAGTACCAAAGTGGCCGAAATAAAGCAAAGGATGACCACTGCAGTGGATTTTATGTAGCGTATCAGGGTGCGCATAGCGAATTCAAAGAAAGCCTTTTTATTCAAATTTTTCATTTGTTTCGGCAAGGGCTTCTCCTGGTACATACGCCGCATGGTTTTCGAAATGTCTTTATTCTTGTGTTTCGTAGTTTTGCCCGCAAAGACAATCCCTTGTGAGCGTTTACAAACTTGTTGTGGCTTTTTTATCGGTATTCAGCATCATCATGCTGGGGGCCTCGATCTTTATGGATCCTGAATCAGAGATTGCACAACTCATTGACTATTATGACTTCGGCCTGTGCATTGTTTTTTTGTACGATTTCTTCAAGCAATTATTCCAGTCGGAAAACAAGTTCAAATACTTCTTCACCTACGGTTGGCTCGATCTGCTTTCATCCGTGCCCATGGTTGGCGCCCTGCGCGCATTCAGGCTATTTCGGGTGGTGCGGGTGATCCGCGTTTTCAAAGGCATCAATATCCTTGTCGCCTTTCTGCGCTCTGAGCGCAAGGCATCACTGTACGGATTGATGGTGCTTTTCATCTGCTTCATGGTGATCCTATCCAGCATCTTTACCTTGTATTTTGAGCAGGGCGTGGGCAACATCAACACGGCTGAAGATACCCTATGGTGGACCTTCATATCGGTTACTACAGTCGGCTATGGGGATCTCTATCCCGTAACATCATACGGCAGGTTGTCGGCTACCCTGATGATATTCACAGGCCTGATCGCATTTGGCACCATCATTTCGTTCATGAACGATACCTTGAATGCGTACAAGGAAGACTGAATACTGCAGCCCGGCTTTATCTACTCTGAGTGCTCACCGGGCAACTCGATGAAGGTGCGGCCGTAACGCTTGGTCTTCATGTGCAGCGAAACCCATACCACCAGGCCGTGGTTGATGCGCGCCTGTTGGTCGTTGACCTCAATGTAGCGTCCTATGTAGCCAAGGCTATACGTAGTGCCCCGGTAGCGCAGGTTGGCCATGAGGTGGGTGCGGTGCTCGAACGGAAAACCATTGTTGCCAGGTCCTGTAGAAATCAGAGACTCATTGAGGAAGCCAAGGCTGAAAATGGTGCTTGGACTGATCAAATTTCCAAAACTATAGCGCACCGCAGCATTGAAGCGCCATCGGTGGTTAAAGCTGTAGCTGTCCTGAATGCGTTCGGCTTCGCGGTCCAGGTCGGCAAAGAAACGGGCATCGTACCTAAAGCGGTTGCTAAAGCTCCAATTGCCCACCGGCTGCCAGCGGTACACCACCTGCCCCCAGGGGCGGTGCTCGCGGCGTATCAGGGCGCCATCGCTCCACGGCGTGCCGAGGCCCAGCATCCCATAGCCGGCCGTGGCTACAATGTTGTCCTTGGGATTGTGGTAATTCAGCCCTGTGCGGGCTATCCAAAAGAGACCATTCACATGGTGAAAATCATTCCACATGGACATGCGCTTGCTGTACTGGGCCGTGGTCATCAGGCCCCACCAGGTCTCGTAGTTTACTGCGATGTCCCGTGGCTGCGCCCGGGTATGCATTGACGCAAAAATTGCCAACCCGAACAGTACATAAGTAATTGACGCTTTTTTAATCAAACAAGTCACGGTTGCCAAAAGTAAATATTGAAACAGTCTTTAAACGAGGTAAAGTAGCCTTTCATGAATTGTTAACCTTGGCCCTTCCTTATGGTCGGTTGCTATACTTGGAAAGTTATACCTGCAGCTTGAGCATTCGCATCAGTTCCTCTTCCCGATATTCCCTCACTTCTCCCGCAGCCATGCCATCGATCGTCAGGTTCTCTATGCTGTAGCGCACCAGCCGCAGACAGGGAAAACCCACGCCAGCCGTCATACGGCGCACCTGCCGGTTTTTGCCCTCGGTGAGTTCCAGGCGCAGCCATGAAGTGGGTATGTCTTTGCGGAAGCGTACCGGAGGGTGCCTTTCCGGCAAATGGGGTGGCTCAATGCGCTGCGCCTTGGCGGGGCGTGTGTCATAAGGCTTGCCTTCTACACTGATATGCACACCCGCTTCAAGTTTTGCCAATCCCTCATCGGTGATGATGCGGTCCACCTGAGCATAATATACCCGGGTGTGGGCGTGCACCGGCTTGAGCAATGCATTGTTAAGGGCTTTGTTGTTGGTGAGGATGAGCAAGCCCTCGCTGTCGCCGTCGAGGCGGCCTACTGGGTATACGTCCTGTGGAAAATCAGCCAGCTCACCAAGTACTGGGCGCTTCCCGTCTTTGGTAAACTGGCTGAGCATTCTAAAGGGCTTGTAAATGGCGAAGTAGCGATACTTCAGCATGGCTTATCTGCCGCCGCCGTCGGCGCCGAGGATGAGTGGCAAGCCATCTTTGCCCTGGCCTATCACCACCACTTTGGCATTGGGTGATCTGGAGAGGTCGAGCGTGGCTTCGATACCTTTCCAGCGCAACAGCTTGTCAGAAATGCCGTCGCTCACAATGTCTTGGAAGTCTTTGATACCTTGGGCCTCAATACGCTTACGCTGGGCTTCTTTCTCTTCTTTGGCTATTCGGAATTCGTACTCCTGGCTTTCCTGTTCTTGTTTGAGTTTTTTCTCAATGGCTTCACGGATATTTTGCGGAAGCGTAATGCTGCGGATCAGGATGGCATCGAGGTGTATATTCATGCGCTCAAGGCGCTCTTTTACATTGTTGTAAATTTCATCCTGAATGAAGTCGCGCTTGGAGCTGTACAGCTCTTCCGGGTCATAGCGGCCTATCACCTGCCGTGCTGCCGAGCGTAGCTCGGGCATCACGATCACATCCCGGTAATTCATCCCAATGGTTTGGTGGATGGTGCCCAGCTCTGAAGCGATGGGGCGGTAACGAATGGAGAGTTCAATTTGAATTTGAAGACCATTTTTGGAAAGGGCTTCCATAATTTCACGTTGCTCCTGGTTACGTGTGCTATACACGTACATGCTGTTCCATGGAGCGATAAAGTGAAAACCTTCTGAAAAGTAAAAATCAGTGATGGTACCACCACCGAAAGTGCGGTACAAAACACCGGCCTCACCGGATCGAATGGTCACGGTGGCCGTCTGCCAAATCACTACTACACCGAAGAATGCGGCAATGAGGATGATAAAAAGTTTTCTTTGTTGTGGTTCCATGTATTGTAGGTTAAGTCTGTTCTTATAAGTTGTGAAAAGAGACTTTGTTCATTGGGTGCCGCGAAGGTAATCCTTACATTTGCAAAAATCTTTACTTATTATCATGCAAATTGTTAAAGACGATCACCACGTTGAAGTACATTACACTGGTACACTCGATAATGGCGACGTATTCGATAGCTCACGCGAACGTGAGCCCCTTGCCTTTACCGTAGGTGCCGGCCAAATGATTCCCGGATTTGAAAATGCCGTGCGCGGTATGCAAATCAAGGAAGTGAAAAAGGTAACCCTCCCACCCGATGAGGCTTACGGTGAGGTAGTACCCGAAATGATCCAAAAAGTGCCCAATGATCAACTCCCCACTGAACTCAAACCACATGTGGGCCAGCAATTGAGCTCTCAGATGCCCGACGGCAGGCAAATTGTAGT
>DAIOTP010000039.1:0-333 GCA_036751905.1 Cryomorphaceae bacterium
CGGTGGTGGTTCCCACGGGGAATGTCGCCGGAGCATCGTTTTCCACGGTATCCACGCCGCAGTTGTCGGCGGTGAGGGGACTTCCAAGGGCTACATCGCTGGCTTCACAGAACCCGGCATCGGCGCTTACGGTTACATCGTCGGGCGCGGTGATGGTGGGGAGCTCGGTGTCGTTTACGGTGACGCTTTGCTCAGCAGTTTGGCTGTTGCCGTTTACATCAGTCACGGTCCAGGTTACGGTGGTGGTTCCCACGGGGAATGTCGCCGGAGCATCGTTTTCCACGGTATCCACACCGCAATTGTCATTGGTCACGGGGCTTCCGAGCGCTACAT
>DAIOTP010000039.1:433-23932 GCA_036751905.1 Cryomorphaceae bacterium
AGAAACCAGCATCGGCGCTTACTACAACATCGCCGGGCGCGGTGATGGTGGGGAGCTCGGTGTCGTTGACGGTAACGCTCTGCTCAGCAGTTTGGCTGTTGCCATTTACGTCAGTGACGGTCCAGGTTACGATAGTTGTTCCCACGGGGAAAGTAGCCGGAGCATCGTTCTCCACGGTATCCACACCGCAATTGTCATTGGTCACGGGGCTTCCGAGCGCTACATCGCTGGCTTCACAGAAACCAGCATCGGCGCTTACTACAACATCGCCGGGCGCGGTGATGGTGGGGAGTGTTGTATCAGTTATTGTGATTGTAAATGTGTCAGTCAACTCTCCGCAATCATTTGTTGCTGTGACGGTGATGCTCGTCGTACCCACTGCAAAGAAGTCACCCGAAGCCACAGGATTGCCCTCTACTGCGTAAGTGAGCACTGTTCCGGGCGCGCCACCGATAGTTGTTGCCTCATCAAAATTCACATGTGCGCCACATCCCGAAGCAGGATCATTGATTTCTGAAATATCAGCAGGCACCACAAGGCTCAGGTTGTCATAAACAACTACTGTATGGTTGTAAAATCCGGCAGCCATCACTACAGGCTGCACTTCACATCCGTTTGCATCAATGATCGACAGTGTTTCAATAAAGTAAGTGCCGGATAGTAGGGTTCCGGCAGGTGCGGTGTAGATTGTGCCGCCTGCACTGATCGCTCCGGTGCTCACATTGGCTTCCAAAATATCGCCATTTAGGTTGTTTTCGCGCAGGTTGTACATGAAGGTCACCGGACCTGCACCCTGAACTATATCCAGGAGGGTCATTTCAAAGGCTTCGTCGGGGCATACCGCTGTGGTTCCTCCGCCTGGAATTCCTGTCTGTGGTGTTCCGTTGATTGCAATGCTTGCCTCAACTGCTTCGTTGACGATCACATTTACATGGTATAGCCCAATGTCCTCAGGGCTGCAACCACCATTGTCTACCACAGAGGTAACAACAATATTGTATGTTCCCGCAACGAGTGCTTCTGAAAAGAGCACCTGCCCGATGGATGTGATCTGCACATTGCTTTGGCTGAGTGCAGCATCAGGGGTAGGGGAGTTGTCGACAAACACCTCGTAGCCAATTGTAAGAGGAAGACTTCCTTCATCGTTTAGAAGGGCATTGAAAGTGAAGCTGAGGATTTCATTGGCACAGATTTCCAATGTTTCACCCGAATCGAATGGATTTCCGTTCAGGGCAAAAATTGGAGCGGGAAGGAATCCCCCGCAAGCCCCGCTCACTGGCTGGAAGCCAGCTGCATCGAGGTCATCATCTGTACCCGAAATGAGGTACGGAAATGCTTGCACATCACCAGTGGTTGCATCACTTGGACAAATAGAGGTTCCCCACCAGTTGCAGGCAGCATCCACCTGGGCTGGAGCATTGTTCACTACGCCCCCAGAATTAAATCCGCTGATGCTGTTTTCATTAACAGTAGCAGTTGCATCATCTCCATCGATCAATATACCTACTTCGCTGTTCGTAATGAAGCAATTCACGATGTTGCCATCTATGAAGGAGCCATTGGTCGACAATGGATTGTCATGCAGGTAGATTCCTGCAATGGCTGCATTGTCAACACTTACGCCATCCAATTTGAATTTTGCACTCTTGCCATTGCTTCCGCCAAGATTGCTGCCTTCCCAGTTGTTAACCCGAACGCCGTAGTCCACATGGGCTACGCTTCCGCCTTGAATCACCAAGCCATCAGGGTTGTTGGTTGGAATGAGGTTATTCCATAAATGATACCCACTGGTGGTTTGGGTAACGGTGCCTCCGGTGATGGTGTTGCCGCTGATTGTCGGGTTGATATCCGCAGGCCGTTGTCCGAGGAAGGTGATCCATATACCATCCCAGCGGGTGCCTGCCGGATTGTCTTCCACTGCAATGGCATTGTCTTGGATAGTGGTAGGGGAGGCCAGCTCGCCTTGCAGGTGGTACCAAATACCGGCACGCTTGGATGAAATATCATTGTTCGCCCATTCCACGTTGCCACCCGCCTCGGGCAGTCGCGCATCCTCAGAGTAAAGGCCTATGAAGGCATTGCGGATCACGTTGTGCGTTATATCGGAATAGAAGTTGCCAAATGTTGTAATGGCCCTTCCTGAACCGGTCATTCCATCGATGAGGTTCTCGGTAATCAGATTGTTCGATGAAGCAGGATTGGTATCGGTTTTTGGGGTCCAACCCAAAATGCCCCAAGTTCCGCCTATGTTTTTAACCACATTGTTGCGGAGGGTATGTCCTCCAGCTCCTGTCTCGGTGTAGATGGTGATACCCGATTCGCCGGCAATGTTGTTGCCTTCTACGGTTATCCCATCTAGGGTGAATCCGGCACTTGTTACATAAATCCCATAATTGGTGGCAGCTACCGGAACAATAATGGCTTCAGGCCCGCGCGTACCCGTGTTTGGATTGATGCCGGCGTTGGGGCCAATCAGGGTGATATTGTCTTTGGATACCAACACACTTTCGTTGTAGGTTCCTGCCGGTACAGAAATGGTGTGGCCGGGCAGGGTTGTTGGATCGTCTACGGCCTCCTGTATGCTGCAAAAGCTGAAGGAGGTATTGAGGTTTTGAACAATGGCATCACAAGCCGGTGGCGTTGAGGTAACGAATATTTCGTTAAACGCAATTTCGGGACGGGCACCGCCAACGACATCATTGTCTTGGTAGTATACCCAACGCAAATACACTTCAGCTTCATCGAGCAATTCAGTTGGAAGCTCGAAGCTGAGGTTTTCACTGTCATTGGTGTCTTTGCCTTCGGTTGTAAACAGGGTTTCATCGCCGAAGTCGGTGTAATTGCCGCTGTCGCCGATGCGGTATTGCAGGCGTGTGGCCCAATTGCGTTCGTTGCGCACTACGATGCTGTGCACCCATTCCACCCGGGCGTAGGACTGGCCAGAGGTGTTGAGGCCAAGAACCACAGAACCTACGTAGCGGTCTTCGTCGGCAGCGCCACCTACGCAGTCATTGCGTTGAGGACTACCGGTTGAAATAACCGAAAATCCGTTGGCGCCATTTCCATTGAAACGCGGACGGGAGGTAAGGTCGTAACCGCAGTTATACACCGCTGGCGCTTCAGCCTCACGGTCAAATCCACCCTCACTGGGATCAGTACTCCAATAGAAACGCATGTTGTCGGGATACGTACCTGCCATTTCTTCATTGGACCATTCATTGAAGTGGTAGTCGCCCTGACCAAGGTCGAATGGCGCTGGAAGAAAGGCTATTGGTTCAGGACTCACCTCACCCGATACGGGTACATCCAGGTCAATGGCTCCGCCGCCGGAGTGGGTGATGTTGCCTGAATAAACATTTGCCGGAAGGCCCACAACCAAACGAACAAAAACATCCTGTGTAAATGCAGCTCCGTCGTATCCTATTTCAAGGCTTAAATCCCACTCTTCCCCATCAAGCGAAATTTCAAAATTTAGGGGAGCATCAACGATTACAATGTCAGAGGCAGGTGAAAGGTCGCTGCCCTCCAAGGTATAGCTTTGGACAGCGCTGGGGCCGTTGTTTGTAATGTAGTCGAAACCACTCAGGCTTGTGGGACTGGCGCTGAGCGTGGCCTCAGGCAGGGGAGTAGTTGTGATCAGTATGTCGTCAAGGGATATTTCCGGACGTGCTCCACCCGGTGAATCTTGCAATTGATAGTATACCCAGCGCAGGTACACCTCTTCTTGATCCAACACAATGGCGGGAAGTTCAAAACTGAATTGTGCTTCATCGCCATTGCCCAGGCCCACTGCACTGAATTCGGTTTCATCACCAAAATCAATATAATTGCCATCGGCACCCACACGGTACTGCAAGCGCATTGCGAAATCGCGTGCATTGCGCACCACAATGCGGTTGGTCCAATCAACGCGGGCATAAGCTTGGCCTGAAGTATTGAGCGCAAGGGCTATTGAACCTACGAATCGATCAGTGGCATCGGCACCACCACTGCAATCAAGGAATTGTCCGCTGCCGGTGGCAATGACGCTCACACCTTGCTCTCCCAATCCATTAAATCTGGAACGGGAACTTACCTGATAATTGCAGTCATATATGCCAGTCCCATCTTCTTCGCGGTCATATTCGGTCGCGCTGGGATCATTGCTCCAGTAAAAGCGCATATTGTTTGGAAAAGTAGCCGCTGGTGCATCGCTGCTCCATTCAGTAAAGCTGAAATCGCCATCGCTCAAGTTGAACGGTGTGGGCAAAAATGGAGGAAGTACTTTTCCGGAAAGGGAAATTTCGGCGAAAGCTGTACCCCCATTGATCTGAATGGTTTGCTCATAATCACCCTCAGTAAGTCCTTCAACAAGTCGTACAAAGAATGAAGAAGGATTGAGTACGGTGCCATTTTCTTCATAAGCCACCTCAAAAGGTCCTGAGTTATACACGACACCATCAGCTGAAATCTCAAAACCGGTGGGTATGGCGAATGTGAGTTCACCTTGGGCCGGGCTGAGGTTGCTGGCAGTGATGCTTACCTCTTGTGCTGAGGAGGGGCCATCGCCTTCATTGTAGCGGAACTGTGCCAATGGGAGCGGGCTAAAATTCAAGAGTCCTGCGGGGCTCTCGTCAAAGTTTGTGATGAGGATGTCATCGATATTGATCCTTCGGTCGCCAGAAGTACCAGGGGAAGTGGTAAGTCTTACCCGCATGCGTACGTCACCATCTTCATTGATGAATTCGTTGAAGGTTTGCGCATCTGCGGTAGCAGTAATGTCGCTGCCCGCCTGCGTCCAACTGTCACCCCCATCGAGGCTGTACTCCACCGCCCAAGGCAGTTGGCCTCCATCAGTGCCGTACCGGCGGTATACAAAGCTTATGGTGCCTACGCCATTGGGTTTGTCCTGAATCATGCTCATTATGGATCCGTTGCGTCCGCGCAAGCGGGCAGAACGGTCGCCATTCTTGAAGTCATTGGCCAGAGTCCCGATAAGTGCTTCATTCATTTCCCAATTTAGTCCGTTGAGATTTACTGTTCCCAAAGTGTAGCCGGGTTTTTCTTCCAAAGCACCTTCAAAGTCAATAAAATAGTCGCCAGTGGGTGGGGGAGGAGGTACAGGACTTACGTTGCCCCCCAGACTTACTGATGCTGTGGCATCCCCGCCTGATATATTGATGTTGCCACTGTAAGCTCCCTCAACCAGATTGGCTTCAAGGCGTACGTGTATGGTAGTTTCAGCAGGGTCGCTGCCCGCAGCTGTGTAGCTTATTTCCAAGCTATTGCTCCAGGTTGTTTCATCGAGTGATATCTCGAAGTTGGCAGGAGCGATGAGGTTCAGATCACCACTCGCCGGGTCGAGGTTTTCAGCACTTACGGTAAATGTCTGGCTGTCCGAAGGGCCGCTGCCCTGTACATAATTAAGATTGCTGAGACTTGCAGGAAGGACGAGAACCGTTGGGATAGGACCTGCTATCTCGTCGTTGACCAGCACGTCTCTGAGCCGTTTGGCCGAAGGCGAGCTGGTGGTCACAAAACGGATTACCACCTGACTGCCAGTGGCCTTGATGGCGGTAGGGCCGCTGGTAAGGTAGGTTGAACCATTTGGAATGGGTGAATCAAAAGTCTGGGCGCTGAAGGTTGCCCCTCCATCATCTGAAATTTCAACTGTGATCGGTCCATCCAGCCCTGAGCCAAATTTGGCTACCGCGAAGCTCAGCACCGGGTTGGTGGTATTGCTCAGGTCGAGCACAGGCGTGATTAGCTGGGCGCTATTGCCCGCAAGGTTGGCATAGCCACCAGCCGCAGTGCTGTAAGTTACACCCACTGAGCTCCATCCGCTGGGCTCACTTCCGCTACGGAGTGTAGCATCAAGGATTTGTGCCTTTGCGGCAAATGGAGCCGCGGTAAATAGCAAAAAGCCGCCCAAGAGCAGCAGCAAGTTTCGGAACTTGAACTTTTTATGACAAAGCCCAAGGGTAAACGTGTTGAATTGCATCATGACATTGGTTTAGATAATTGGCAAATAATTGGTTAGCAGCCAGAGTTGCTGCTGGTAACGATGCCGAAAGATATAGCTGACTTCGACAGGATACAAGGTTCAACCGTTGAGGCAAGCGCACGAACAGCCTAAAAAAGGCGCTAAAATATAATATTCCATAGCTTGATCCCTCCAAGCTGCAAATATTCAAAGGCTGCAATGATATTTTAAGTTTTTATTAAATTCTTGTGCACTCCCTGTTTCATTTTGTCGTGAATTGTCCACAATACATTGACTGAGCTCACTTATTGGCGACCAGTCAAAAAAATGCGCCCCGACCAAATGCATGATCGGGGCGATGTGATGGACATTGGGTTACCCGCCAGCCATCCTTTTCAACACACGATCAAATATATCGGCCTGCGGATGTTGGGCATTCATACTTTCGGGTGATTTCCTAAAAAAAAAGCAGCCTCCCACCGGAAGGCTGCTTTTCAGAAAAAGCTATGCTGAGAAGTGCTTAGCGCGCGATCATAAATTTGTTTACAACCACTTCTGCACCCGTGGTAAGGCGGTACAAGTACACACCATTGGGGAGGGCATGGCCATTGAACTCCATGCGGTATTCCACGCCGGCTTGTGTTACCTGGTTGAAGAGGCGCTCTACCATCCTTCCGCTCATGTCGTACACCTCGAGGGTAGCGTATTCTTCACGTGGATTGGTAAAGGTCACAAAACTGCTCCCTGTAGTGGGGTTGGGCTGTGATCCCAGCTCTGCACTCAAGCAGTTGGTGATGTTGATCGTCACGAGATTGCTCAAATCAAAACAACCTGCCAGTTGGCTTTGGAATTGAACACCGGCTAAGTCTACTCCTTGCTGGAAACCAAGTGCCGCTGCCCGGTAGGTGCCTGCGGGTAATCCATTCAAATTGAATGTAGTTCCTGAAGCTGAGCCCGCATTTTGTAACACAACTTGGTTGCCGAGTGACTGTGATGTCAAGACATACCGACGGTTTTGGGCTGAGAAACCGCTGAGGCTCAACTGCACATTCGCAGAGGGGCCACTGTTGGCACAAACCGTGGTGGCTGTAGTGGCTGTAAGGGTTCCGGCATTGGGCTCTTCTCTCAGAAAGAGTTGTATTCCGTTGCTCGTTCCAAAGCAGCCTTCAAGCGTAAGGATAGACGCAAAGCTTGTGATTTGTGTAATGTCCACATCGCTTTCATAGCGGATGTAACGGATGGTGTAATCACCGGGAGCGTACGAATCGAGATTGAACTGTGAGTTGCCACCGCGTGAATCAACAAGCTGCCCGGCGCTGTTGAAAAGTCCCCAACGCTGAAAGCTGCCAGAGGCACCAACTACAGTGATCACTGCAGCTTTTGGAGTGCCAGTTCCCACACAGAAACTTCTGGTGCCAGTGTATTGCAGCGTGCCACCGTTGGCAGTGCAGACAGCCGTAGAAAGTACGAATGGATCGGTATTGAAATCTCCAAACAGTCCGCCATCGGCATTGGTTGTCCAATTGGCAGGATTGCTCACCAAGGTTTTGTAGGCAGTAAATGTGCTTTCGTTTTCACGCGCGCCATTGTACTGTCCGTTGAGGTCATTGATTACGATGTTGCCAAAGGGAGTATTCAAAGCGCTTGGAAGGTATGACGTGGGATTGCTCACAGCTCCTTCAGTTAGCCATTCGCTTAGGAAAGAAAGACCGTAGATAAAGATGGGTTGATTCACGCTTCCCTGCAACACGAAGATGTTGTCACCTGCCTGTGCAAGTCCATCCAGACTGCCAGAAAGGATTGTTCCTTGGCTAACACCCGTACCATTGCCGAATTCAGGACCACCAATTTTGATTACTGTTCCAGCAGGAATGCTGTTTCCGGTGGTATTTTGCCAAATGCACAGGTTTTCGTTGCTCAGCAACTCGGTTCCTGTCCATGCGCGGTCGGTGAATAGAAGTACAGTACCCGCGGGCATATCCACCCAATTTGCGAAAGCGATACCATCATTTGCCACCGATCGGTAACCAGTGATGAATACATCGCCCACACCCAAATTTACAGGGTAACCTACTTCACCTGTCAATGTGAGATTCACGGCCAAGGCACTTCCACCACTGTGGCTTACAGCCCCGGTGTAGTTGCCGGCACTCAAACCAGGGGCCATACGTACAAAGATGTTTTCAGAGATGGCTCCTGCATTGTAGCCCAGTGTGAGCGCGCTGCTGTAGGTGTTGCCATCAAGTGAAATCTGAAAGTCGCCTGAAGCAGTAAGGTTAAGGACCCCCGCAGCAGGCTCAAGGTTCACGCCACTTAGGGTATAGCTCTGGGCGGTACTTGGGCCGCTGTTTTCAGTGTAGTAAAAGCCACTCAATGTTCCTTCTGAAAGGCTCAACAATGGCGCTACCAGTGGAGTGGTGGTAATGAGTATGTTGTCAATACCCATCTCAGGACGTGTGCCTGACCCCGTACCCAGTTGGAAATAGTTGAATCGAAGGTATACCTCACTTTGGCCGAGCACAGCAGCTGGCAGAATGAAATTGCTTACAGCAGTATCGCCAGCGACTTTGCCCAATGAAGAGTACTCAGGATTGCCGGCGAAGTCGGTGTAGCCACCGCTGTCGCCCACACGGTACTGCAACCTTACGGTAAAATCGCGTTCACCTTCGGTTACAAGACGGTTCAACCATTCAATGCGCGCAAAGCCCACTGTTTGCGTATTGAGGCCAATTACTGCCGAACCAACATAGCGGTCGTTGTCAGCTGCTCCCGATGCACAATTGTTGTACTGTGGAGACCCCGTGCTGAGCATAGAGAATCCGTTTGCACCCAAACCTTGAAAGCGCGGACGGCTGCTTAGGTTGTAGTCGCAGTTGAAGAGGCGTGTACCATCGGCCAAAGGATCAAACCCAGCTGCCGAAGGATCATTCGACATCAGGAAGCGCATATTCGCAGGGTATGCGCCTGCACCGGCCTCATTGCTCCACTCTGTGAAACTGTAGCTGCCGCTGGCAAGTGCGAAGAGTTCAGGATTGAGTGAAGCTGCTACTTCACCTGATACGCTCACTGAGGCACTGCCCGAGCCAGCGGTGTGGGTAATGTTGCCGGTGTACGTTCCTGAGGAAAGCCCGGCTGCAAGACGTACAAATACCTCGTTGTTTGCAATGCTTGTTCCACTCGCGGTATAAGCCACATTGATGCTTGATGACCATGTAGTTCCATTGTTTGATACCTGGAAATTGGCTGGAGCAGTTACGGCGATATTTCCGCTGGCGGGGCTTAGTCCTACTGCCGAGAGGGCATAACTTTGTGCTGCCGAGGGACCATTGCCCACTGAATAATTCAAATCAGTGATGGCAGCGGGCGCTGCGAAAATTTGCGGAAAACCCACACCAAAGTCTGTGATCACGATGTCGTCCATGTTCATCCTCCGATTGGAAGTACCTGTAGAAGGCACTGTGCGGAAACGGATCAAGGCATCATTGGGCTCGTCTACTTGTTCGAAGAAGATGGCAGGTGTTTCGGTGGCAGTAAATTCGCTGCCTATTTGCGTCCATGAGCTTCCGCCATCTGTGCTGTACTCAGCCACGTAGGCTACTTGAGTATCAGAGCTGTAACGTGCATATACAAAGCTTAGTGAACCAATTCCACCTTGCTTTGCTGCGGCCGTTACAAATTCAGTGTCGCCATAACCGCGCAAACGTGCAGAGCGGGCGCCATTTTTGAAGTCGGCGGCATCGGTACCAATAAGCACGTTGGTCATGGTCCATTCAGTGCCGCTTAGGAATACGTTGCCAGTAACATAGGAAGTTTTTGTTTCTCCTGCTCCTTCAAAGTCAATAACAGTGACACCCGCCAGGCTTACAGATCCACTCACGTTGAGTGTTGCGGTAGCTCCTCCGCCAGTGTGAGTTACAGTTCCGCTGTAATCGCCGATGGCCTGCCCCGAGGCAAGCCGAACAAAAAGCGTGCGTGGCTGGCTGTTCACCACCCCGCTTGCAAAAGGTACACTGACCGTAGTACCATAGAACACATTGTTCAACGAAACCTGAAAACCAGATGAAGCCGTTACAGTGATATTGCCAGTGCCTACCAATTGTGAACCGCTGATGGTGTACGTTTGGGGAGCCGAAGGACCAGCGCCTTCGTCATAGTTGAGGTTGCCGATATTGGTTTCGCTGAGTGTGAGCGCAGGGGCTGAACCATCTTCGAAAGTGAAGCCACCTATGCGCCAGGTGCTGCACGCGCCGCTTGCATAGTCAAACTTAAATGCGATATACAGTGAGGTGGCCGCGGTTGGGAACCCGGTATAGGGACCAAAATCCACGTTGGTATTGTTTGCTGTAAAGTCGCTTGCAACTGCTTCGTCAACAAACGTCCAGGTGGCGGCATTGGGATCGCCGCTTCCACTGTAATTGGTACTGTATAAAATTTCCAATCCATTGTCGCCTGTAAACCCCCGTTGAATGGCAACGGTGAGTGCCTCATTGCTGCTGCTGCTCAGGTTGAAGGCGGGACTTATCAGCCAATCTTCATTGACTTGACAGCTGCCTGCAAATGCACTCATAGAGGCATTGCTGAAGGTGCTGTTGTACGTCCATACCTGTGCACCACTCACGCTGAACTCTGTCCAGCCAGCAGTGAATGGGCTTGATGTAAAGTCAAAATTGTAAGGCAAGCTTTGGGCATAGGCACCTCCTGACAGAAGCAGGGCAATTCCCAAAAAGAATACCGCGCCCGAAGAGCGCAAGGACTTCATAAGGGCACATAAAGGGTACATCATGGTTAATGATTTTTAATGATTAAATAAATGGTTGTGGCTTTCGCCAAATATCGCCGCAATTTACACGGCTTTCTTGATTTATGCAGGTCGAGCTGACAAAGACAGGCCATGAATTGCCCCATTTTGATGATAAAGGGCAGCAGAATAAAGTCCTTTGCATTGATAGCCTTAGACTTTCAAGGGGCATTTGAACATATTACTTTTCTGTTAAGGTTTTTTTGATTGTTTGTTAGGCAGAAATAACAATTCGCGCCTCCTTTCCGAACTACTTGAGATATGGCATATTCAAAAGAAAATGGGTATACCCAAAAAAAATGGGCGGCGCAAAGCGCCGCCCATCAAAGGGAGAAATCGTTTAGGAGATTACCGCTTGATCACTTTGACGGTGTATGCTTCACCCTGCATATTTACAGCAGTAAGGAAGTACATTCCTTGGGGAATACTATTCAGATCAAATCTCAACGTTTGCCCGTTACCAACGGCTTGTGTGCTCTTGACCAATTTTCCGCTCAGGTCAAACAGATTGAGGTTGTATGTGCCTTGAGGAGCATCGCTCAGGTCCAGAAGCAGTATGTCGGCGGTGGGGTTCGGGTACGCCCTGACCCATCCATTTACTGACTCGACAGTGCTCAGTGGTTCACATGGACATACCGTGAATGACTCGATGGCAAGCTCAGGACGGTTGCCTGACTCTCCGTCGATTTGGAAATATACGAACCTCAGGTACACTGCCGCTTGGCCCAAAAGTGTCGTTGGCAGCTCAAGCACGAAATCTTCAGTAACTCCAGATTCCAACCCTGCGCTTGAAAAGGTGGTCTCCTCTTCAAAGTCGACATAAGCTCCATCGCCGCCTATGCGGTACTGAAGGCGAATACCAAAAGTACGTTCTCCTTGAGATACAAGCCATGATTTCCAAGCTATATGCGCTACGGTTACGCCAGTAGTGTTGAGTGCCAACACGGCACTGCCCACATAGCGGTCTTCATCTGCATCGCCGCCTTCACAGTCATTGCGTTGAGGATTGCCCGTGCTGATAAATGAGAAACCATCTTCACCCAGCCCATTGATGCGTGGACGCGATGAAAGGTTAAATCCACAATCATAAACTCCTGTACCATCCTCGAGATCATCAAATTCAGATCCAGAGGGATTGTTGCTCCAGTAGTAGCGCATATTGGCCGGGTAAGTCAATGGACTGGCCAATGAATCCCATTCGTTGAAAGTGTACGTGCCACTTGAGAGGTTGTAAGTTTCAGGCAAGAAACTTACTCCGTCACTGCTTACGCTGCCAGACACGGGCACATTTGCGGAAGCACCTCCACCATTGTGGGTGATGTTGCCACCGTAGTTGCCCGCATTGAGTCCTTCAGCAAGACGCACCATAATGGTGTTGTTATCGATGTTGCTTCCGCCATTGGTATAGGCCACATTCAGGGAAATTGTCCATGTGAATCCATCATTAGAGAGCTCAAAACCTGTAGGAGCAGCCACAGCAATGGTTCCACTTTCGGGTGAAAGGTTCTCCGCACTGATGCTGTACATGCCCTCAGCGCTGGGTCCTTGCCCTTCCGTGTAGCTGAAAGGCACAAGCGCGTTTGCATCGGCTGTGATGCTCGCCACGCCACCTGAACCTCCAAAGTCGCTGATAATGATGTCGTCAATGTTCATGCGTCGGATGGTATTGCCGGTAGCACTTACTGTACCGATGCGGAATCGCACGTTTCCAGCAACATTTACTTGTGCTGAATAGGTTTGCACTTGAGGCCCACTGGTAAATTCCGGACCAGCTGGAATCCAGCTGCCGCCTCCATTGGTGCTGTACTCAACCAAGTAAGCAACCTGTTGGTCAGTGCCATAACGGCGGTGAAGGAAAGTGATGGTGCCTGCTCCACCATTTTTATCTTGCTGCATGGCCATCATAGTACTGCCATAACCACGCAGGCGGGCCGAGCGAATGCCATTTTTAAAATCTGCATCATCCGTACCGATGAGCACATCGGTCATGTTCCATTCAAGACCACTGAGCACCACATTGCCAGAAGCATATGCGCCCTTGGTTTCGCCTTCACCTTCAAAGTTTATAAAGTATGCATCCGTGGGTGGAGCAAGACTTACAACGCCTGATACAGAGACATTGGCATTTACAGAACCGCTCGTATGTGCTATTAAACCGGTGTAATTGGCAGGGCTCAAGCCTTCTGCAAGTCTTACATAGATGAGTCCCGGCTCCGTAAGGTCACCATTTGTGTAGTCGAATGAAAGGGTCGGAGTGAAGGTGACATCGTTTTTGGAAATTTCAAATCCCGTTGGTGCGGTAACGCTTACTGTTCCGTTGCCTTCAAAATTGGCAATGGTCATTTCATAGCCAACGCTTTCTGAAGGGCCCTCAGCCTCCTCATAATTGAGGCCTGAGATGGCGGTAACGCTTGCGGCAATGACGGGTATAGAGCCACTGATCAAATTGAGGCCGGCGACGCGCCATGTGCTGCAATCTCCTTCATCCCATGCAAAACGGAAAGCGATATACACATTGGATTCATTTACACCGTTGAGTACATCATAAGGACCAAATGTTACACTTACATTGTTATTTGCGAAATCGGTGGTGACCGCCTCGTCAATAAATGTCCAATCGGCTTCGTTCGGGTCGCCGCTGCCGCTGTAATTGGTGCTGTAGAATACTTCCAGGCCATTGTCGCCCGAAAAGCCGCGTTGAATGTCAAAAGTAAGTGATTCATCCGTTGAGTTTTCAAGGTTGAAAGAAGGGCTGATGAGCCAGTCCTCATTCACTTGACATCCACTTGCGAAAGCACTCATGGTGGCATTTTGAAAAGTGGCATTGTACTGCCAGCTTTGGGCGCCACTCACACTTACTTGTGTCCAACCGTTCGCAAAGGGATCAGTTGAAAAATCGAATGAGTAGGGCAAGTTGAGCTGTGCATTTGCATTGAAAATTCCAGCAAACAGGGCTACGATGAGAAGCCACTTGCCAAGCGCAAAATTTAACATGTTGTTGTTGGGTTGAAGTATCATCATGAAATGAATATTTGGTGATTTTATCAGGCATAATGGCCTGTTGCGGCAAAATTAGCTCTTATCATTTCCTTAGACGCGATTCTAAGTTTTCAAGGACTGTCAAAAGGTCTATAAATGGAGAGACATTCATTTTAAGCAAATCAAATTCAGTGTTATAACAACAAAAATCCCATCATTAAGGTATTGTTAAGTTTCAATGACCTGTAAGCGGCCTTCGCTTTCTGAATTGGTGCAGGGCATGCAATGTGGTATGTTCTGGCTCGGGGGCCAAGCTCAAGCTTGTGCCAAAAAAACATCCAAGCTCCAATCCAGATACCTTGGGCTAAATCCTGAGACGCTTGGCCGAACCTATTGGATTTCTTCGTTAAAATGGCCAATGTGTATAAGGGCATCCCCTTGGTTGATGATGGGCATGTTGTTGTGGCCCAGTATAAAGCCGCTGTGAGCGGACTTTATTTTGACACTGAATTCTCCAAATGGATCGGTAATGTAACCGAGCAATTCTTTGCGGTTTATGTGCATTCCTGATTGAAGCAAACCTTTGTAAATCCCAGATCGCTTCGCGCGCACCCAAGTTGAGCTGTGGCAATCAACGGGTACAGTGACTGGACGCGGGGCAACAGGCAGCATTTCGAGGTAGTGCAGCATGCGCATTGCTCCATTGATACCCTCCGCGATCACTTCTTCGTCGATGCGGAGGCTTTCACCGCCTTCATACACGATGATGCTCTTTCCCATTTTATATGCTTGTTTTCTTAAGCTCTTCTCAATGAGTCCGCTTTGCAACATTACTGGTGCGCTGAACGCTTTGGCAAGCCCTACCGCCCGATCATCTATGCCGGCATAGCGCACTTGGGGGAAGTTGAATCTGCTGGCCCCACCGGTGTGAAAGTCCACACCAATGTCGATGTTGGGGATAACCTCTTTGGTAAGAAAATGTGCAATTCGGGCGGCCAGCGAACCCCCAACATTGCCAGGAAAACTGCGGTTTATGTCTTTGCCATCAGGAACTTCCCTGCTGAAATTGAGGAAGCCGTAAATGTTCATCACAGGAATGGCCACTATGCTGCCGCGCTCAATCGATTCGAAGGTGTTGTCTTCAAGCATGCGCCTTACGATTTCAATGCCGTTAATCTCGTCGCCGTGGAGCCCTCCACTGAGCAGCACCACCGGCCCAGGCTTGTTGCTGCGGTACACGTAGATGGGTAGCTCCATCTCAGTCCCCGATGCCAGCCGCGCTACCTTCGAGCTCACACGCTTCATTTCACCCGGCGCAATCTTTTGTCCATTGATTTCCATTTGATCCTTTTTGTACGACTTGCCCTCTTTCGTTCGCATACGCTTTGATTTTGCGCTCGAATATAGCGCTTTCCGTCGTGGAAGACTACAATACTTAGCCCGACCCGAAAAATGCAATGGCATCGGACTGCATCAACTTATCGATGCATGCATACAAGTGCACCCTGCTTTGTGACCAATGCCCTATCTTTGGCGCAGAGTATGGCTGTAACGGTGATAAAAATGCTTGAAAATGAGCAGAAGCTGGTGGTTGGGAGCAAGGAAAAAATCGAATTCCCTGACCTCAATCGGCGCAATGTTGTTGCCCGCATTGACAGCGGGGCGGCTTCGAGCGCTGCACACTGTGATAAACTTTGGATTGAAACCATTGGGGGCAAAAAAGTACTTTGCTGCCATTTTTTGAAGCGAAGCAAGCGCGTATTGCGCTTCGAAACATATGCACAAAAACGCGTTAAAAGCTCCAACGGAAGCATGGAGACACGCTTTACAGTAAAACTCCGCGTAAAGTTGGGCACTGTCGAAAAAAAGACCACCGTTACGCTGACCGACCGATCGACCATGAATTATTCTGTACTCCTGGGCCGGCGTTTTTTGCGCGGCCATTTTTTGATTGATGTTTCTCAAAGCTATTTGCAAAGTCCCTCTTAAGCCATGCGTGTCGCAATACTTTCCCGCAATCCCAATCTATACTCAACACGCAGGCTCAAAGAAGCTGCCATAGCAAGGGGTCATGAAGCAATGGTCATCGATCATACCCGATGCTCTTTGATTGGCGAATACCAGAATCCCCGCATTATCTACAATGGTGATGAGCTTCCACCCTTTGACGCCGTAATACCCCGTATTGGTGCCTCGGTAACCTTTTATGGTACGGCTGTGGTAAGGCAATTTGAGATGATGAAGGTGTTCTCTGTCAACTCTTCGATCAGTGTAGTGCGTTCACGTGACAAGCTCCGTAGCCTGCAAATTTTTTCGCGCCATGATATTGGTATACCCCGTACCGTATTCACGAACCATCCAAAAAATGTAGATGCCCTGATCAAAGAAATCGGTGGCGCACCAGTAGTGCTCAAACTGCTCGAAGGCACACAAGGTATAGGGGTAGTGCTGGCCGAAACCAAGAAGGCAGCACGCTCAGTGGTCGAGGCATTTCACGGATTGAATGCTTACATGCTCATACAGGAATTTATCGCTGAAGCCGGCGGAGCCGATATAAGGGCCTTTGTGGTAAATGGCCAAGTGGTAGGAGCCATGAAGCGACAAGGTGCTGAAGGCGAGTTCAGAAGCAACCTACACAGGGGTGGTTCAGCCATCAAGGTACGCCTTACCACGGCTCAGCGTGCATTGGCCCTCAAAGCAGCCAAAGCCATGGGTCTCAATATGGCTGGAGTTGACATGATCGAGTCGAAAAGGGGGCCGCTTGTGCTTGAGGTGAATTCCTCACCAGGCTTGCAAGGTATAGAAGCAGCCACAGGGAAAGATATTGCTGCTGCGGTGATTCGGTACATCGAGCTGAATGCGGGCCGTGACAGAAGAAGCGACAAAGTGGGGGCCTAGGTGCCAAGACCCGCGGCCACCAGGCTATCGTATCATGGATCAATCCAATCCATTTCGAATTACCTGCTGAGCGGCTGCGTGGGCCTGACTTCTATTTTGCTCGGCAAAGTGCGCGGGTGCATTTTCATCAGGTCAAGCACCATTTGGCCAATGTCTTCAGGCTGTATTTTCCAGTCATCGGCAGACCCAGGTTGGTGGTCGTTGAAGTGACTGCTTACCGATCCAGGCATGATGGTACTTACGCGGATGCCGTACTTCCTCAGGTCGAGCATGATGGCTTGTGTGAAACCTACCAAACCGAATTTACTCGCATTGTATGCAGCGCCTCCTGCAAAGAAATTGGTGCCGGCAAGACTGGCAACCGTCACGATAAGTCCTTTGCTCAATTTCAGCGCTTCAATTGCAGGTTTTATTGTATTGTATACACCGTTGAGGTTGGTATCAATGGTTTCATTCCATTGTTCTGGGCTCAATTCCTCGATGCTGCCAAAATGACCCAAGCCGGCATTGGCCACCACCACATCAAGCTGGCGATAATGGTCAAGTACATCTGCCACAGCATGCTGCATGTCCCTGAGATTGCGCACATCAGCCTGTATCCCTATGGCACCTCCAGGCGCATTGGCCGTAAGGCTGTTCACAGCTTCGCTTACACTTTCGGCATTTCGGCCGGTAATGGCCACATGCATGCCGGCTTCGAGCATGGTTTTGGCAATGCCGTAGCCTATGCCTTTGGTACCTCCTGTAATCAGGGCTACTTTATTTTTGATATCCATCATAATTCAGCTAATTTTTGCGTTTTTGCTTGGGGCCTCTACATCAGCGATGAACCAACAACCGCCGTCATTGTATACCAACCATGGAGCCGACCACCAGATTCCCTCCTTGGCCATGACCACAAAGTGATCACTGGCCTCGCGACGCTCATCATACACAAGCCCCATACCCAACAACTGTTCAAATACGTACCGCACTTCGGTGGCATTGCCTACACCTATGGCCACGAGGTACTCATCCTCCTGAAAATCCAATTTGGCGAAAGCCTTGTAAATGGCCGCAATACCGCCTTTAACTTCGTCTTCTATGCGAAATTTGGGGATTATGACATTGTATGATCTGAATGTAATCATGGCTTGAAGCTGTTGCAAAGATGCGCATTCGCTATAAATAGTAAAGGCATATATAAAACGCAGCGACGAGGGGTTTGTGCTGCAATGTGATTTTAGTTACCACAATGCTATGCCGAATAGCCCAATTTTGTCCCAGCTTTTGTTTCCGGCTGCTCAGTGCAAAAGAGCACTGTCTTCAGGGTTAAGATTGGTTATAAGCTACACCGGGGAGGGTGGTCAACGTATTCACAAGGAATGCATTGACCTCCTTCTCTGGTTTTTAATGCCGCTACAATACAAGCCTGTTAATCCGCTTTCACTTCCGTAAAAAGGATGCGCTCCATGGCTTTTTCAAAAGAATTGTGCACCGTTTTAAATGCGAGATGGGCAGCCCTGCCTTTTTTGAAAACCCTGTGGCCACTGTAGGGAGTGGCCGCCCTCAGTTCCTTTTGCACTTCCTCAGGTTGGCGCAGTACTTCTGCACAACTTTCGCTGCAGCAACCTTCATGGCTGGCTTTGCAGGTGTCGCACTGTATGAAGAGCATGTGGCAACCCGTATTGGCGCAGTTGGTGTGGTTGTCACAGGCAGCTCCGCATTGATGGCATCGTGCTATAACTTCATCGCCAATGCGCTCGCCGAGCCGTTCGTCAAACACAAAGTTTTTACCTACAAACCGGTTTTGCAGGCCTTGCTGCTTCACTTGCCGCGCATATTCAATGATGCCTCCATTGAGTTGATGTACATTGCTGAAGCCCTTGTGCTTGAGCCATGCTGAGGCCTTCTCGCAACGTATGCCTCCCGTGCAGTACATCAGGATGTTCCGGTCCTCAAGTCCTTGTAGGTTGTCGAGAATGTAGGGCAAGCTGTCGCGAAACGTGTCCACATCAGGGGTGATGGCTCCTTTGAAGTGGCCCACCTCATGCTCGTAATGGTTGCGCATGTCGATGAGTATGGTGTCATCGCGCTGAGCAAGTGTATTGAATTCGTCGGCGTCGAGGTGCTTGCCACGGTTTGTTACATCGAAGGTTGCGTCGTTGAGCCCATCGGCCAGAATTTTGTCGCGTACTTTGATAATGAGTTTGTAAAAGCTCTTGCCATCGTCGTCGATGGCCATGTTGAGGCGTATGCCGTCGAGGAAACTGATGCTGTAGAGGTGGTCTCTGAAAGCTTCAAAGTGATCGCATGGTACACTTACTTGTGCATTGATGCCCTCGTGGGCCACATAGGTGCGGCCCAGCACACCGAGTTCAGTCCAATGGATGAACAAATAATCGCGAAAAAGTTGAGGATTGCCGAGCAGGTAGTACTGATAAAAGGAAATGGTAAGCCGGGCTTCATTGCTCTCTTCCATGCGCTTTTTCAATACACGCCAATCCTCTTCGTTGTGGAGATGCTTCATGTTACAATGACAAGTTATACTATGAAAATCCTCTGTGAAGAGTGCCACAAAGGTAGTGAATCTCCAAGGTGTTCACCATGGTATGGCTGGCCTTTACGGCAAATTTGGCGAAAGCCTGCACGGGTGCATCAAGGCTTAGGGAAGCAGGGTGCCGTAGAGGTCGTAAGGATCGGCTTCGGCGATGCGCACTTGGGCGAAGTCACCCACACGGGCATAGCCGGATGCTTTGGGAATGATCACTTCATTGTCCACCTCAGGGCTGTCGGCTTCGGTGCGGCCTATGTAGTTTCCACCTTCCACACGGTCCACCATTACTTTGAACTCCATGCCTACCTTGCTTTGGTTGATTTCATGTGAAATGCCGCTTTGCAATTCCATGATGGCTTCGGCGCGCGCTGTTTTCACTTCTGCGGGCACGTCGTCGGTGAAGTTGAATGCGTGTGTATCCTCCTCATGGCTGTAGGTGAATACGCCAAGGCGGTCAAATCGCATCTCTTCCACCCACTCCAGCATTTCTTCCTGATCGCGCTCGCTCTCGCCCGGGTAGCCCGATATGAGCGTGGTGCGCACTGCAATGCCAGGCACCCGCTCCCTGATTTGATGTATGAGTTCGGTAGTTTTTTCGCGGGTTATGCCCCTGCGCATGGCTTGGAGCATGCGGGTGCTGGCGTGTTGTAAAGGGATGTCGAGATAGTTGCAAATATTGGGGCGTTCGCGCATTACATCGAGCACTTCCATCGGGAACCCGCTTGGAAATGCATAATGCAACCTGATCCAGTCAATGCCTTCTACATCACTCAAATGTTCGAGGAGCTTTGCCAACTCCCGTTTTTTGTAGAGGTCTAGGCCGTAGTAGGTGAGGTCTTGCGCTATAAGGATGAGTTCTTTGGTGCCATTTGCCGCAAGGCTACCAGCACGCTTTACCAGCTCTTCAATGGGGGTGCTCAAGTGCTTGCCCCGCATGAGCGGTATGGCGCAAAAGCTGCATGGACGGTCGCATCCCTCTGCTATTTTGAAGTAAGCGTAATGTACCGGGGTGGTAAGCAAGCGTTCGCCAACGAGCTCGTGTTTGTAATCGGCTTTAAGGGTTTTGAGCAGGCGCGGCAGTTCGCGCGTTCCGAAATAGGCATCCACTTCCGGAATTTCCTTTTCCAGATCTGGTTTGTAGCGTTCGCTCAGGCAACCCGTTACATATACTTTGTCAACAAGGCCTTTGCCTTTGGCATCGGCCCATTGCAATATGGTGTCAATGCTCTCCTGCTTGGCGTTTTCGATAAACCCGCAGGTATTGATGATGACTACGGAGGCATCGCCCTCATCGCTTTCGTGCACCACGTCGTACTTGTTGGCCTTGAGCTGTGCCATCATCACTTCGCTGTCGAAGATGTTTTTGCTGCAACCCAAGGTTACTACGTTCACCTTGTTCTTTTTGAGGGTCTTGGTCTTCATATTTTGCTTTCGCTAAAAAGGGAGTCGACGAATTCGTGCTTGTTGAATACCTGGAGGTGTTCCATCCCTTCGCCCACGCCGATGTACTTTACAGGTATTTTGAACTCGTCACTGATGCCAATGACCACTCCGCCCTTGGCCGTGCCGTCGATTTTGGTGAGCGCAAGGGCCGTCACCTCAGTGGCTTTGGTGAATTGGCGGGCTTGCTCCACGGCATTTTGACCGGTACTGCCATCGAGCACCAGCAGTACCTCATGGGGTGCTCCGGGCACGACTTTGTCCATTACGCGGCGTATCTTGGTGAGTTCGTTCATCAGGTTTACCTTGTTGTGTAAGCGGCCTGCCGTGTCGATGAGTACTAGATCACATCCTTGGCGCACAGCACTTTGAAGGGTGTCAAAAGCCACTGAAGCCGGATCAGCGCCCATGCCTTGCTGCACGATGGGTACGCCGGCACGCTCGCTCCATATGCGGAGCTGATCTACGGCTGCTGCGCGAAAGGTATCGGCAGCACCGAGCATCACCGACTTGCCAGCCTTCTTGAAGTGATACGCCAGCTTGCCGATCGTCGTGGTTTTGCCCACGCCATTCACACCTACCACCATCACTACATAGGGTTTTTGGCCCTCTGGCAGGGTGAAGTCCACCGCATTGCCGCTGTTGTTTTCTTCCAAAAGGGCGGCTATTTCGTCGCGCAGTATACTTTTGAGCTCCGAGGTACCGAGGTATTTGTCGCGGGCTACGCGCTCTTCAATGCGTTCAATCACCCTGAGGGTGGTATTCACACCTACATCGGCACTGATGAGTACCTCTTCGAGGCTGTCGAGTACCTCGTCGTCCACCTTTGATTTACCGGCAATGGCTTTGCTGAGCTTGCCAAAGATTCCCGATTTGGTTTTTTCGAGGCCTTCGTCGAGTTTCTCTTTTTTATCGCGGCTGAAGAAGTTGAAGATTCCCATAGTTCGTAGGTAGGTTAAACGAAAAAAGGCCTTCTCCAATCACCGGAAAAAGCCTCGAGTTTCGTACGCCGAATTTTTAGTTTCCGTCCTTGAACCAGTCGGCTACCTTATCGTTGGTCACGATTTCCTCCCTGAAGGAGTAAGAACCTGACTTTTGCGTTTTGAACATTTTGATCACTTTGGTGTGGTTTTTTCCCACGCCAGTTTGCAGTGTTGCTACCGTTTTCTTAGCCATGATTCACCATTATTTAATTTCCCTGTGCACCGTAGAGCGTTTCAGGATGGGGTTGTACTTTTTGAGTTCAAGACGCTCGGATGTATTCTTCCGGTTCTTTTTCGTCACGTAACGTGAAGTGCCTGGCATACCGCTTTCTTTGTGTTCGGTACACTCCATGATCACTTGTACTCTATTGCCTTTCTTTGCCATTGGAGGTGTTGTTCAGGGGTTGATTAACCTTCAAAGTTGCCTTTATCCTTGGCGCGTTTGAGGACTTCTTCAATACCTATTTTGTTGATGGTACGGAGTGCTGAAGTGGATATTGTAAGGCTTACCCACTTATCTTCAGAGGCTACGTAAAATTTTTTCTTGATCAGGTTTGGATAAAACTTGCGTTTTGTCTTGCGGTTGGAGTGCGATACATTGTTGCCCACCATCACACGCTTACCTGTTAATTGACATACTCGTGACATTGCGTCTCCTGTGTTATATGAGGTACTAAAAAAGTGGGTGCAAATTACGGTATTTTATTCCGATTATTCAAAAGCTTTTGAAAGAATTTGTACCCTAAGCCAATTCAGTGCTATAAGTGCTGATACAGTGATGTTTCCAATGCGGCTTCGGCCCATATTGTGCTTTTCGGCCGTTGTGTTTTTTGCGGAAGCAATGGCCATCCATACGGTACCTACGGGCTTTTCGGGGCTGCCGCCATCGGGACCCGCCACCCCCGATGTGGCGATGGCGTAAGTACTGCCAAAGCGCTCCCTCGCGCCTTGCGCCATGGCTTTTACCACTTCCTCGCTCACAGCTCCGTGGGTCTGCATCAGGGCCATGGGCACGCCGAGCAGGTTGCACTTGGACTCATTGCTGTAGCTTACCACACCACCTTTGAAGTGCGCTGAACTCCCGGGAATGGCCGTCACCAAATGCGCCGCATAGCCGCCGGTGCAACTTTCTGCCAATGCAAGCGTTTCGCCACGGCTTTGCAGCAATGTTCCCAACACTTCTGCTATGGTTTGCTTCTCATAGCCAAAAGTGTGCTGCGGCAAGCGGCGCTCCAATTCATCGATATAGTGTTGTATGCGCGCCTCAACCTGCGCAGCTTGTCCTTTTGCAATACTGCCGCTCAACCGGAGGCGCACCAGTCCCGGCGAAGGAAGATAGGCCAGTGCGAGGCCTTCATTGCGGAGGCTGCGCTCCCAGTCGGCCATGAGGTCGGCAATGAAGCTTTCACCCAATCCCACGGTGAGTACCGTACGGTGCACAATGTCAGGGGTTTCGAAATGCTTCTTCAACAAGTCAAAACCACCTTCATCCATAATGCCCTTCATTTCATAGGGTACTCCAGGCATGGAAATCAGCACTTTTCCATTGCGTTCAAACCACATGCCTTGGGCTGTGCCGCGTATGTTTTTAAGGATGGTGGCGCCTTTCGGCAAATCGGCTTGTGTGCGGTTGGCCTCAAGCACCGGGCGTCCCCGCTCGCGGAAGAAGGCTTCAATTTCCCACAACACGTCCCCATTGCGCTCGAGCGTGGTACCGAAGTACTCTGCAAGGGTTTCTTTTGTGATATCATCCTGGGTGGGCCCCAGTCCTCCGGTCATCAATACAAGCTCATTTTGCTGGAAGGCTTCGTCAATTGCACTGCGTATGGCATCGCGGGTATCGCTGATACTCACGATGCGCCGCACCTTTATGCCCATGGGGTGCAGGTGTTCAGCAAGCCAT